>JAICPY010000008.1 GCA_025929585.1 Steroidobacter sp.
ACGAGCACTTCCAAGCGCCGCAAGTACGCTTGCGCATTGCGAGGAAGATCGTCGAACGATTTCACACCTGCCGTGCTTTCTTTCCAGCCCGGATGTTCTTCGTAGATCGGTGCGCAGATCGACAACGCGTCCGCGCCGACGGGCAACAGGTCTCGCCGCTCGCCTCGCACTTTGTATGCGACCGCGACGCGAACGGTGTCCAAGCCATCGAGCACATCGAGTTTGGTGATACATAGTCCGGAGATGCCATTGATCTCCACGACCCGGCGCAAGCCTGCCGCATCGAACCAGCCACATCGCCGCGGGCGTCCGGTGACCGAACCGTACTCGTTGCCTTTGACCCGCAGATGCTCACCGACCTCATCATCGAGTTCGGTTGGGAAGGGTCCACTGCCCACGCGAGTTGCATAAGCTTTCGCGACACCCAATACGTAATGAAGGTGCTGAGGACCTACCCCGGCTCCAACCGATGCTTGGCCTGCGACGCAGTTGCTCGAGGTGACGAAGGGGTAAGTGCCATGATCGATATCGAGCAAGGCAGCCTGAGCGCCCTCGAATAGCACGCGCTTGCCGGCACGCATCAGCGCATTCACTTCACCGGATACGTCTGCAACCATCGGCTGCAATCGTTCGGCAAAAGCCAAGGCTTCATCTAGCGTCTTCTGAAAATCGACGACTTCCACCTTGAAGTAATTGCGCAACACGAAGTTGTGATAGTCGAGCACTTCACCAAGCTTCGAGGCGAATCGTTCGCGCGCGAATAGGTCTTGCACACGGATTGCGCGACGCGCGACCTTGTCTTCGTAGGCCGGCCCGATTCCTCGTCCAGTGGTTCCGATCTTGGCTTCACCCATCGCCGCTTCGCGTGCCTGATCGAGCGCGATGTGATGCGGCAGAATAAGCGGACAGGTTTCCGAGATTCGCAACCGCTTCGGCACTTCGATGCCGGCCCGCTCGAGCTCACCCATCTCCTCGAACAATGCTTTCGGAGACAAGACGACGCCATTGCCGATGAAACAAGTGACAGCTTCGTGCAAGATTCCCGAAGGAATCAATCGCAGAATCGTTTTCTTGCCATTGATGACCAAAGTATGGCCAGCGTTGTGACCGCCCTGGAAGCGCACGACCGCGGCGACGCGATCGGTAAGCAGATCGACGATCTTGCCTTTGCCTTCATCGCCCCATTGAGCACCAATGACTACGACATTCTTCTTCATGGAGCGATTACGAACGAACGAAATAAAGCAGCGCAATACCCGCGCTCATGCTGATCAATCCACACAGCCGTAGTTGCCTGTCGGCCAGCTGGGAGAACGATGCCATGATGCGCTTCATTGCCTGCGGATTGAGAAACGGCAAGATCCCTTCAAGCACGAGATACAGCGCGAACGCCGCCAACAGGTCGGACCAGTTCATCGACCTGTCAGCGTCGGTTGGAGCGATTCAAATACTTGAAGAAATCGCTATCGGGCGAGATCACCAGCACGTCATTTTGCGTGCCGAGGGATTCTCGATATGCCTGTAAGCTGCGGTGGAACGAATAGAACTCCGCATTACGCTGGTACGCACGGGCGTAGATATCGGCCGCCTTCGCATCGCCTTCACCGCGAATGATCTCTGCATCACGGTAGGCTGCGGAGAGAATCTCGGTGCGTTCGCGATCTGCCTCCGCGCGAAGCTTTTCCGCGCTTTCGGCACCCCGAGCACGCAACTCCTTCGCTTGTCGATCGAAGTCCTGGCGCATACGTAGGAACACCGATTCGCTGACCTCGTCGGGCAGATCGATCTTCTTTACACGGACATCGACGAGCTCGATTCCGAGCCCGCTGGTCGCGCCCTCGGTGATCTTCAAGATCTCGCCGGTAAATTCGGTCCGCTCCGCGGCAACGACTTGCTGAATCGTGCGGCGCGCAATCACACCTTTGATGCCGTCTTTGACGATGCTACCCAACCGGCCCGCCGCTACTTCTTCATCGCCACCGGTCGCCTGGTAGTAGCGAGACGCATCCTCGATGCGCCACTTGATATAGAAGTCGATGCGCAGGATCTTGCCTTCGCTCGTCAAGAACTGCTCGGATGGATAATTGTTCGTAATGATGCGGCGCTCGAATTTACGCACGTTGTTTACGAACGGCATCATGAAGTGCAGACCCGGATCGTAGTTGGCGTTCACGATTTCGCCGAAACGAAATTTCATCGCGAGCTCCGTCTCGCGAACCGTAAAGGCCGACATGGCGAGCGCGATCAACACCACCGCACCAACTATCAAGGCTAAAAAGGCACGGTTTGCCATCAGCGTGACCCTCGCGTCCGACGATCGCTTTCCAAGGAGCCACTTGCGGAAGAACCCGAGCCTTCTACGGTCATGGTCGTTTCAGTTTCATTAGCGCGTTGCGTTCGACGAGCTTCTTCGAACAACTTGTCGATGGGCAGGTACAAGAGATTCCCGCTTCCCTCGCTATCCAAGAAAACCTTCTTGGACGAGGCGAGTACTTCCTCCACCGTTTCCAAGTACAAGCGCTCGCGCGTCACGACCGGAGCCTGCTCATACTCTTCGAGTAGTTTCAAGAAGCGCTGGGTCTCACCTTCCGCATCGGCGATCACCTTCGCGCTATAAGCATGTGCATCTTCGCTTCGCCGCACTCCTTCGCCTCGCGCGCGCGGGATCAAATCGTTTGCATACGCTTGTGCGGCGAGCGAGAAGCGATCCCTGTCTTCACGAGCCTTGATGGCGTCTTGCTGCGCCGATGCGACTTCGCTCGGAACTCGGACGTCTTGCAAGTTCACGCTCGTTACTTCCAAGCCGGACTTGTACGCGTCCAGCGTTCGCTGAATGAGCTCCTTGGTTTGCGCAACGATCTCCTGACGCCCGGACTCGAGCACGTCGTTGAGCCTGCTGCGGCCGACGATTTCTCGAATCGCACTTTCGCTGACCTCCTCCAGTGTCGCTTTCGGATCGCGCACGTTGAAAGCGAAGTCCACGGCATTGGCGCGGCGGTACTGCACTTCGAGGTTGATATCGACGAGCGTCTCATCCGAAGTGAGCATTCTGGTCTGCTCCTCGAAGCTCTCGATCGATTGTATGTTTACGATTTGTCTCGATTCGATCGGCCACGGTAAATGCCATCGAAGGCCCGGTTGCGTTGTGGTGATGTACTTACCGAAGCGCATGACCAAGGCGCGCTCGGCCGCATCGACCTGATAAAGCCCGGTGAACGCCCAAATGGCGAGCAAGACCAGAACGATCGTGCCGATACTGAATCCGCGCGCCGGCCCCGATACGCCGGGACCACGGCCGGTGCCGCCGCCGAATACGCCACCGAATCGGCGACGCAAGTTGCGAAACACTTCATCCAAGTCCGGCGGACCTTGATCGGGCTTATTACCGCCACCCCAAGGGTTGCGCTTGCCGCCGGAATTGCCGCCGCCCGATTCGTTCCACGCCATGTTGGATCAATACTCTAACGAGAAGGAGAAGAAGGAGATCAGCCGACCCAAGACGTCGGGAGGCCGGATTTTAGGAACGCCTCGGAGTGTGCACAAGTTTTGTCGGTCGGTTCCAATCGAATTTGTTCGCTTCGACAGAGGGTTTCGAACGCTTGACGAGGCATGGAGACCTCCAAGTCGATCGCCCCGCCCGGAAGCGAGCTCTCGGCCAAAACCGCACCGGCCGCAAAAAACTTGGCCCTCGCACGGCCCTCTTCGGGCTTGAGCACGATATGCCGATGAACCAGCTCCGGTCCCAGGAAACGGCCAATCGCCTCGATCAGCAAGTCAGTGCCTGCCCCGGTTTGGGCGGACAGCCAAACGCGGCGTATCCCGCCATGCTCGTCGAGCTCCACCCGAGGCACCTCGTTGAGCAAGTCAGCCTTGTTATACACCTCGATCTGCGGCAGGTCGCCTGCACCTACATCTTGCAGAACCTCGTTCACTTGCGCGATTCGTTCTGCGCGATTCGAATCCGCGGCGTCGATCACGTGCAGTAAAACCGATGCCTCGCGCGCTTCCTGCAACGTCGATCTGAACGCAGCGACGAGCTCGTGGGGCAACTCCCGAACGAATCCGACGGTATCCGCCAGTAGCGCAAATCGCGCATCGGGCAGATCGAGCCTGCGAACGGTCGGGTCCAGAGTGGCGAACAGTTGGTTCGCAGCGTAGGCTTGCGATCCCGTCAGGCGATTGAACAGCGTGGATTTACCAGCGTTCGTATAACCAACCAGCGCGACGGTGGGAATTTCGGCGCGTTTACGTTCGCGCCTCGTCGTCTCCCGTTGCGTCACCACCTTGTCCAACCGCGCATTCAGCGTCTTGATCCGATTAGCGAGCAATCGACGGTCGGTTTCGAGCTGAGTTTCACCAGGTCCGCGCAGTCCGATACCACCCTTCTGACGTTCCAAGTGAGTCCATCCACGGACCAGTCGGGTTGCCAAATGTTTTAGTTGAGCAAGCTCGACTTGCAGTTGGCCCTCGAAGCTGCGGGCGCGTTGCGCGAAGATATCCAGGATCAGCCCCGTGCGATCGAGCACTCGACATTGCAAAAGCGCTTCGAGGTTGCGCTCTTGGCTCGGCGAGAGCGCGTGATCGAATACGACGAGATCGGCGCCTAGGTCTTTGACCTTGGAACGAATCTCTTCTGCTTTGCCGCTGCCGACAAACAAACGAGGATCGGGTGCGCGCCGATTACCAGTGATCAATGCGAGTACGTCGGCACCCGCCGAGCGCGCCAACGCATCGAACTCGCTCAACTCATCCTTGCTCGGAGATTGCCCTAGCCCAACACGTACCAGGAGCGCGCGTTCGCCGCTACGAGGACGTTCAAACAACAGTTAGCTCCGGCACCATATTCATTCGCTGGGTGTGCTTGGCTCCGCGCCTTCCTCGTCGCTCGTCGGCACGCGAATCGCGCGAGCCGGTACCACGGTGGAAATCGCGTGCTTGTAGACCATCTGGCTGACGCTGTTCTTCAGCAGCACGACGAATTGATCGAACGAGTCGATCTGGCCCTGCAGCTTGATGCCATTCACCAGATAGATAGAAACGGGTACGCGCTCCTTGCGCAAGGTGTTCAGGAAAGGGTCCTGTAATGATTGCCCTCTGGCCATCATTTGTCTCCTTGTTATGACTTTGAATTCTTTGTTGAGCGCTTCCGACATTTTGCCGCTTCCTTGCAGCCGGAGGACAGCCGACGTGCACCATCCAGTGCTCGCTGCAGTGCCGCAGTCTAACACAGGGAGGGTGTTTTCAAGTCTGCCTTTCGTCTAATACTGAGGCGATAGCCCGCACCATTTGGGCGTCAGCGGAAGAATCAAGAGCGTCGATCCAACTCAATTCGCGTTCGGATCGAAGCCAAATCAACTGTCGCCGAGCTAAGTGCCTTGTCGCGAGGATTGCCTGCTTCACCGCCGAATCCAAAGGCACCCCGCCGTCCAAATGTTCCCAGAGTTGGCGATAACCGACCGAGCGGATCGCAGGCAAGTCGGCGTGCAAATCTCCCCGCTCGTAAAGCTTCGACACCTCGGCCATGAAACCGCTTTGCATCATGCGATCCAAGCGGGTTTCGATCGCTGCATACAAGGCTTGCCGATCGCTCGGAACCCACGCGTAGGCAAAGAACCGAAATCGCTCCTCGGGATTCGGAGCAAGCGCATGCAGCTCCGTCATGGTGCGACCACTCAGGCGAAATACCTCCAAAGCACGCTGGATTCTCTGCGCGTCCTTCGGCTGGATTCGAGCTGCCGCCTCAGGATCGATTCGTGAAAGCTCGGCATGCATTGCCGGCCAGCCCACGCGCGTCGCTTCTAGATCGATGGCGGCACGGATCTGCGGATCGGCCGACGGCATATCGGCAAGGCCACGTCGCAGCGCCCTGAAGTAGAGCATGGTTCCGCCGACAAGGACTGGCAACTTTCCTTCCGCATGCGACGTTGCAATCGCCTTGTGAGCATCGCGGACGAACTGACCCGCTGAATACGGCTGTGACGGGTCGAGAATGTCCACGAGCATATGAGGGTAGCGCTGCAAGACTTCCGGCGCCGGCTTTCCAGTACCGATGTCCATGCCGCGATAAACCATTGCGGAGTCCACGCTGACGATTTGGATCGGCCAACGTTCAGCCAGACGCAAAGCCAGATCTGTTTTACCCGAGGCCGTCGGCCCCATGATCAGAACGACCGGCGGCCGAAGATCGTGAAGATTCGTCATCGACCGCGCAAAAATAATCTGTCCAGATCCTGCATGCTGATGTAAGTCCAAGTCGGGCGGCCGTGGTTGCATTGATCGCTTCGGACCGTCCTCTCCATCTCGCGAAGCAGCGCGTTCATCTCCGGGATGCTCAATTGACGATTCGCACGCACCGCCCCGTGACACGCGATGGTGCCGAGCACTTCGTTGATGGCTTCTTCGATACCGCGGGTTGCGCCGGTCGCGAGCAGGTCCGCGCCCAAGCGGCGAATGAGCTCATCGATATCGCGCGCTCGCAAGAACACGGGCACGGATTTGACCTGGACGCCCGCCGGACCGGACCTAATCACCTCGAGCCCGGCGCGGTTCAACACCATCGCATGCTCCTCGAGAACATCCGCTTCCGCCGGCGCAACCGAAACCGCCATCGGCGTCAGCAAAGGCTGGCTGGGGACGTCGCCTTTCTCGAGCGCAGCTTTCATCCGCTCGTAGGTAGTACGCTCATGCGCCGCATGCATATCGACGAGTATCAACCCGTCGGGCACTTGCGCAAGAATGTAAACGCCATGCAGTTGTGCGATCGCGAAGCCCAGTGGCGGCATCTCCGGCGCGGAGCGCACGGCCTCGAACGCATTCTCCAAGTTTTCCGCTCGTGTTTCGGTGGCGAGCGCCGCAGACTCTGCAACGCGTAATGGAAAAACGCTTTGATTTGGACCGCGCGATGGCCACATCGGCATTGCACTTTGCGAGTTGGGTAATAGCACATCGATGTTGGTCGGCGGCGCGGATGCCGATGCAGCACCTGCGTACGTCTCGCGCAACACTCGCTCGACCGTGCGGAACAGAAAATCGTGGATGTGCCGAGGCTCTCGGAAACGCACCTCTAGTTTCGCCGGATGCGCGTTCACGTCCACCCATCGGGGATCCATTTCCAAGAACAATACGAAGGCCGGGTAACGGCCGTGAAACATCACATCGCGGTAACCCAATCGGATCGCGCTTGCGACCAATCGATCTCGAAGCACCCGACCGTTGAGATAGAAATGCTGCAGATCGGGTTGCGAGCGAGCGAACGTGGGCTGGCACAACCAACCCGTTAATTTACAGCCTGCTGACTCGTGCTCGATGTACATCGCATTGGCGATGAATTCATCGCCGACGATTTTCGCGACGCGCCGCTCACGCTCTTCCTGTGAGGTGGCGGAGGCGAAATCGATGACGCCGCGCCGGCCAACGCTGAGCGAAAAGGCAGTTTCGAATGAAGACAACGCGAGTCGCTCGATCATTCGCTCGATATGCTGGTTCTCGGTACGCTCAGTGCGCAGGAATTTTCTTCGTGCCGGCACATTGAAGAATAAGTCGCGCACTTCCACCGTCGTGCCGATCGGATGCGCCGCAGGCTCCAACTGCGTGAGCGTGCCATTATCAGCGCCTATGCAATACCCCGATGATTGCTGCCTGGCGCGGGAAATCAACCGCATTCTCGCGACGGATGCGATGCTTGGCAAAGCTTCGCCGCGAAATCCTAACGTCCCAACTCGTTCTAAATCATCGATGGTCGTGATCTTGCTGGTGGCGTGGCGAGAGAGAGCTAATGCAAGCTCGGCAGGTTCGATCCCGGAGCCATCATCGCGTACGCGGCACAAGCGCACCCCGCCGTCTTCGATCTCGACTTCGACGCGTTTGGCACCTGCATCGATGCTGTTCTCGACCAGCTCTTTGATGACGGATGCCGGCCGCTCGACGACCTCGCCTGCCGCGATCTGATGAATGAGCTGTTCTGGCAGGACGCGGATCGGCATGATGGGCGCTACGAGGAAAATCGCGGCGCAGGATAGCAGAGGGAGGGAGAAAGGTCGGAAGGAAAGGTCTGCGGTCCACAGTCCGCGGCCAGATTCCGAATAAGAGCGCCTCGCCTCGGTGAGAAGGTCGACGACTGATCGGAAAAGGCAAAGCGCTTACTGAGAAATGCCGCTCGCTGTCTCGCCAGTAGTTCCCGAGTTGCTCGCGATCACGGTCGAGCCGCTCGAACCGGCACGCAGCTGTGCGATCTGAGTACCGGGCGGCGGACTCGTATAGAAGTACGTGCGCACGCCTGCGAAGATCGCATCGGCAAGACGCTGCTGATGTGAAGGGTTCATCAACCGGGACTCTTCGAGCGGATTCGAAATGAACGCCGTCTCAACCAGAATAGAAGGAATGTCAGGCGACTTGAGCACCAAGAAACCTGCGTGCTTTACGCCGCGCCGGGTGATGTTTCCCATTTGATAAAGCGAGTTCATCACCTTATCCGCGGCATCGATGCTGGCGCTCATGCTCGCGCCTTGCGAAAGATCCAGGAGTACGGACGCTAGGACGTCGTCCTTATCGTCCAACGAAACGCCGCCGACTAAATCCGCTGCGTTCTCGCGATCGGCCAGCCAACGTGCGGATTCGTCGCTCGCGCCGCGCGCAGAAAGCACATAAACCGATGAACCGGCGACGGAACGATCATGGTATGCATCTGCATGAACGGAGACGAACATATCGGCTTGCTGCTTACGCGCACGTAGGATGCGTTCACGCAGCGGCACGAAATAATCGCCATCGCGAGTCAACACGGCGCGCATGCCCGGCTCGCGATCGATGCGGCGCTTGAGCTCTCTGGCGATCGCCAAGGTGACATTCTTCTCACGCGTGCCGCGCTTGCCGATCGATCCGGGATCTTGTCCGCCGTGTCCTGCATCGATCGCGACGATGATGTTGCGTCCGTGCGCCTCGGCAGCTGATTTGACTACTCGCGGGGGCGCGCGTGCCGCAATCGGCTCGAGATCGACGACGAGTCGATGACCATAGCTGCCACTGGGAGCGACGGGAAAGCTTTTGGGAGCAGCATTCGCTGCAAGATCGATCACGACGCGCAGATCGCCGTTGCCGTGATCGCCGATGCGGATTTGTTTGATGAATCCCTGATCTTGCGGCAGTGACTTGGCGAGTTCCTGTGCGTTCGCCGCACTAATATCGATGACGACTCTTTCGGGATCGCTCAGTGTCATCACGCTGTGCTTCGCCGGACCGGAGAGATCGAAGACGACTCGCGTGGAATCCGGCCCCGCCCAGACGCGCACGTCCTTCACCGAAACTGCGGCGCTCGCAGGCAATGCAAATGCAACGCCGGCCAATGCGGCCAGGGCGCAAATGACGTTTCGGTAGCTTAACCCCCTCATGTTGCCGGTAATCTAGCGCGACTCCGATCAGGATTTCAATAAAATTATAGACATAGACGCGGTAATTGGGGGTTTACCGCAACAAACGCCTCAGAAGCTCCGCCACTTCTGGAGAACCGGGAGTTATTCGGACACGCCTACCGTCCTGGGGAGGATCCAAATATTGGATCGCCAGGGCGAGATCGGGTGGAGGAATTCGTCCTTCCGCGCGGGATGGCCACTCGATCAACAGGATCGACCCGGGAGTGAGGAGATCTCGAAGCCCCAGCGGCTCGATCTCCGAAGGATCGGTCAAGCGATAGAGATCCAGGTGGTACAGCGAACGGCCGGCAAGCTCGTATGGCTCGATTAACGTATAGGTTGGGCTGCGCACAGGTCCTCGCACGCCGGCTGAGCCAAGAACTCCACTGACGAACGTCGTCTTGCCCGCGCCAAGCTCTCCTTCGATCGCGATGCAAAGCGCAGGGCCTTGGTACTCGAGCAGCATCCTGCCGATGCGATTGCCGAGTTCACGCATCGCCTCGGGTGTCGCGACGACTAAGGACGAAATGTGGGATTCACGCATGCGCCGAGATACTCGAACAAGTCACTTGCGATCAGGCCACGCTCGCCGCGTCTTGAAGCCGCTCGATCTCCTGCGCTCGCATGCACCCACACGCCGACTTGAGCGGCGATATCCGCATTGCCAAGCTGTCCAAGCAATCCTGCAATCACGCCGGTGAGCACATCGCCCATCCCGGGCGACGCCATTCCGGGATTGCCACGATCGCATATATGCGGCAATGAACCCGGCGACATCACGATGGAGCAAGCACCTTTCAACACGACGATGCTCCCATAACGGTCCGCTAACGCCCGCGCTGCTGCGACTCGATCGGCCTGCACCGCTGATGAGGAGATTCCAAGCAGACGACTCGCCTCACCTGGATGCGGTGTCAGAATGCGTTTCGCATTAGCCATCGGTGACCTAAGCTGCGCCAACAGGTTCAAGGCATCTGCATCGAACACGCTTGGAAGTGAGCTCGCACATGCTGCCTTCCACAGCTCGAGCGCCCATTTGTCTTGGCCCAATCCAGGTCCGACCGCGAGCACATCAGCTCGCTGCAACAGCGGTTCGAGCTCCTCGCTAGTGCGCACCCCGCGACACATCAACTCCGGCCGGCCCGATACGATCGCAGCCACGTTGTCTGGATGAGTTGCGATAGTCACTCTTCCAGCGCCGCATCGCAGCGCCGCTTCGCCGGCCAAGCGCGCAGCGCCGGCCATTCCAATTCCGCCACCGATGATCAAAACATCGCCGTTCATCCCTTTGTGCGCGGTACGCACTCGTGGCGGCAAGGACGCGGCCATCCGGCGTTCATCGATGCGCAGTGCAACCGGCGGTACTTGCGAAAACGTATCACCAGACAATGCGAGCGGATCGAACAGCAATGCGCCGACAAAGTTTGGGCCCTGCCCAACGTAAAAGCCAAGCTTCAGTCCTATGAACGTCAAGGTGCAATCCGCTCGCACAGCGGTGCCGAGCGCAGCGCCCGAATCAGCGTGCAGGCCGCTTGGAATATCTAGCGCCAAGATAGGCAATCCACTTTCATTGATCGTGTCGATGATGGCACCGACGTCCGAATCGACCTCTCTCGACAGGCCGATGCCGAAGATCGCATCGACAATGACCTCGGCGTCCTCGATTGCCCGTTTGCTCCAAGCGGTCAGCAAGCCCCCTTCCGATCGATAATCCTTGAATGCTTGCGATGCATCGCCTCGCAGCTGCGAAGGGTCGCTCGTGGCAATCACACGCACGTCGACCCCCTGCGCCAAAGCAAGGCGAGCCATGACATACCCGTCGCCGCCATTGTTTCCGGGGCCGCAGATCACGACGACTCGCCGCGCTTTTGGCCATCGCTGTCTTAGTACTCCAAACGCTGCCTCGCCGGCACGGCACATCAGGGTATAGCCCGGCACCCCCAAGGTCTGGATCGCGTAACGATCGAGCGCACGCACTTGCTCGGCGGAGTGAATCGTGACGGGAAAGGACGACATGGAAGTAAAGGCAAGTGATGGAACGCTGGGCGTCCAGTGATGAAGTGATAAGGTGATAACGTAAGATTAAAGCGCGGCACTGGCGAGTATCCTGCCGCTCGCTGTTCCCTCTCTCGTCATCACCTTATCACTTTACCACCGCAGCACTGGCGTCATGCCCCATGCCCTCCTTCACTCAACTCGCCGATGACATACGCGCCTGGAGTCGCGAGCTGGGGTTTCAGCAGGTCGGCATTACCGACGTGACCATCGCGCAGGACGAAGAGCGACTGATGCAATGGCTGGAGCAAGGACGACATGGCGAGATGGACTACATGCAAAGACATGGTCGCCGTCGCGCGCGTCCGCAAGAGCTCGTTCCTGGAACCATACGTTTGATCTCCGCGCGCATGGACTACCTGCCGCCTGAGACGTTGCCGCCGGAAGACGTCTTGGAGAAACCCGAGCTTGGGTACATCTCTCGCTATGCACTCGGAAGGGATTATCACAAGGTCATGCGCAAGCGCTTAGCGCAGCTAGCCGAGAGAATTCAAGGGCAGGTCGCAGGCTCCACTTATCGCGTATTCGTCGACAGTGGTCCCGTATTGGAGAAAGCATTCGCTCGCCAGGCAGGCCTAGGATGGATAGGCAAACACACGAATGTGATCAACAGCCGTGCCGGTTCTTGGTTCTTTCTCGGCGAGATTCTCACGAACTTACCGCTCCCGACCGACGAACCTGCAAGCGATCATTGCGGTACCTGTCGCGCGTGCATCGATGTCTGCCCCACTCGCGCGATCGTCGCGCCGTACGAGCTCGATGCGACGCGCTGCATCTCGTATCTGACGATCGAGATGCGCGGATCGATTCCGGTCGAGTTTCGCAAACCAATGGGCAATCGCATCTACGGATGCGATGACTGCCAGCTCGTCTGTCCATGGAATAAGTTCGCACGCTTGACCGTGGAAGCTGATTTCAAAGCGCGCCATGGCCTGGACGGCGTCACACTGGTTTCGTTGTTCGGATGGAACGAAGAAGAATTCCTGAAACGCACGGAAGGCAGTGCCATTCGCCGCATCGGCTACGAGTGTTGGCTGCGAAATATTGCCGTTGCACTGGGCAACGCCCCCACGACCGAAACTGTCCTCACCGCGTTACAAGCACGAGCGAATCATCCCTCACCACTCGTGCGCGAGCATGTGCACTGGGCGCTTGAGCAACATCAAATGGTTGCTGCGGGTGACGAGATCTGAAAGAGAAACTTTCGCCAAGATTCTACGGTGTAACGCAAGCGTAAAATCTGTGCGAAGGCGACAACGATATGCGAGCCGCGATCTTTAGCTCTACAAGAATTTCTCGCAGCGGCGCGGCGGCGCAGCGGGTAAAGAATTAGTTCCTCGACTTCATCTCTTTATCTCTGCGGGCCCTGCGACTCAGCGAGACTTATCTTCACCTTGGCGGGTCTTCACCTTGGCGGGAATTTTCTGCCCATGCCTCATGCAAAGCAGCAGCACATCAACTCGCTCTAGCTCGAACGTTATCGATCAAGCGTGCACGACCGATGCGCGCGGCAGTGAGCACAACTAGATCCCTCGCGCCTTCGCTCGGAATATCCAAGGTGTTCGCATCCCGGATCGCGAAATAATCCGGCCGAAACCCTCCATCTTGCAGAGCCTTCGTTCCCTCTTGCTCTAGCTCATCGAAGTTGCGCGCCCCGTTTTCGATCGCTGCACGCGTACGATCCAATGCCGCAAAAATACGCGGCGCCACCGCGCGCTGCTCGGCGGTGAGATAGCGATTGCGAGAGCTCATCGCAAGTCCGTCGGGCTCACGGGTGGTCGGCACACCGATGATCTCAACGGGCATGCATAAGTCGATCGCCGCGCGCTGAATGATCATCAACTGCTGGAAATCCTTCTCGCCGAAGAGCGCGACGTCTGGTTGCACCAAGTTGAGCAACTTCGTGACCACTGTGGCTACGCCCATGAAGTGACCGGGACGAAAAGCGCCACATAAGATGTCTTCCAATCCTGGGACGTGCACTCGCGCCGTGAGCTGCTGATCGCGGGGATAAATTTCTTCCACCTCGGGTGCGAAGAGCATGTCGACCTGCAACGTACGCAGCAGTTCGCGATCGGCTTCGGGTGTGCGGGGATACGCGGCGAAATCTTCGTTCGGGCCGAACTGCAACGGATTGACGAAGATACTGACGACGACTCGTTGAGCATGAGCTCGTGCCGCTTGAACGAGACTGCCGTGTCCCGCATGCAGATTTCCCATCGTCGGCACAAACGCGATGCGCTCCCCCGCCTTACGCCAGGCCGCGATACGCTCTCGAAGCTGCGAGGTACGAATCGCAGTGTTCATCTAGAAGCAGTGCTCGGGGCCAGGGTACTCGCGCGACTTGACGGCTTGCACGTACGCTTTGACAGCTTCGAGCGGGCTTGCATTGCCTAGCATGAAGTCTTTGGAGAATCGCGGCTTGCGACCGGCAGTGATGTTCAGAACGTCATACAGCACGAGGATCTGGCCGTCAGTGTCCGGACCTGCGCCGATCCCGATTACGGGCACGTGCAGTGCTTTGGTGATCTCAGCGCCTAACTTCGCCGGAATACACTCGAGCAGCACGACGTCCGCGCCGGCGCCTTCCAACGCCTTCGCATCACGCAACATTTGCTCCGCCGCCGCCTCATCGCGGCCCTGTACGCGAAAGCCGCCGACCTTGTGAACCGACTGTGGTTTCAAACCCAGATGAGCACACACCGCGATATCGTGGCTGGCGAGAAACTCGACGATCTCGACTTGCCCGGCACCGCCCTCCAACTTCACGATCTTCGCGCCGCCCTCCTGCATGAGCCTGACTGCGTTTTCCAGAGCCTGCTCGCGCGAGGCATAGGTCATGAACGGCATATCCGCCATCAAGAACGGACGATACAGTCCGCGCGCAACCGCCTGGCAGTGATAGATCACATCGTTCAGTGTGACAGGCACCGTCGTGTCATGCCCTTGGATGACCATTCCGAGGGAATCACCGACGAGGACCAGATCGGCCCCCGCGTCATCCACTAACGTTGCGAAGCTCGCGTCATACGCAGTGATGCACGCGATCTTCTCCCCTTCGGATTTCATTCGCATCAGCGATGCGACGTTGACCGGCGGACGCGGCGCGTAACGCTCTTGCAGGTGCTTGTACATGGGAGGAGTCGCCGAAAAAGGACTGCGCGCAAGAATGACCGACGCTTAACCAAACATCAACTTGAGGGTAATGACGGCCAGGAATGAGAGCAATGACGGCCCGGCGTGTAAGACAAAGTCAGTCATAGAGCGCTTTTTAGCGGATTATAGAAATGACGGCCGCGACGGATGCGGCTGACTTGCTCCAACAATTGCGCATAGTCTTGCTCGTTAGAAACGAAATCTGCCTGAGCCGCATTGACGATCAACAATGGCGAGGCGTGATACTGGTGAAAGAAGCGCGCATAGGCTTCCTGCAGCTTCTCCAAATACGCGCGATCCATGTGTTGCTCATACCGAATTCCGCGCCGCTCGATTCGTTCGAGCAGCACGTCCACCGGCGCTTGAAGATAGATGACCAAGTCGGGCACCGGCGCATCGACGGCCAGCCGGCTGTATACCTGCTCGTACAACGCGAACTCTTCGTCATCCAAGGTGAGCCGCGCGAACAATCGATCCTTGTCGATCAGATAGTCAGCAACTCTCACGGTGTCGAACAAGTCGTGCTGCCGAATGTCTTCCAACTGCCTCGTGCGTTGAAACAGAAAGAACAATTGCGTCTGCAACGCTGCAGCCCTGGGATTGCGATAGAAACGCTCCAGAAAGGGGTTTTCCTCGGCTTGCTCCAAGATCAACTCGCTCCCAAAGCTGCGCGCGAGACGGCGCGCGAGACTTGTCTTGCCCACACCGATGGGACCTTCGATGACGATCAAGCGATGCGGAACGGAGATCGAAGGCTTCTCTGACATATTCGATGATGAAGATGAAAAACTAGATATGAGCGCTTGCAAGCCGCTTTCATTCTATGCGCCGCAAGCCTGCAGAGCCGAGGCGCGCAACGAGAGTACGCGCGACACCTTTACCGGGAATCAACAGGTCGGGGGCGATATCGCACAAAGGATACAGGACGAAGTTGCGTTGCGTGATGCCTGCGTGCGGTATCACGAGATCTTCCGACTCGATCTGCGAATCAGAATACACGAGCAAATCGAAATCGATTCTTCGAGGTCCCCAGCGAACGACCGGCTGTTCCCGCCCCAAGGTTTGCTCCAATTGTTTGAGCTCTCGCAATAGCTCGAACGGCGCGAGCTTAGTGAGTATCCCGGCGACCGCATTGACGAAGTCCGGTTGCGCAACGGGTCCCATTGGAGCCGACACATATAGCGGTGAGCGCGCAACCAATATCGTGTTTGCGAGACGCCCCAGATGTTCGAACCCCTTTTCGACTTGTCCTCGTGGCGCGTCCGTATTGCTCCCTAGAGCAATATACGCGGGCGTCCAGCAATCGACGGGGCGTTCGTGATCACCATCCCGCCGCGACTTCGACATGGTCGACACGTTATGCGGGTGGTTTGCGACGACGCCGACGTTTGCGCCGTGGGCGAGAGGAAGGCTCATGAACGGCGTTGGCTGGACCCTCCACCTTTTGAATCCGTTCTTCAGGCGGCACCGTTTGAATATCGGTCCACCATTGCCCCACTTCTGCGTCCGCATTACCCGCTGCGACTCGCAACAGTAAGAAGTCGTACGCGGCTCGGAAACGCGGGTGCTCGAGTAATCGCAGGGCTCGCCGCCCCTCGCGGCGTTCGAATCGCGGCTGCAAGGCTACGATCTCTCTGAGCGGCAGCGTAAACCGGCGAGGGATCGCCACACGCGCTTGCTGACGCATCGCGACCAATTCACACGCGGCAAGCAGCTCCTGAAACTCTGCCCCTTCTTGTCGCGCGCCCCGCGCGACTGCGCGCTGAATTGCGGGCCACAATAGAACTGCAAACAAGAACGTTGGCGTCACTGATTTATCGTCACGCACGCGGGCATCGGTCCCTTGAAGACCGAGACGAAGCAAGTTCATCGCCGGACCATCGGGCGCTTCCTCAAAGGCAGCAGCCAGGTCCGGAAACAAATGTTCGAGCAACCCCATCTGTGCGAGCAAATCGAACGTCGCCGCAGCACTGCCTGCGAGGAACATCTTGTTAACCTCATCGAACAGCCTTGCCGGCGGGACCGCATCCAGCATCCAAGCGAGCTTCGGGATCGGCGCCTTGGTATCTGGATGGATCGTGAAGTCCAACTTGGCCGCGAAACGAATCGCACGCAGCATTCGTACCGGATCTTCGCGATAACGCGTTTCGGGATCGCCGATGAGCCGCAGCACGCGCGCACGCGCGTCGTCCACACCCCCGACGTAGTCCCACACGGAGAAATCATTGATGTTGTAGTACAGCGCGTTCGCAGTGAAATCACGCCGCCACACGTCTTCCTCGATCGTACCGTAGAGATTGTCGCGCAGGATGCGCCCCCTCTCATCCAGCACTCGGTGTCCACCTTCATCGACGCTATTGTCTTCGTCGATAGGAGTGTGAGCGGCGCGGAAGGTTGCCACTTCGATAATCTCGTATCCGAAACGGACATGCGCCAAATGAAAGCGACGCCCGATCAATCGGCAATTCCGAAACAGTTGTTTGACTTGATTCGGATGCGCGTTGGTGGCGATGTCGAAGTCCTTCGGGCTCAACCCGAGCAACAAATCGCGCACAGCCCCACCGACCAGAAACGCCTGGTACCCGGCTTCCTTGAGCCGGTACAGCACTTTCAGCGCATTCGAGGAAATATTCGCCCGCGAAATCGGATGCTCATCGCGCGCATAGACTCGCGGCTGGCTTGCATCGTCGCCGAAACTTTCAGACAGATTTTTTTGATTCAATAGCACACGCCGCTTGAGCGAAAGGAAGCGCGCCGTATAATAGCGCAGCATCCTCAAGGGCGTTCGCCCAGCATCACTCACCGCTCCCATCGTCTAGAGGCCTAGGACACAGCCCTCTCAAGGCTGGTACGAGGGTTCGAATCCCTCTGGGAGCGCCAATCTCATTGAGATTGGCGCAAGGGGATGAGCTACCCGAGTAGAGGGTTCGACAAAATCGGAAGGAACGATTTTGGACAGCGACTAGCTGGCCCCGATGGGGCGCGTACAGGGACGTGCAAGCGCATATCCCCGTGGGAGCGCCAACTTTGCGCGAGCAAGGTTGGCTAAACGGAGGGTGAGAACCCTAGTACGAGGGTTCGACAAAATCGTAGGGAGCGATTTTGGACAGCGATTAGCTGGCCCCAACGGGGCGCGTACATGGACGTGAAAGCGCATATCCCTCTGGGAGCGCCAAGGCAATGAACGATTGCCGCTCGATCTCCCAGGCCGGCCTTTTACCGCACATCGCTCCGAACCCACCGCTCAACGCCAAGCCCCAACGCTCTTCCCGCGTTGTGCATAATGTGCTCAAAGAGCGGAGCCAATATGACGCCAGCGGACCGTCGAATCTCGGAACTCATCGATAAATGGCTCGTCAGCATCGATCTCCATCTTCAATACGTTGAACTGAGCGATGCGGCATACGCACGTGTCCAACCTTGGCCCAAGCATGATCGGCCCACACGATGGGTATTGGAAGTTGCGAAGCAGAAGGTATTGGAGCTAAAGGCGCACGTCGAAACACGCCAAGCGATGGGAGACGGGAAGTTTTCCGAATCCTTGGAGCTCATGGCCTTCTTGGCGAACTTGGTCGGAATTCAGCATATTCAGCGTTTCGTTCCGCTTGCAGATCCAGATAAGAGCGCATCAGCGGCTGCCACGACGCAAACAGTCGAAGCACCCACCGTCATTCGCACGGCTCCTCATCGGACTCGCCCAGCCGGAGATGAAACTACCCGAGAAATGCCTCGATTGAAGAGCGCATCTGCGGCGGCGAAGACAGCGGCGAAACCACGTGCCGAGGAAGCGAAGCCTGCCGCGCGTGCAGCGGCCGCGCCCTCGAAAGGCACCGCTACACCGCAGACGAAAACATCCCCAACGTCGAAGACTGTTTCAGTGACAGGAGACCTGCGCGGCAAAATCATTGCCGATGCGGTTCGGCTGTTGAAATGGGGAAAGCCCTGGCACGAGCTCGCTGAGCTCATCGCCCGAATTGCCGACCGTCCCTCCGCTGCAGAAATTCGCAAAGTCCTGCGAGCCAGTCGCGGCGAGATAGAGCAGAAAGCAGCCAGCAGTTAGTCCAGCCAGCTCAAAACGCCAAAAAAAAGGCCGGGGACTTCTGCAGTCTACCGGCCATCAGGGGGATTCGAGCACCGCGCCATTCCTGCGCGGCCGCAAAAAACGCCGCTAACTCCAAGACTTCATTGAGGTCTTGCCGTTTCACGGTGCCAACTATGGCGGATGCTGCTATGCAGCACGAAGGCTCCATCTCAGCATTAAAGAACTAACCGCCAGCGTGTTCATGCGCGGATTAGAAAGACCGCAAAGGTCCGGTTCTCACCCGCAAATCATGCACCACGCTTGAATTGACATCGGTGATCGACAAAAATTCCCCCCCGCGCTTAGCCAGCAAAGGAATCGCTGCCGCGGTGTGCTCGTCGCACCCCCGCGATAACACGAACGAGTTCGGGCGCGAATGCCCAGATCAAACCAGAGGGTCCATGCGATCTGATGACACAGCTTCGCAAGTCTTCCTATTGCAATTGGTTTACCGCTGCTTCGCCTCTCACCGGCGGATTCTCTCCGCCCGGGCTTCTCGCCGCTCACGGAACTGCCCGTGCGCATTCAAGTCAGTAAGAGCTTTCGGAAGGACGCATCAATGATCGAGATCAGTCATCTCACCAAACGCTACGGGCCCTTCACAGCCGTAGACGACATTTCATTCAGCGTTGAGCCGGGACAAGTTCTCGGCTTTCTCGGACCGAATGGTGCTGGCAAGTCGACGACAATGAAGATGATCACCGGTTTCCTTGCACCCACCTCCGGCACGGTGCGCGTATGCGGCCACGATGTGCAATCCGCCCCGCTCGCCGCGAAGGCATGCATGGGTTACTTGCCCGAAGGCGCGCCCAACTATGCAGAGATGTCAGTACGCGCATTTCTCGAGTTCATCGCGGATGTGCGAGGCCTCACGGGCAGTCACCGGCGCTCACGCATGGATGACGTCATCGCACGACTCGGTTTGAACGGCGTGCTCGAGCAAGTCATCGAGACGCTTTCCAAAGGGTTCCGTCGCCGTGTCGGCCTCGCTCAGGCGCTGCTCCATGATCCGCAAGTGTTGATTCTGGATGAACCCACCGATGGCTTGGATCCGAATCAAAAGCACGAAGTGCGTACGCTCATCAACGCGATGTCGAAAGACAAGATCATCGTGATCTCTACTCACATTCTCGAAGAAGTCGATGCGGTGTGTAATCGCGCCATCATCATCGCGAACGGCCGCATCCTCGCCGATGACACACCGAAGGCACTCGCTGCGCGCGCTACCAGCGGGCGGCTCGACGATGTGTTTCGCCAAATCACCATGACAACCAAGCCGGCGACATCCAAGTCAGCGCCCGAGGTGGCCCATGCATAACGTGCTCGTCATCTTTCGACGCGAATTCTTCAGCTACTTTGCCACCCCACTGGCCTTCGTCTTCATTGTTATCTTCCTGCTGCTCGCGGGCGTATTCGCCTTCTATTTAGGTGGCTTCTACGAACGCGGGCAAGCCGACCTAGCGCCGTTCTTCAACTATCATCCTTGGCTGTATCTCTTCCTGATACCTGCACTGTCGATGCGGCTTTGGGCCGAAGAGCGCAAGTCCGGCAGCATCGAATTGCTGATGACACTGCCGGTAACGGTGTGGCAAGCGGTGATAGGCAAATATCTCGCGGCCTGGTGCTTCGCAGGCGTCGCGCTACTGCTGACGTTCCCCATGTGGATCACCGTGAACTACCTGGGCGACCCCGACAACGGCGCGATTTTCGCCGCCTACATCGGCAGCTTTCTGATGGCGGGCGGATTACTTGCAATCGGTGCCTGCTTGTCGGCAGCCACACGTAATCAAGTCATCGCATTCATCTTTACCGTTGTCATCTGCTTTGGCTTCCTGCTCAGCGGCTTTCCGTTGGTCCTCAATCTGTTCGAGGGATGGGCGCCGCAGCCTGTGGTCGATGCGATCGCTTCGCTGTCTTTCCTCACACACTTCGGATCGATCTCCAAAGGTGTAATCGATCTTCGCGATTTGCTGTTTTTCGGCACCCTGATCGCGGCGTGGCTGGCAGCCAATGTGATCGTGCTCGAAATGAAGAAGGCGGACTAACCTATGACCAGTGAGCGCACTTTGGCATTGAGTAAACGGGCTTACAGCGCGAGCGCGCTGATTTCCATAGCGGTGCTATTCATCGGCATCACCATTCTCATCACCTTCTTGTTCAGAGGAGCACGGCTCGATCTCACCGAGAGCAAGCTGTATTCCATCTCCGAGGGTACCGAACGCATCGTGACTTCTCTCGATGAGCCGGTGAATCTCTATTTTTTCTTCTCGCAAGAAGCAAGCGCTGAATCCCCGCAGTTGCGAGCTTACGCGCAACGCGTGCGCGAATTGCTCGAAGAGATCAGTGAGAGATCGAAGGGCAAGCTACGGTTGAGCATTATCGATCCGCAGCCGTTCTCCGAAGAAGAGGATCGAGCCGCCGAGTTCGGTCTTTCAGCAGTGCCGATCAACGCTCAGGGCGAATCGCTGTATTTCGGCCTGGCCGGAACGAACTCCACGGACGGCCGTGAGATCATCGGCTTCTTTCAACCCGAGAAAGAAGAGTTCTTGGAATATGACGTGGCGAGCTTGATCTATCGGCTCGGCAATCCGAAGAAGGCCGCCGTTGGGCTTCTGTCGAGCCTGCCAGTTGATGCCTCGTTCGATCAGATGAGCGGACGCATGCAAGAAGGATGGGCGAGCATCGCGCAGCTTCGCGAACTTTTCGATGTAAGGACATTGACGAGCGATGTCACAGCGATCGAACCTGAGATCGGTGTCCTGCTCCTGATCCATCCCAAAGATCTCTCCGAGCAGACGCTCTATGCAATCGATCAGTTCGTTATGCGCGGCGGCAAGCTCATCGCGTTCATCGATCCTCAAGCCGAGAACGACCCGGCTGGGCAACAACAGATGGGCATGCCACCGATGGGCAATCGTTCATCCTCGCTTGGCCCGCTGCTCGATGCGTATGGGGTCACCTTCGACCCCGCCAATGTGCTCGGCGATCGAGAGCTCGGACTGACCGTATCGCTTCGCCAAGGTCAGCCGCCCTCGCAACACATTGCGATCGTCGGATTCAATCGCGCAAGCATGAATTCTCAGGATGTGATCACCGCCGCGCTCGATACTGTGAACGTCATGACTGCGGGCACAATCAAAAAGAAAGAAGGCGCCACTGTGGAGTTCGAACCACTACTGCAGTCGAGCACCAACGCAGCGCTGCTTCCGACTTCGCGCTTGGCCTTCCTTCCGGATAGCGATGCGCTTCTCGATGGGTTCAAAGCGACGGGCGAGCAATATACGGTTGCCGCTCGCATTCACGGTAAGCTGAACTCTGCCTACCCCAAAGGCCCACCCGAAAGCGGTGAAGGCTCTCCGGCAGGAGAACATAAGGCCCAATCGGCGCAAGAGGCTCACATCATCCTCGTTGCCGACACCGACGTGCTATCCGATCCGCTATGGGTGCGCACACAGAACCTCTTCGGACAACGACTGGCCATGGCTTGGGCAAACAACGGCGACTTCATCGCGAATGCGCTCGATAATCTCGCCGGCAGCAGTGATTTGATCAGTATCCGCGGGCGCCAGAGCTTCTTCCGGCCATTCACGAAAGTCGAAGAGCTTCGACGTCAAGCCGACGATCAGCTTCGAGCGAAAGAGCAAGAGCTGGACGAAGAACTGCGTGAAACCGAAAGGAAATTGTCGGAGCTCGAATCTGGACGCACCACTCAGGGCTCGCTCGTGCTGTCTCCCGAACAAGAAGCCGAATTGGAACGCTTCCAACAGGAACGCGTGCGCGTTCGAAAGGAACTGCGAGATGTGCGTCGCAGCCTGGATCTCGAGATCGAGCGCCTCGGCACCGTCTTGAAGGTGCTGAACATTGCGCTCGTCCCTTTCTTGATCGCGATTGCCGCGATCCTTCTCGCCGTCACTCGCCGTCGTCGGCTACGCGCGGGCCGTGCGGCCGCTCACACCGGTTGAGGTTGACCCATGAATTCGAAAAAGCTCCTCGTGCTGAGTTTGGTCGCGCTCGCTGCGATCGGATTAGGTATCTGGGTTGCCGGCGGGCATTCCTCGCAAGACGCAACGACCGCTAATGCGTTGTACCCGGACCTGAAGAAAACGCTCAACAATGCGACCGCGGTGCGCATCTTCTCGGCAGGCGACAAGCAGAGCGTAGAGATCGCACGCAAAGAGTCTTCCTGGGGGGTCGCCGAGCGCAATGGCTATCCTGCCGATGATGCGAAGGTGCGCAAGCTACTGTTGAGCTTCGCGGACGCGAAGTTGCGCGAGCAAAAAACCTCGAACCCGGAAAACTACGCGAGCCTGGGAGTCGAAGACGTCAGCGCCGACAACGCATCCGGCGCGCGAATCGAGGTGAGCGGTGTCGAGCCGGCGGTCAATCTGATCGTGGGCAATCAAGGACCCGGACTCGAATCGCAATATGTGCGTCGTGCCGGCGAACCGCAGAGCTGGCTCGTCGACACTGAGATCGATACGTCTTCGACGCCGCAAGATTGGCTCAGAAAAGGGATCCTGGACATCTCGGCCGATCGCATACAGTCAGTGAGCATTCAAACGAAAGGCGCAAAGCCCTATTCCGCGAACAAGAACTCGCGCGCCGACGCAAACTTCGCCGTGGAAGGTTTGCCTAAGGGGAAGAAGCTGAGCTCACCGAGTGTTGCTAACGCCTTTGCGACATCGCTGGCGGGACTATCGCTGTCTGATGTGCAGCCGGCGAGCGCATTCGAAGACAAAGCCGAGACGACTGCGACGTATCGAACCTTCGATGGACTGGTCATCGAGTTGAAAGGTTGGTCGCGCGAAGACAAACGCTTCCTCGCCGCACAGACTCGATATGACGAAGCACTTGCTGAGCGCTTCAAGGTAGCGAGTGAACCTGCGAAAGCTGATACGGAAGATGCTGAACCGAAAAAGGATGAAGAACAGAAACCCGCGAACGCACCCGCGACTGCGGCCAACATTGCGGAAGAATCGAAATCGCTCAACGACAAACTCGAAGGCTGGGTGTTCGAGATCCCCGACTATAAGTACGAGGCGATCTTCAAGCCGCTCGAGGAGCTGTTGGCTGACTAACGTCTTCGGCGGCGAAGGCTAAGAGCAGCCTTCGCTGTCGCTGCCCCTCCCTAACCCTCCCCCGCGAACGGCGGAGGGAATCTTGTCTTGCTTAGCTTCCTTCGCCGCCATTGCTCTCCCCTTCGCTGACGTTGCGCCCGCAAAGCCGCCTCAACGACTCAGATCGTGGCCTTCCGACCTCATCACCCCGTCACTTCGTCACCCGTCACCCGTCACTTCGTCACGTCCGCTTCTCATACCTCACCACTCGGGTCTTACTCCACAGATCGTGCCACGTGCGCCGGTCGCGATCGGCATATAGCCAGAAGTAGCCGAGGCCTAGAGGCGCAAGCGAGATACAGGCGGCCGCGAGTCGCTTGAGTGTGTCCACCCACGTTAGAAGATTGCCATCTTCGCGTTCGACATAGATCTTCCAAGCCGCCATGCCCAGTGTTTGGCCGCGCCGCGTCCAGAACAGGCCGAAGAAGGCGATGAAGATCGCAACTAGAACTGCGCGATAGGCATTCTCGAGGACTCCGACTCGCCCATCGGTGATTGCCTCGCCGCCGGTAAGCGGCAACAACAGCGCGGTCGCCACCATCCACAGCGCGATGATCAACAGCGCATCGTAGAACATGGCTCCAAAGCGCCGAAGCACGCCTGGGCTCGTTTTCTCGAATGTCACAGCCATGGATTTCTAGACGAGCAAACTCGCACCTTCGATCACCGCACGCGTGCGAGCGCGATGCTAGTGACGATCGCAAGCAGAACCGTTGGTGCCCAACCGATGACGAATGGCGGCAAGCCAAACACTGCACCGCCGCTTTCGAGCATCTTGGCCAGCAAGAAAAACACCACACCGATCATGATGCCGACCACGGTGCGCGCACCCGTCCCGGTCGCGCGCATCGGACCGAAGGCGAAAGGAACTGCGAGCACGACGATCACAGCGACTGCGACCGTGCGCGCAATTCGAGCCCAGAACGCGGTCTCATAAGCTCGTGCATCCAGGCCATTCGATCTCAGATGCTGGATGTAACTGAGCAACCCACGCACCGGCAACGACTCCGGCTTGAACACGGCGAGCCCGAGGAATTCGGGCGACAAGTTCGTCTCCAGTTCCGCACGCGGTGTCTGCGAGGCGATAACCTGGTCGCTGAGAATTTTGGATTCGCGATATTGATCCAGCTGCCAACGGCTGTCGCTTCCGATGCTCGCGTTGTTCGCGCGCCCCATTGCCGTCAAACGACGGCGTTCATCGAATTTGAACACATATACGCCGCCGTACCGATTATCCGCGGATTGCTGGCGAACGGAGATGATCGAATCGCCGTCCTTGGCCCAGGCGCTGCGATTTCCCGTCATGCTGAAGTCGCGGAATCGCTCGAACATCTTCATTTGACGCGCGTATTGTTCGAGCGGCGGCGCTACGAACTCACCCAGAACCGCAGTCATGACCATCAGGATCAATCCCGCGGCGCCGACCCACATGCCGATCCGTATCGCGGACACTCCGGCAGCGCGCACGACGACGAGTTCCAATGAACGCGCCAGATTGCCTAGGGCAAGCAGCGCCCCGATCAGGGATGCAATCGGCAATAAGTCGAACGCGTACTGCGGTAAGTTCAACAGTGCGAATATCAAAGCATCGTCGACGCCGAACGTACCGTCGCCGACGTCATCTTGTTGATCGATGAACAAGTACAGCGCACTCAAGACGAGCAGCACTGAAAGAACGAGCGCGGTGTGACTCAAGATCGCGCGCATCAAGTAACGAGCGAGAATCGATGTCATGTTGAGGCTCTCGCCGAACGCCAACGCAGCGGCGCACTATCCCGCACGAGCAGCCACAGACCAATGCACAAGACGGTGCCGTGTACCCACCACAGGCCTACGTACTCCGGTACCGCGCCGCTCTCTAGCCACTCGCGGCTCGCATCCAAGAGCAGCGAGTAAACAAAGTAGGCGACGATCGCGATGCCCATCCGGCCGAACCTGCCTTCTCGCGGTCGTAGCCGCGCAAGTGGAACCGCTAAGACCATCAGCACCAACGCAAGCACCGGTGTGGACATGCGCCGCTGCAATTCGGCTCGATCGCGGATGTCTGGCGAATTGAGCAACTCGGCGCTCGACTTCATCTCAGCGCTGCTCGCTACGCTCGTGTTGCCGCCGACCGCGATGGGAAAGCCGGCTTCGGTGAACTCCATGATGCGAAACTCGCCCGCGCCGGGCACACCTTGATACATCTCACCGTCGTACATCACGAACAGTTGCTCAGTTTGTCCCGCGCCTCGCTGTTCGGCCCTGGCCGCTACCCAAACCTCGATCTCCCCTTCGCTACCGCCCTCAATCGTGCCGTGATCGACGAATACATGCACATTGTGAAGGACGCCATGATCATCGACGCGCTCGGCGTAGAAGACCACACCACCGCTGCCGAAAGTACGGAAGCGCCCCGGCTCGAGCATGCCGAGCTGGGCATCGCGATACGCGCTCGCACGAATCTCCTGCGCACGCGTCATCGCCTGAGGTATCGCCCAAAAAGACAGCCAAACCAGCAGCGCTGCGATTAGCACTCCAAGAATCGCGATCGGCCGATACAGCTGCAGGGTGCCGAACCCGCAGGACTGCATCGCCGCCATCTCGCTCTCGTGGTACAGCCGCCCGAGCGCGAGCATGATGGCAAGGAAGAATCCGATCGGGACGACGATGGTGAGATACCCTGCGGATGTCAGGCCGATCAAGGCCAGTACGACACCCTGCGGAAACTCGTTCGCGGCTGCTTGAGAGAGCACCCGGGCCAGCTGATTCGACAAAAGAATCACGAGCAACACCGCAGTCACGGCGACCCATGTCACCGCGACTTCGCGAAAGATGTACCGATCGAGTATCCGCAGAAGAGATGCCTTCGGCCGCCTAGCGCGGCCCGAGCGCTCGGCGATGTACCGGCGCGTTTCGGGTAGACTACTGCGCTTCGATGACTGCCCACCGATCCGCAGAGGAAACTCAAGAGCGGTACGTTAAGCGAGGCGCTGCGTTAGGTAAACCCGTCGGCCGCGAAATTCGCGCCTGCGCGCAGACTCAATGAGGATATTTCATGGAATTTTTTGTCAGCACTTCGGCTCCCTCCCGACAGCGCACCGACTGCGCGATCGTCGGTGCCTACGATAAAGGTGTTTTGTCGGAAACCGCGCAGGCGCTGGACAAGCGCACCGGTGGGCGGATCTCGCGACTGGTGAAACGCGGAGACATTCGCGGGAAGAGCGGCGAAGCGTTGCTCCTGACTGACATTCAAGGCGCCGCTTGCGAGCGCATTTTAGTCGTGGGGCTGGGTGCGCGTGCGAACTTCAAGCGAAAGCAATATCGCAAAGCACTTGCTTCGGCGCTTGGGGCTTTGGGCCGCACCGGGGCACGCGATGCCGTGAGCTTCCTTGGACTGGAACAAATTCCCGATGCGGACCAATACACGCTGGCCCGCGCAACGGTCGAAGTGGTAGCGAACGCCCACTATCGAATTCCAGATCATAAGACGGCCAACAAACGGCCGAAACCGACGCTGACGCGCTTTGGCATCGCTGCGGCAAGCCGCGGCGATCGCACCCAAGTCGAGCGCGGCATCGGCCACGGTGGGGGCATCGTTGCCGGCATGTCGTTGATGCGCGATTTGGCCAACCACCCTGCAAACGTCTGCACCCCAACTTATTTATCGAACGCCGCTAAAGCGCTTGCTCGCGATCACCGCTCAGTGCGTGTACGTGTACTGAATGAAGTGGAATGCCGACGATTGAAGATGGGCTCCTTTCTTTCTGTAACCGCCGGTACCGAAGAACCCGCTCGACTGATCGTGTTCGAGTACTACGGAGCGGCACGCAGCGAAGCACCGACGGTTCTGGTCGGCAAGGGCGTTACTTTCGATACCGGTGGTATTTCGTTGAAGCCGCCGGCGAACATGGATGAAATGAAGTTCGATATGAGCGGTGCGGCCTGCGTATTCGGCACCATCAAAGCCGTCGCCGAGCTGGAGCTGCCGATTAATGTGATTGGCGTCGTGCCCGCCTGCGAGAACATGCCGGGCGGCCGAGCAACCAAACCGGGCGATATCGTCAAGAGCATGTCCGGTCAAACCATCGAAGTGCTGAACACCGATGCGGAAGGCCGACTCATTCTTTGCGATGCAATCACCTACGCCCGACGATTCAATCCGGATGTAATCATCGACATCGCGACCTTGACCGGGGCATGCGTCGTCGCGCTCGGCAGTCATTATGCGGGGCTCTTCAGCAACGACGATGAGCTTTCGGCAGCGCTGCGTACCGCCGGTGAGCGCGCTGACGATCGCGCTTGGCCCTTACCCATCGGCGAGGAATATGCAGATGGATTGAAGAGCAACTTCGCCGACTTCGCAAATGTCGCAGGACGCGAAGGTGGAGCGATCACGGCCGCATGTTTCCTCGCGAAGTTCACCGAAGGTCTTCGCTGGGCCCATCTAGACATCGCCGGTGTCGCGTACGTAGGCGGTGCGCAGAAAGGCAGCACGGGCCGGCCAGTGCCGTTACTGGTCGACTATTTACTGAATAAGCAATAGAGCTGCGATCGGCGTGAGTCGCGTCGACTTCTACGTGCTGTCGGAGGCCGAGCCAGACGCCCTCCTGCGCTGCGCCTGCCGGCTGATCGAGAAAGCGTTCGATCTCGATCACCGCGTCTACGTGCACGTCTCCAATGAGAGAGAAGCTCAGCGCATCGACGATCTACTGTGGACCTTAAGCGATCGCACGTTCATACCCCACCAAGTCTGGTTGGGCACCGAACCGCCCCATGAAGTCGTCAAGGTGTTGATCGGCGAGCGTCCGGCTCCCGCCTCGCATCGCGAGGTTCTGGTAAACCTCAGTAGCGAGGTCCCCGATGACCTCGAGAGCTTTGCGCGCATTGTCGAGCTCGTCGATGCCGATCCGGAACGCAAACACCTCTCTCGCGAGCGCTACAAGCGCTATCGAGAGCGCGGCTGCACGCTGGATACGCACAATCTGTAGGAGGTGAAGCGGATAGCGGATGGCGGATAGGGGATAGGATGTTCCCGCCTGGTTCATGCGATCGACCCGGCCGCGCTCGATCTCTACTATCCGCTATCCGCTATCCGCCATCCGCTATCCGCTTCCTCCTTCTATAATCCCCGCTTAAGTTCGCATCGCCCCGCCTCCATGCAAAAAGCCTACGACCCGAAAGATATCGAGCAGCGCATCTACCAGCATTGGGAGTGCCGAGGCTGGTTCAGACCCTCGGGAAGCGGCGAGCCGTACTGCATCATGATTCCGCCCCCTAACGTGACTGGCACGCTGCATATGGGGCACGCGTTTCAGCACACGCTGATGGATGCGCTGACCCGGCTGAATCGAATGGACGGACGCAACACGCTGTGGCAGCCCGGGACCGATCACGCCGGGATCGCTACCCAGATGGTGGTCGAACGACAGTTGAATGCGAAAGGCGTTCACCGACGCGATCTCGGCCGCGAGGACTTCGTCAAGCGCGTTTGGGACTGGAAGGCGCAGTCGGGTGATGTGATCTCACGACAAGAACGCCGGCTCGGAAACTCCGTCGACTGGTCGCGTGATCGCTTCACGATGGACGAAGGCTTGTCTCGAGCGGTCACGGAAGTATTCGTCAGTCTGTTCGAGCAAGGTCTGATCTACCGAGGCAAACGCCTAGTCAATTGGGACCCAGTCCTGCACACCGCGCTGTCGGACTTGGAAGTGCTGGCTGAAGCGGAGCAAGGCTCGTTGTGGCACTTCCGCTATCCGCTCGCAGACGAATCCGTTCATCGGGTCTTCGCGACGACTCGCCCCGAGACGATGCTCGGCGATACCGCAGTAGCGGTTCATCCCGAAGATGAGCGATATCGGCATCTGATAGGCAAACAACTCCGCCTGCCGCTGACCGACCGGCTGATCCCGATCATCGGCGATGATTACGTCGATCCCGCATTCGGCTCGGGCTGCGTCAAGATCACCCCCGGACACGACTTCAACGACTACGAGATCGGCAAGCGCCACGATCTGCCGCTCATCAACATCTTCGATGCGAACGCCGTCCTCAACGATGAGGTGCCACAGGCTTATCGAGGTCTCGATCGATTCGATGCACGCAAACGCGTCATCGCCGATCTGGAGAGTCTGGATCTCGTCGAAAAAATCGAGCCGCACACGCTCCCGGTCCCGCGCGGGGATCGCAGTGGCGCGGTGCTCGAACCTTGGCTCACGGATCAGTGGTACGTGCGGATCGCTCCGCTTGCAGAGCCTGCCATCAAGGCAGTCGAAGATGGACGCATTCGATTCGTGCCGGAGAATTGGTCGAAGACGTACTTTCAATGGATGCACAACATCCAGGATTGGTGCATCAGCCGGCAGCTTTGGTGGGGACATCAGGTGCCCGCTTGGTATGACGACCAAGGCAACATCTACGTGGCGCGCAGCGAAACCGAGGCGAGGCAGCAAGCGCGCACCAAACGCGGCAGCGATGTCGCCCTCACCCGCGATGATGACGTGCTCGACACGTGGTTCTCATCGGCATTGTGGCCGTTCTCAACGCTCGGCTGGCCGGAGCAGACGAACGAGCTGAAGACCTTCTACCCAACCAGTGTGTTGGTGACCGGCTTTGACATCATCTTCTTCTGGGTGGCCCGCATGATCATGATGGGCTTGAAGTTCGCAGGCGACGTGCCGTTCCGTGAGATCTACATCACTGGACTCATTCGCGACGAGCACGGCGAGAAGATGTCGAAATCCAAAGGCAACATCATCGATCCGTTGGATTTGATCGATGGCATCGATCTGGAGTCGCTGGTTGCAAAGCGCACCACGGGACTGATGCAGCCGCATCTGAAGGGCAAGATCGAAAAGAACACGCGCAAACAGTTCCCGCAAGGCATTCCTGCCTATGGCACCGATGCATTGCGCTTCACGTTCTGCGCGCTGGCCACGATGGGTCGTGATATTCGATTCGATTTAGGTCGCATCGATGGCTATAAGAATTTCTGCAACAAACTTTGGAATGCGGCGCGCTACGTGCTGATGAATCTGGAGGGCGAAGCGGTCAATCCTGCGCTCACTCCATCACTGACGGTTGCCGATCGATGGATTCGTTCGCGCCTTGGAGCCACGATTGAGGAAGCTCGTACACGAATTGCCGAGTACCGATTCGACCTGGCAGCGCAAGCGCTTTACGAGTTCGCCTGGTATGAGTACTGCGACTGGTACCTCGAGTTGTCCAAGCCGACGCTGCAGTCCGAAAACGCCAGTCCAGAACAAAAGGCAGGTACCCGCGAAACGCTCGCTACCGTACTCGAAGCGTATCTGCGACTGCTTCATCCGTTGATGCCTTTCATCACCGAAGAAATTTGGCAGTCGGTCGCACCGCACGCTCAGCGAACCGGAGAGACCATCATGTTGCAACCTTATCCGAAGCGTGCGGAGTTCCCGCTCGATGCGGATGCTGAGCGAGCGATCACGCCGATCAAAGCCGTCATCTTGGGGGCGCGGCAAATTCGCGGACAACTCGATGTGCCACGCTCACGGCAGATGCCGCTGTACGTCAAAACACCGCATTCGGAGTCTTGGAATGAGATCGGTGCGAATCTGCAACTGATCAAGGCATTGGCGAATGCCACCGAAATCACGCATATCGAGGATGAACGCCATCTGCCGCCCACAGCCATGCAGTTAGTGGATGGACATGTAATTCACGCCCCGCTTTCCAGTCTGATCGACGATGCCGAAGTCGAGCTTGTGCGGCTGGCCAAACGCAAGGTCAAGGCAGCTCAAGAGCTGGCAAAGTTCGTAGCGAAACTCTCGAACCAAAACTTCGTCGCGAACGCGCCAGCGGAAATCGTCGAGCAAGACCGCGCGCGTATCGCCGATTTCAAACAGCAGATCGCCGAGATCGAAGAGCAGGAACGACGCGTTGCACTGTTGAAACGCTGAAAAGAGCACCATGGAATCACCTGTACCTACTTTGATCACGCAGGCCGATCCCGTCGAATTGATCGGCGGAACGATCGCTCAGCTCAATCGCATCATTCTGGGCAAGGAGCACCAGCTTCGGCTGTGCATCGCTTGCTTGCTGGCGCGCGGTCATTTACTCATCGAAGATATTCCCGGCGTGGGCAAAACGACGCTCGCACATGCGCTCGCCGAATCGCTCGGGTTGTCTTATCAAAGAATCCAGTTCACGAGCGACTTATTGCCGGCGGACATCATCGGTGTTTCGGTCTTCGACCGCGAGACGAGCTCCTTTCGCTTCCATAAAGGTCCGGTGTTCTCCCAACTGGTCCTTGCCGATGAAGTCAATCGCGCGACGCCTAAAGCACAGAGCGCGCTGCTGGAGGCGATGGAAGAGCATCAAGTTACCGTCGACGGGCAGACCTATCCGCTCGCCGCGCCCTTTTTCGTGATTGCGACTCAGAACCCTGTGTACCAGATCGGTACGTACCCGCTTCCTGAGTCGCAGCTCGATCGTTTTCTGATGCGAATCGAGCTCGGGTTTCCGGATCCCGCGCTCGAGCGTCAGCTGCTGATGGGCCAAGATCGGCGCGACTTACTCGCAACACTGGCGCCAACACTTTCGCCGCAACAATTGTTGTTGATGCAGACGATGGTGCCGAAAGTGCACGCCTCGGATGCGTTGCTCGATTATGTGCAGGCCATCGTGCGCTTCACGCGGGAATCGCCGCAGTTCGAGGCCGGCGTTTCACCTCGCGCAGCCATCGCATTGTTACGTGCTGCGCAGGCCTGGGCATTGATTCACGGACACCACGGTGTCATTCCTGAGGACGTGCAAGCGGTGCTCGGCGCCGTCATCGGGCATCGCCTCAAACCGAAGGATGATTCGGTCGCGAGGAATGCAACTGAGGTGGGCGATCTAGTCTTGAAGGCTGTCGGAGTGCCTTGATGGCCACCGGCATGCGGGCTGCGGCGTGCGTCAGAGACAGCGGATAGTGCGCATGTTGAAGCGGATCCTGCCAGCCTCTGCGTCCTTCGGCTTCTCCTCCCAACGTACGTCGCACGCCAGACGCCGCACAATTCTCCAGCTCTTGCGTCAACGCATTCGCCACTGGGCGCGCAGACGTCACGGCATCGATCCAGACCCACTCGTCGTGCGCAGCGGACGAATCTATATATTGCCGAGCGCACTGGGCGTGACGTTCGGATTCATGCTGTTCGCGATGTTTCTCGGCGCGATGAACTATGGAAACAATCTTGCACTGGGCCTGACCTTTCTGTTGGGCGCACTCGCGCTAACGGCGATGCACTATAGCCACCGCAATCTCTCCGCTATTCGCATCCGCTCAGCGGGATGCGAACCGGTATTCGCAGGGCACGCCGCGCGCTTTCAGATCGCCATCGAGAATCCCGCGCAGCTGCCACGCTACGAGCTGACGCTGCAAAACGAGCACGATGTTTCGACCCCGCAGCGAATCGAGCCGGGCGGGCGCGCAATATTCGAGGTGACTGTACCGGCACCGCATCGAGGTTATCTCACGTTGGAGTACTTCGAGCTCGCCACGCGTCACCCTTTCGGCTTGTTTCGCGCATGGTCGTACGTTCATATGAACCTGCGCTGTGTCGTCTATCCGCGTCCCAGCCAACGAGGCACTCCACCGCCGCTCGTGCAGACAGATACAGGCGGGGCCCAGGATCTGTCACGCGGCGATGAAGATTTCGCAGGGTTGCGCACCTTTCACCCGAGCGATTCGCCTCGACATATCGCTTGGAAAGTCTATGCACGCGAACAAGGGCTGCAGGTAAAACTATACGCCGGCACCGCGGTGACGTCTCATCTGCTGGATTGGGACAGCCTGCCGACAATGCAAACTGAAGCGCGGCTTTCGCAGCTGTGCCGTTGGGTCGAAGAGGCTCACTCCAGCGGACATGCATTCGGCCTGAAGCTTCCCGGTACGATGATTCCGCCGAACGTCGGAGCGAGCCATCGCCAACGCTGCCTTACCGCCCTCGCCTTGTTCGAGCTCGACGATGGCAGCAATCGCGCCTGATCGCATCTCTCTGTTCGGCCGCAAGCTCCTGTGGGTGATTACAGGGCTCACGCTCGCTGTCATTCCGCATCTGCCGCATCTTGCAATCTGGATCGTAGCCTTGGTGGGTGTTGCAATGGCGTTTCGTATCACCGCCGAGATCAAGCGCTGGTCCTTGCCGCCGAAGTGGTTGCGAATCATCGTGGCCTTTGCGGCTCTATTTGCGGTGCTGCTGACCTATCGCACACTCAACGGTGTGGAAGCGGGAACTGCGCTACTCGTCGTCATGGCGGGCATGAAGCTACTGGAGACTCGGACTGTTCGGGATCTCACGGTCATCGTCTTCTTGGCGTACTTCGCTTTGTTCTCCGGTTTCATTTACAACCAAGAATTGCTGCGCCTTCCGTACATGCTCATCGCAGCGTGGCTTCTGACTGCGACACTGATGCGCATCCATCAAACTACGCTGTCCATGCCTGCGCGCGAAGCACTCGGACTCACGGGCAAGATGCTCTTGCAGGCGCTGCCGCTCGCGATCTTGTTGTTCTTGTTCTTCCCTCGCCTGCCTGGAAATTTCTGGTCAGTTCCGGCGCGGAGCGAAGCCCGAACGGGTCTGGATGACGAAGTTTCACCCGGGGATGTCTCAGATCTCAGCATTTCGGGGATGATCGCTTTTCGCGTTAAGTTCGAGGACGCAGTTCCACCCTCGAAAGAGCGCTACTGGCGCGGGCCGGTATTACACGACTTCGATGGACGAACCTGGCGACGTGCACAAGGCTTCTACATCCCGCAGAACGTGCGAGCTGAGGGAACGAGCTACGCCTATCGCGTCACGATGGAAGCCCATCAACGGCCGTGGATCTTTGGCCTGGACGTCGCGACCGAATGGCCAGAGTCGGCGATGCGCACCTCCGACTTTCAACTCATCAAGAGACGCGGCGTCGTCTCGACATTGACTTCGTACGATCTTCAATCTTTCACACAGTACGTAGTGGAAGGCCCGCTACCCACACGGATGCGACAGTCCGACTTACGGCTTCCTGAAAATCGCAACCCAAGGTCCATGGCCCTCGCTCGAAAGTTACGAGCAGAGGCACCGAGCGATGAAGCCTTCATCGAGTCCGTGCTGAACACGTTCCGGCGCGAAGAGTACTACTACACATTGGAGCCTCCACGACTGGAGCTTCACTCGGTCGACGATTTTCTCTTCAACACGAAGCGAGGTTTCTGCGAACACTTCGCGTCGGCATTCACGATGCTGGCTCGCGCGGCTGGAATTCCAGCTCGGCTGGTCACGGGCTATCAGGGCGGTGAGTTCAACCCAATGGGCGGTTATTTCATCGTGCGTCAATCCGATGCGCATGCCTGGTCCGAAGTGTGGCTCGAAGGAAAAGGATGGGTGCGAGTCGATCCGACCGCCGCTGTCGCACCGGAACGCGTCGAACGTGGTATCGACGCGGCGATTTCCGAAAGCGAGTCGGTTCCGGGCCGCTTGCTTCGCAGCAATGTTTACTTATCGCGAGTACGGCTCGCGTGGGATGCCGCCAATACATTCTGGAACAACCAGGTCGTGGAGTTCAGCGAAGACCAGCAGCGCTGGTTGTCGCAAAGGCTCGGCATCGAAGAATTGCGATGGCAGACGTTTGGCCTCGCGCTAGTGATGACCTTTATTCTGTTTTTTTTGTGTCTCTCGACCTACCTCGCCTGGCGCTTCCGACCAAAAGCGCGCGACCCCGTGCAGCAGATCTACGAACAGCTGTGTCGAAAGCTCGCGCGCGCGAATCTTCCCAAGCTCGCATACGAAGGACCTCGAGACTATCTGTCGCGCGCTGCAGCGAGCCGACCGAGCCTCTCGCGCGATCTCAGCGAGGCACGCTCCATCTATCTAGACCTGCGCTATGGACCGAATCCGATGCCTTCGAGCTTGAGCAGACTGAAATTCATCGTGAATCAGATCAAGATTTGACGGATACAGAAGAATTTCTCGCAGGGACGCAGAGAGCGCAGAGTCAAAAAAAAATAATCGGGTGCATTCGAAAGAGCGAGCATGTGTGAGCTCCGCAAGAATCTCTCGCAGCGGCGCAGCGGACATAGACAGTATCTCGGCGATCCCTGCGACTCTGCCAGATTAAACCTTTCATTCTTACCTGAGCTGACTCATCCCCGCCGCGCCGCTGCGCCGCTGCGAGATTCCCATGGCACCATGACTGCCGAATCTGCAACCACGAAGAGTGTCGCGAGTCCAACAAGAGGCTCTCCATGCAAATCCACGTATCCGTGCGCTTCACTCTTTCGAGGCTTGCACGAGACTGGCTCGTACGGAAGTGGCAACAGAGCTCGGTGCTTTACTTGCAGAGAACAACAGTAACGCAGCGCCGGCGATGAAGAGTACGACGATAGACAAGATTGCGAAACGCGAGCTCCCGGTCAATATCGCGGTCGTACCCATAAGCAAAGGACCAAGTACCGCGGCGAACTTCCCCATCATGTTGTAGAAGCCGTAGAACTCCCCGGCTCGCTCCGGTGGGATGAGTCGCCCGTAGTATGAGCGGCTGAGCGCCTGAATGCCGCCCTGCACACAGCCCGTGGCAGCGGCCATCACGAAGAATTCGGTCGCGGTCTGCATGAACGTCGCGTAGATGGTGACGAGCGTATAGATGATGATGCAGACGAAGATGCCTAAGATGGGACTGACTCGCTGACCTATCCAACCGAACAACAGGGCTGCGGGAAAACCGATGAACTGAACCATCAGAATTGCTTGAATGAGGCTCGAGGTTTCCAATCCGATCGACATGCCATAGTCGACAGCCATCTTCTGGATCGTGTTCACGCCATCGATGTAGAGCCAGTACGCGAGCAAGAATAGGAACGCCGCCTTGTATCGACGCACTTCGCGAAACGTGCGAGCCAGCTCGGCGAAGCTTTCGCGAATCGCCTTGCCTGACGCGCCATCGCTCGTGGTTGCCGTTGCGACTCTTCGCTCGCGAACGAACAGGAAGATGGGAATCGAGAACAAGGCCCACCACATTGCAACCGTAACAAACGAAGCCTTGACCGCAGCGGAAGCATCGCTAAGCCCGAACATCTGCGGTTTCAGCGTCATCGCTACGTTGACCGCAAGTAGGACGCCACCGCCGAGATAACCAAAGGCATACCCCGCTCCCGAGACCGTGTCGATGCGATCCTCCGGGGCTACGTCGATCAACAGCGAATCGTAGAAGATGATGCCGCCCCAAAATCCGATCGATCCCAGAGCAAACAGCACTGCCGCAAGCTGCCACTCACCTTGACCGACGAGGCTCAAGGCACCCGTGGAAATAACGCCGATGACCGTGAATCCAAACAGAAAGCGTAACCGCGAGCCGGCGCGATCCCCAAGAGTTCCGAGCAAAGGTGCGAGAACGGCGAGCAGGAGACTCGCACCGCCATTGGCAATGCCTAACCAGAAAGTACTCTCCTGAGCAGAAACATCGGCGCTCCAGTACTGCTTGAAGAACACCGGAAAGAACACGACCATGACCGTCGTGGCGAATGCGGAGTTCGCCCAGTCGTAAAAGGCCCAGGAAACGATTGGCTTGGTGAATATCCGCATTCGCTGGCGACGTGGGTGATGTAAGTGATGGAGGTGATGTAAGTGATGAAGATCAGAATGGAAAACTCAGAGCGGAAGCTCTTGCCTACATCACTTACTCAGTTACGTCACTTCCATCACTTTCTCCCTAGGCAGCCACTGCCAAATGTTCCCGAGTCTCACGGAAGGTGATGCCCGGCCAGCGCTCGAGGGTGAGCGATAGATTCACGCGCGTCGGCGCGAGATACACGAGCGCACCGGCATGATCCATCGCCAAATTTTCGTGAGCCTTGGTGCGAAATTCGGCCAGCTTCTTTGCATCGCTCGAATATACCCAACGAGCAGTGAACACACTCACGTTATCGAAAGATGCTTGCACGCCATATTCATCCTGCAGACGAAACGCCACGACGTCGAATTGGAGTTGCCCGACCGCGCCTAAGATCAAATCGTTGTTGCGCAATGGACGAAACACCTGCGTTGCGCCTTCTTCGCAGAGCTGGTCCAAGCCTTTTTGCAGTGCCTTCATGCGCAGCGGATCGCGCAATACGACGCGGCGAAACATCTCGGGCGCGAAGTTCGGAATGCCTGTGAACATCACCGACTCGCCTTCGGTGAACGTGTCACCGATGTTGATCGTGCCGTGATTGTGCAGGCCGATGATGTCGCCTGCGAACGCTTCGTCCGTATGTTGGCGATCCGAGGCGAGAAAGGTAAGCGCATCGTTGATGCGCATTTCTTTGCCCAAGCGCACGTGGAACAATCGCATCCCTTTCGAGTAGCGCCCGGAGCAAATGCGCATGAAGGCGATGCGGTCGCGATGACCTGGGTCCATGTTCGCCTGAATCTTGAAAACGAAGCCTGTCAGCTTCTCCTCTAGCGGCTCCACAGTTCGACTTGTGGTCTCCCGTGGCAATGGACCGGGGGCATGCGTGACGAACGCAGTCAAAAGCTCGGTTACGCCGAAGTTATTGATCGCCGAGCCGAAGAACACCGGCGTTTGTTTGCCGGCCATATAAGCATCGGTGGAAAATGCGGGGGACGCACCGCGTACCAACTCCACTTCATCTCGAAACGCGGTGGCACGATCGCCCAGAAACTCTGAGGCGACATCGCTCGCCAACCCGTCGATGGTCGCGTGCGTGCCAGCGCGTCCCTTCTCCCCTGCTTGATAGACGTAGATGCGGTCCTCGAGGAGGTGATAGATGCCCTTGAGCTCGCGCCCCATGCCGATCGGCCATGTGACGGGCGTGCACTGGATTTTGAGAATCTTCTCGATCTCATCGAGCAATTCCATCGGCTCGCGACCTTCACGATCGAGCTTGTTGATGAAGGTCATGATCGGGGTATCGCGTAATCGACACACCTCCATCAATTTGATCGTGCGCTCCTCGACACCCTTCGCGCAGTCGATGACCATCAATGCCGAATCCACCGCGGTGAGCGTGCGATAAGTGTCCTCGGAGAAATCTTCGTGACCCGGCGTATCGAGCAGATTCACCATGCGGCCCTGGTAGGGAAACTGCATGACGGAGGACGTCACTGAGATCCCACGCTGCTGCTCGAGCCGCATCCAGTCGGACGTTGCATGGCGGGTAGCCTTGCGGCCTTTCACTGTGCCAGCCAATTGGATCGCACCACCGAACAGCAGGAGCTTCTCGGTGAGCGTCGTCTTACCCGCATCTGGATGCGAGATGATCGCGAACGTGCGGCGGAGTGATATTTCGGTCGAAGTATCGGGCATTGAGGATTTGGGCGAGTCAGGGAGGCGCGGGATTGTATCCGCACGCGCGCGTTAGGGGTTGGCGGTTAACGATTGATGGTTGACAGCCGGAAAGCGCACCGTCTTTTTGACCGTCAGCGGTCAATAGTCAACCGCCAGCCAGCACCAGCTTATAAACCAAGGCGTCTTCTCGGCCGCCTGTGGCTTGGTAGTAGGCTTTGCGGATGCCAATCTGCGCGAAGCCCAAGGAGACGTACAGGGCAATGGCGGTCGGGTTCGAGGGACGCACCTCCAAGAACACGTCTTGCATCTGCGCAACCCGAGCACGATCGAGGAGGAAATGCATGAGTTTGCGTCCGAGCCCATGCCCGCGTAGATCCTCGCGAATACAGACGTTCAGGATATGCGCCTCGCCCGCGCCGTAGGACATGATGCCGTAACCGCCGACTGTGCCGCCCACATCGATGACGCGGCAGAGATAGCCAACGCGAATGCAGTCGCGGAATACACCCTCGCTCCAGGGAAAGGCATAAGAGGCGCGCTCCACCGCAATCACATCCGGTACGTCGCTCAGCGACATCGGACGCAAGCGCAGGCTGGGCTCGGTATGCGGATCCTTGAGCTCGGCGCTCACACCGCATCTCCCATTCCGAGCGACTCGAAGGTTCGCACCGCGAACAGCAGATCGTCCCAGGATTTGCGCTTCTCTCCCGGGCTGCGCAACAGATATGCAGGGTGGTAAGTCACAATCATGGGCCGGTTGGCGGCGATCCGGTGAACCTTTCCCCGAAGCTTACCAATCGGCGTATTGGTCTGAAGCAGGGTTTGTGCGGCTATGCGACCGACGCAGAGAATGAGCCTGGGATTGATGAGCTCGATCTGGCGAAACAAGTAGGGGATGCACGCGCGCACTTCCTCGGGCCTCGGATCGCGATTGTTCGGGGGCCGGGATTTGAGAATGTTCGCGATGAACACCTGCTCACGCTTCAAACCAATCGCCTTCAGCATCGCATTGAGCAACTGGCCCGCTCGACCGACGAAGGGCTCGCCTTGGCGATCCTCATCGGCGCCGGGTGCTTCGCCGATGATCATCCAATTTGCCTCTCGATCGCCCACGCCGAACACACCCTGAGTGCGCGTCAAATGCAATGGGCATCGCGTGCAGCCGAGGACCGCAGATCTCAGCTCGTCCCAGTTCAAGGAGGAGACATCGCTTAGCACTTCGGCTTGGGATTCGGCGTGCGGCGTGGGGCTTGCAGTGAACCTCTGCGCCGAGTCCGTGCGGTTGTCGCGGACCTCGCTGCTCACTGACTGCTGAAGCGGCGCAGTGGCAATATCCGTGCGAGCAGCGCACGAGGTGTCTTCGTTCGCCTGATCGATTTCGCGGCGCCGCCAAACATCGATATCGAGCGCCTTTAGATAGTTCAACTGGCGTGAATTCATGTTTCGGCTGCTCGCCTCTTTTTGCCCGCCCTTCGCCACAGCCAAATCAGCGGCCCGGACAGCGCATAAGATCCGAACAAAAGCAGCAGCAGTTGGGGTGCTACAGACAGCTGGGGCGCAAGCGAAGCCAGCACGTAGATCAGAGGAATGATCAAGGCGTAAATCCAAGGAATGCGGCCTCGCAGGTTCAGATCCTTGCCGCTCCAGTATGGGAACTTGCTGACCATCAGCGCCCCAGCCACGATCGAAACCATGAACGCGAGAACGAGCCGCGCCAGACTGTCTACCTCAACCTCGCTCACCAGCCAGATAAATCCTGCGACCGTCGCTGCTGCCGAAGGACTAGGCAAACCTTCGAAGTAGCGCTTGTCGGCTATCGCGGCGCGCGAATTGAAGCGCGCCAAACGGAGCCCGGCAGCCACGGCGTAGAAAAACGCCGCGAGCCAACCGAAGCGGTACCAAAATTGTCCATAATCGGCAATGCGTTCGATGCCCCACTGGTAGACGACGATGGCAGGTGCGAGGCCGAAAGCCACCATATCGCAAAGACTGTCGTATTCCTTGCCGAACTCGCTTTGCGTCTTGGTCCATCGCGCGATTCGTCCGTCCAGGCCGTCGAACAGCATCGCAACGAACACGGCAATACCCGCACGCGAGAAATTTCCATCGATCGCGGCGACGATGGCGTAGAAACCACCGAAGAGCGTACCGGTCGTGAATAGGTTCGGAAGCCAATACACGCCTCGGCTGGGCTGCGCCTCTTCCGTGACCGGCTCGGTGTGATCGGACTGGTAATCAGTAGCCATTCGTAGGTTGCTTATCTGTGGGCGTGTGAAGGTCCGAGACGACCGGTGAGTTGTCAAGCTCGAGCTAGCTCTGGAGCGAATCGAGGTCTAGCCAGAATTGTCGGGGAGAACCTTCAGTCAATCCGTTCCTTATCCAGAGCTTCAGCGAACGCCTGAGAGGAACCCATGATAGTTTGCGCCTCCAGCGCCCGCCAACCTGCCTGCCTCGGTGCCTGTGATGCGCTTCACGGCAGATCGATGCCTTCAAAAGCAGGATGCGCACCAGCCATGGTCCTAACTCGCCTGTACATTCGATGTTTCCTCTGCCTCGCGCTTTGGGCGCTGGGGGCACCTGCTTTCGCGGGCGGTCAAGAGGAACCGGAGCTCGGCCGCCTGCTCCAGCAGGCTCTCAGCGAGTCCAATTGCTTCGAGGACAAGTTCACCGAACAGGTCTGGCGCGCGGCAATGCAGCCGAAACTCGAAAAATTGGTGAAGGACCCCCACGAACGAGACGAGATTCTGCACCACGTGTACTGCGAATCGCAGCGGCTGGATCTGCCGCCGGGCTTGGTCATGGCCGTTATCGACGTGGAAAGCCGCTTCGATCGCTGGGCCGTGTCATCCGCCGGAGCCGTAGGACTGATGCAAATCATGCCCTTCTGGCCTCGCCAGCTCGGTATGACGAATCAGGAGCTGGTGCGCATTCCGCATAACATCCGCATGGGCTGCACCATCCTCAAGTTCTATCTCGATCGCGAGAAAGGCGACTATACCCGCGCCCTCGCCCGCTACAACGGCAGCGTCGGCCGGCGAACCTATTCCGATCTCGTGCTAGTGCGGCTGGCGAATCGATGGCAGTTTCAGTGAGGGGAGAGGAGTCCGCAGTCTGCAGTCCGTAGTCCGTAGTCCGTAGCCAGAGACCGGATCGGAGCTGTCCGATCTGTACTCTTGCTCTGTCCACGTACTGCAGACTGTGGACTACGGACTTCCTCGCCTCCTCCCCTCACCCTGTCCCAAACCCCACCGGCACATCATTCAGCTCGTCGATCGCGACTTCCCGCACTTCCACACCGGATACCTCCGCCGCAGGCGGGCCTTGCCATAGCCAATCGATCAAGTGGTTGACGGCCTGGGGTTCCGCGACAGCGAGAACCTCGACACGCCCGTCGGAGAGGTTTCGAGCGTAGCCGGCGCAGCCGAGCTCAATCGCTTTTTTACGCGCTGAGGCGCGGAAGAACACTCCCTGCACGCGTCCTGAAACGAAGCAGCGCCTGGCGATCAGCATGACCGGTGCGATGGCCCAAACAGTTAGCCGGCCCCATCGGCATCGCTGAGTTGTACGGCGCCTAGAGCCTCGCCGGCCTTCCCGCGTGCCGCGATTGCGTATCGGCGCGCGTCGCGATAGGCGCGCTTTTGTAGATTGATTTCCGCTCGCTCGAGCAGCGTCTGCGCTTCGTTCAATGTTTCAGGCACGACTTTGCCCGCACCGGCTTCGCGCGCCGCCTTGATGGCCTGCCGTGCGTTGCTCATTTCCTGGACAGGAGCGCCCGCGCAGCCCGGCAGCGCCAATACCAGCACACTGATCAAAATAAGGTAAGCGCGAAACGAATGAAGCATCGAATAAACCTCACAGGCCCGCCCCACGGTGTTCGCCGGCACGCGTTCGGTGCCGGTGAGCCCGCACAACCGCTGCGAGCACGGGAGTTGCCGTCGACTGTTCGATCCCTTCTATCAGGCGTACTTGTTCTGGCAGCTCATAACAAAACGTTGCTAGCGACTGCCTTGTTTCAATCGACCGTAACAACCCATATCTACACCGTCAAGCGCGAGCTCTCATACAATCACGCACTGGTGTTGCTAGCGCTGCGTTGCATTCATCCCACATCGATCGCAGCCACCCGCCGATTTCCGGAGAATCATTGCGCATGGCCGAAATCCTGGTTCTGTTTTATTCCCGCAAAGGCAGCACCGCCGAACTGGCGCGGCAGATCTGCCGCGGTATCGAATCCGTAGCAGGTGCAAGAGCGAAATTGCGCACGGTTCCGCAAGTCGACACAGTCGTCGAACATCCACAACCTCCCGTGCCGCAAGACGGGCCGCCCTACGCCACGCATCAAGACTTAAGAGATTGCGATGCTTTGATCCTCGGCAGCCCGACCCGCTTCGGCAATATGGCTGCCCCATTGAAACACTTCATCGATGGCACGAGCGCGCTGTGGGTGAGCGGTGGCTTGGCGGGCAAACCGGCTGCGGTATTCACATCGACCCAAACGATGCATGGAGGACAAGAGACGACACTCCTGTCGATGATGCTGCCGCTGCTGCATCACGGCATGTACCTGGTCGGCCTTCCCTACACCGAGACCGCGCTGAATCAGACCACGACGGGCGGGTCGCCTTATGGCGCGAGCCATGTAGTAGGGCCGCAGGAAGCCACGAAGCTTTCCGAGGATGAGCGAACGCTTGCTCAGTTATTGGGCAAGCGAGTTGCGGATCTCGCAATGAGGCTCGAGGTGTCGCGGACGTGATCTCACTCGCGGCCCGCCGCATTCAGATCGCTGTTCTGATCGCTACGATCGCTGTCACTGCACTGCTCGCGGCTTGGATCATCTCGCCCGAGGCGTCGCTCGGGCGAGTGATGGGCGCGAGCGTAGCTACCTTGCCCCTATGGATCTTCATCCCCGCCCTCAGTCGCAAACAGCGCCGCGCCTATGCAGCGATGACTCTCTGCGTCGTTCCTTACTTGGTTGCCGCCCTCACTGAGCTCATCGCCAACCCAGGCGCTCGCATCTGGGCGAGCACAATGCTGGTTCTGACATTCGGCCTGTTCGTGCTGTTGATCGCCTTCCTGCGCGTGACGCGTAATGCCGCTTAGTTAAGGGCCAAGTTGACGGTTGAGCGTTGACAGTTGGCGGTCGGAAAAGACCCGTACTCTGGCTGTCAACCGTCAACTAAGCGCCATTCGATCGAGGTCGAATGGTCTTCGCGTCTTCCAGGACCGCACGCACGAAGGGCACCGTGAGCTTGCGTTGAGCCGCGAGAGAAGCTTCGTCGAGCTCATCGAGAAACGCACACATGCTTTCCATATCGCGCGGCAGCCTGCGCTGCAGGAATTGCACCGTGTCCTCCGGCAATTCGAACCCTCGCAATTGCGCGCGCAGTTGCAGGGCTCGCCCTTGCTCCTCCTCGTCCAAAGGATGGAGAGATAGAACGAGTCCGCCATTCAGGCGCGACGCCAGATCGCGCAACTTGAAATCCAGCGCGGTAGGGAGCGATGCGCTTGCGACGAGCAAGCGTCCGCCGTGCTCCTCGAGCTCTTGATGCAATCGAAATAGTCCACGTTCCCACTCGGTATGAGCGGCAGCGAGATCGACATCATCGATCGCGACGAGCGCAAGCTGTCCGTATCCGCTCAATAGCTCGGGCCCGCCCGCGATCTCCCGCAAGGGCAAATACGCGCTAGTCACGCCCTGCTCGCTCCATCGCACGCACGACGCCTGCAACAAATGTGTCTTACCCACCGCTCGCGGTCCATGCAGCCACACACATGTCGGCTGCACGGTTTTTCCCAAACTGAGCAGAGCATCGACTACCGCGCGGTTACGCCCCGAGAAAAAGCTTGCGAACACCGAGCTGTCGCGCAGCCCCATGCGCAATGGAATTTGTCCCGCGATCATGCGATGCCGCGGCGCTCACGGCTTACAGTGACGGCCTTGCGGGTGTACGTGATCACATAGTCCAAACCGCTCACGACCGTGGTGACGAACACGAGCGCACCGAGCGCCGTGAGCACCGAATCCAAATTCCGCTCGAACGCCTGCACGGCAACGACGAGCAGCAGGTACGCGACCTGACAAAGCGTATTGAACTTACTGATCCAGGTTGGCCGGCCATTGGGATAGCCGTACCAGGCGTTGTAGGCAATGGCTCCGGCTGTAATGGTGAAGTCTCTCAAGACCGCTGTCGCTGCCAGCCAAACCGGAACGAGCCCGAGCAGCGCAAGCGCGATAAACGTGCTGACCAGTAAAATCTTGTCGGCCAGCGGATCTAGAATCTTGCCTAGCTCCGAGGTCCACCCGAATCGCTTGGCGAGAAAGCCATCCAACCCATCGGTAACTGCGGCGAGTGCAAAGACCCACAATGTTTCCCAGTACAGCCCGAGCGATAACAGCCACGCAACCGGCGCGACCAACAACATACGAAACACGCAGAGCGCGTTTGGGATGTGCCGCATCATCGCAACTTAGGGTTGATAGCGAAACGCAAGACGGGGCTCCAGCATCGCAGCCTGGGTCTGCGCTGTCGCGCCCTGCATCGGCACCAATCGGCGATCGAGCGCAATGGCACGCTGCAGAGTGCTCCCGTCGCCACGTACCGCAAGCTTGAACTGCATCGTATCGCCCGAGATGCTTTGCACGGCTACGCTGCGAACCAGCGTCATCCCTTCCAGATAGTTCAGCGTGCTCGCATAAGCATCGAGATCTACGATCCCGGCGACATCGACGATCACCTGTGCGAGCGAGCTGCCGGTTGCAGAGAATACTTTCGCGAAACTATCCGCGGCGAGATGAACTCCATCTTCAAGCGTGCCGTTGGTTTGTTCAGTTCCATCGACGGTGGCGAGCGTCCACTGCAGTGCATCGCGGTGACCGCGGCCGACCAAGATCGCGTTCGCGCCATTGCGAGTAGCGATCGGTAGTAACGCCGCCGCAACACCCGACATGCTCAATACATTGCGATCCTGTGCATCGAGCGTTCCCCACTGCAGCGGTAAGCCTCGTGCACGCGCGGGGCGGGCGAGACGCTCCTTATCCGCAGGCGAAATGTCGAAGCTGGCCCACTGTCCGCCCGATTCATCCAAGTTCAACACCACCAGCGTCATGGGACGCTCGCGACCCCAAATGGGCAGCCCGGCGTCGGTGAGCAGTCGTTCGATGGACACGTCATCGAATCCTACTTGCAGCACATTGTCTTCGGTAATGCCGAAACGTTGTACGTATTGCCGAGGGTTCGAGAGCGCTGGACCCAGCCTTTCTGCCGCATCACGCTGACCGCTCACGCGCACTACCACGGTTTTCAGCGCTTCGAGAAAGGCAGCGTCTTGTGAGCTTTCTACCGGCTGAGCCGTTTCGTAAAGATCGTCCAGCGTAGCAGCGCTGGCTGGGAGGCACGAGACGGCCATCCACGACAGGAGCCAAAACCAATTGCAGCGGAATAAGATCATGGAACAGGGTATCGAACGCCGCCTACCGTTACGGGGCGTGTAAAATAACACAGCCCGTCGAACTGAAGACCCACTGAAGCCCGGCTGACGATCCAACCGACGACTTGAAGTGCCATCGAGCAACCGTTCCACAGAGCGAAGGCGGCTCGACGTCTAGCAACGTCATCTTGGTTTCGAAAACCTTGGATTTTACCTGCGAGAGTTTATGTCCCCTCCATCTGGACCGATCACATACAAGGACGCCGGCGTCGATATGGAAGCGGGCGATGAGCTCGTCGAACGCATCAAACCGGCGGTCAAGCGATCCATGCGCCCGGAGGTGCTCGCAGGCCTGGGCGGATTTGGAGCCTTGTTCGAATTGCCGGTCGATCGCTACAAAAAACCCGTGCTGGTTTCGGGGACCGACGGCGTCGGCACGAAATTGCGCTTGGCGATCGAAACAGGTAAGCACGACACGATCGGCATCGACTTGGTCGCGATGTGCGCCAACGACGTCGTCGTCCAAGGCGCTGAGCCGCTGTTCTTCTTGGACTACTACGCGACGGGCAAGCTGAGCGTTACCGTCGCCGAAGCCGTGATCAAGGGAATCGTCGAGGGCTGCGTGCAAGCTGGAGCTGCATTGATCGGCGGTGAAACGGCTGAAATGCCCGGTATGTACGCGGATGGCGATTACGATCTGGCGGGCTTCTGCGTTGGCATCGTCGAGAAGGATCGCATCATCGATGGCACTCACACGCGGCCGGGCGACACCATCATCGGCCTGCCTTCTTCAGGTCCGCACTCGAATGGCTACTCACTGATTCGCAAGCTTCTACATACCGCGAAGGCATCGCCGACAACGAAGATCGACAGCGGCCTGCTATACGACGCGCTGCTCGCGCCCACGCGCATTTACGTCAAATCGTTGCTGAGCTTGTCCAAGGCCGTCGCCGTCCACGGCATGGCCCACATCACCGGCGGCGGTTTGACCGAGAACATTCCTCGCGTTATTCCTCACGGCTTAGAGGTCATGCTCAGCGCACAGACCTGGAAACGCCCGCCGGTGTTCGATTGGCTGCAGAAGGCTGGAAACATTGCACCGGCGGAGATGTATCGCACTTTCAACTGCGGCATCGGCATGACTATTTGCGTCGCCGCTGAGCACACGGACAAGGCGATGCAAGTGTTGCGACAAGAAGGTGAGCAACCGGTCATCATCGGAGAGGTCCGCCGCGGCGATGGCGGTTGCGTCGTTCGTGGATGATGAGTGACCGTGTAGCGGGAGCCTCGACCGTCCTACCGGTCGTCATTCTGATTTCGGGCCGGGGCAGCAACATGCGCGCCATCGCCGAGCGTGCGGCAACCGGTTCTCTGCCCGTAAACATCCGGGCAGTGATCTGCGACAAAGCCGATGCGGAAGGTCTTGCGGTTGCGAAGTCGCTCGGGCTACAAACACGCGTGATCTGCGCGCGTGACCACGCGAACCGCGGTGCGTACGACCTGGCACTCGCGAATCTGGTCGCCTCCTTCGACCCCGCGCTCGTCGTCCTCGCAGGTTTCATGCGCATTCTCACGGCGAACTTCGTCGACCGATTCGCAGGTCGCATTCTGAACATTCATCCTTCGCTCCTACCCAAGTACCGAGGCTTGCACACGCATCGGCGCGTACTGGAGGCGAAAGAGTGCGAGCACGGGGTCAGTGTGCATTTCGTCACCCTGGAACTCGACGGCGGCCCCGTCATTATTCAATCTTGTATTCGGGTAAAGCCCGACGACACCGAAGCCAGTCTTTCAGCACGAGTTCAGCGACAGGAACACAGCATCTACTCGCAGGCTATCGATTGGTTTGCACGCGGGCGGCTCACGCTTTTGAACGGCCAACCCTGTTTGGATGGTGAGCCCATGAGCTCGCCCTTGTTTATCGATGCAAGAGGAGACTGAGTGTACGAATCCCGGTCCCGCTTATTCCACGCAGCCGCAGCGCTCTGGGCCGTCACAGCTTTGCTTGTTGCGGGACATGCCCTTGCGCAGTCTTCCTCACTCGAGCCTTTCCGAGCGACCTATGCCGCGTCTTATCGCGGGATGGAAGCCGGCAACTTGACGTTCGATTTCAAACAGGGCGCCGAAGCGGGCCAGTTTATCTATGAGACCACGGCCGACCCGAGTTTTCTTGCGAGCCTCGTGGTGAGTCGGGCGGCACTCGAGCGCAGCACGATGCGCATCGATGATCACGGCGTATATCCGTTGCACTGGCAGCTGGACGATGGCAAGAGCGGGGACAAAGCTGACGGATACTTGAGTTTCGATTGGGATGCACAGCGCGTGACGGGCAAAATTGAACGCGAGCCCATCGACTTCCCCACTCAGCCCGGACTGCAAGATCGCCTCTCGATCCAAATCTCGGTAATGCTCGCGCTTCTACGCGGTGAAGAACCGGGCACGATTGCCATGATCGATGACAATCGCATCAAACGATATACCTACCGCAAGACGGGCAACGCCGTCCTCGAAACTGCTCTCGGCTCGATCGATACGGTTATCTATGAGAGCACACGCGAAGGCTCCTCTCGCGTTGCCCGCTTCTGGATGGCGCCCGCTCACGACTACATCGCCATGCGCGCCGAACAACAGCGCAAAGGAAAGGTGGAGACGGTGATGACGATCCGCTCGCTTCAGCGAGCGGAGTGACGAAGTGACGGGGTGACGACGTCAGACGAGGAGTGACCAGCATCTTTCTGACTTCGTCACCTCGTCACCCCGTCACTTCGTCACTTACGCCTTCGGCAGCGTGACTCCTTGCTGCCCCTGGTACTTCCCGCCTCTATCCTTGTAGGAGGTCTCGCAGATCTCGTCCGACTCCAGGAAGAGCATTTGCGCGACACCTTCATTCGCGTAGATTTTGGCGGGCAACGGAGTCGTATTGGAAAATTCCAGCGTCACATGTCCTTCCCACTCCGGTTCCAGAGGCGTCACGTTCACGATGATGCCGCAGCGCGCATAGGTTGATTTACCCAAGCAAATCGTGAGCACGTTACGGGGGATGCGGAAATATTCGACCGTCCGTGCGAGCGCGAATGAATTCGGCGGAATGATGCAAACATCTGATTTCACGTCCACGAAGCTGCCGGAATCGAAGTTCTTCGGATCCACGATGGTCGAATTGATGTTCGTGAAGATCTTGAATTCGCTCGCACAGCGTACGTCGTAACCGTAGCTGGATGTGCCGTACGAAATGATTTTGCCGTTCGAGGCGGTCCGAACCTGACCCGCCGCGAACGGCTCGATCATGCCCGCCGCGGCCATAAGACGAATCCAACGATCGGCTTTGATGCTCATAAGAACTCCGGACAATAGAAACGCGGTTAGCGGTTTGTCAGAGACGCTGTCGCATATCAAGAATAAGACGAAAAAGGGTTGGGGCTGGAGGCTGGAGCTAGAAGCGCGCGGAAGCGCGCTCTGACTAACCGCCAACCGCTAACCGCTAACCGCTTCTCTCCTATGTTTCTTCCACCGAAATCGAAGGAAAAGCCGGTGGAGGTGCGAGCGCTGTGCGCGCCAGGTTCGCTGCAGTACGCCGGGCGAACTCGATGTACGCGCGTGCGTGCGTGCCGCTGGGTTCCGCAATCACGGTGGGCCGGCCGCTGTCGGTTTGTTCTCGGATGCGAATGTCCAGAGGTAATTCGCCGAGCAATTCGACACCGTATTGTTCGGCCATTCGACGACCGCCTCCAGCGCCGAAGATATGTTCCTCGTGGCCGCAGTTCGAACATACATGCGTGCTCATGTTCTCGACGATGCCGAGTACGGGGACCTCGACCTTTTGAAACATTCGCAGCCCTTTGCGGGCATCGAGCAGTGAGATGTCCTGTGGCGTCGTCACGATGACTGCGCCGCTGACAGGAACGCGCTGTGAAAGTGTGAGCTGAATATCGCCGGTCCCGGGTGGCATATCGACGATGAGATAGTCCAGGTCACCCCAGCGGCTGGTTTCCAGCAACTGCACCAGTGCCTGAGTGACCATCGGTCCGCGCCAAACCATCGGCTGTTCTTCATCGATCAGAAAACCGATCGACATCACCTTGATACCGAATGCCATCGGCGGAATGAGCGTGCGCTGATCAGGGCTCGTCGGTCGTTCCTTGCTCAGGCCCATCATCGTGGGCTGGCTGGGTCCGTAGATGTCTGCATCCAAGAGTCCGACCGCGGCGCCTTCGTAAGCGAGCGCGAGGGCGAGATTCGCCGCAGTCGTAGACTTGCCGACACCGCCCTTGCCCGAAGCAACTGCAACGATGTTCTTGACGCCCTGAATCGCTTTCACGTTGCGGCTGATGCCGGCGGCGGCGACGGACCACTCCACTTGGACCCTAACTTCCGTTGCGCTTCCTTTCGGCATCGACAGCACGTCCCGCTTCAGGATCTCACCGAGCTCCGCGCCGTACTGTTTAGCCGGAATCGGCAAGGCCAATGCAACGTCAACACGGTCTCCTTCGATCCGAACGTCGCGAACGGCGTCGAGCTCCCGCAGCGGCAGGGACATATAAGGTTCAAGATAGGAACCTATGGTTTCGCGGATGGCGGACTCGCGCTCGGTACTCATCTTAGGGGTATTGCTGGCTGTCGGCGGATATGCGAAGGGTCGCGAATTGTAGCGGATCGCGCTGGCTTAGCCCTCTTGAGAATGCTTTCAGGAGAGGTCTGTCCATCGCAACGCGGCAGCCGTGGCATAATCCACGACAAGATCAGACCAAATGAAGTGTAACCAGCCCGACGGAGCGGACAGTCTCCTCAGCGGCGGCCCCCGCGCTTAAGCGCGCACAAACGCGACGGATACGAGACTAGTCGATGAGTTTTTTTTCCGATCTGAGAGCCGAGCGCCTGATCGCCGAGATCCGTGGGGTCGGGGACCCACTGAATCCGGAATCGCAGAAAGCGTTCCAGAAACTCGCGAAGATCGGCGCCGGCGCCATCCCCAAGATCCTAGACGCCCTGGCCGTCTCAGATAAAAAAGAGACTGCAGCCTATGTCGATATTCTGACGCAGCTTGCCGATAACAGAACCTTCCCGCTGATCGCGCAAGGGCTCGTAGATGGCAACCCTCGCACTATCTCTGCGGTGAGCTTGGCCTTGGCCTCCAGTCGCAACTACAGCACGAACTTGCTGATCGAGCTGTTGGAGCGCGACGATGTGTCCAAACCCGCTGTGCTCGAAATCATCGCCTCGCAGAAAAGCCGCTTCACAGTTCGGGACCTGCTTCAGCATGCTTATAGCCAGGAAGCGAACGAGAAAGCCGCGCTGTTCCGCATCATCGGCGAGCTGGCGGATGAATCCGCGATCCCGGAGCTCACCAGCCGCATCGAAGGCAAAGACTCGGTCGCGCGGATGCAAATCATCAGCATTCTGTCGCGCTTCAACCGTCCGGAAGTTTCCGCCGCGATTCAGACGCAGCTACGCGATCCGAACAAGATGATCCGCCAGACTGCCATCAGCGCGTTGGCGAAGATGGATGGTCCAATCAATGTCGGCCCCATCGTTCAGCTGCTACGCGATCCGGATCTCGAAGTCGCGAACCGCGCGATCGACGTAGTGGTACGCGCCAAAGATCCCGAGACGATGAAGCACCTCGTCGATGTGCTGAAGGATGAAAATGAATACGCACGTCGAGCGGCAGTTGAAGTCCTGAATCATTTAGGCACGGCTAGGGACATCAAACAGCTCCTGCAAGTCATCAAAGACGACGATTGGTGGGTGCGAACACGCGCGGCGGATGCGCTGGGCAAGATTGGCGGACCGCGTGTCGTCGATGCAGTCATCGAGTTGGTACGCGATGAAGACGAGGATGTCCGACGCGCCGCAATCGAGATCTTGAATCAGACCAAGGACGAGCGCGCCGTCAACTTTCTGATCGAAGCGACCAAGGACAAGGATTGGTGGGTAAGCGAACGCGCTGTCGACGCGCTGGCCGAGATCGGCAGTAAGAAGGCACTGCCAACACTTCTGGAACTATTGAACGCGCAGAACACGCGCTCCTTGCCAACGATCGCTCGTGCGCTGGGCAAGATTGGCGATGCGCGCGTGATCGAGCCGATGCTGCATTTGCTCGAACGCCCCGAGAAAGAAATCAAGATCGAAGCCATCAATGCACTCGCACGGCTTGCAGACGATAAGCGAGCCGACAGTGTGCGTGGCTATATCCAATCAGCCGGCGCCGCAGCCACGGACGAGACAATCCAACACGCAGCCATCAGAGCGATCGAGGACATCGATTCGAAATACTCGAGTACTGCCGTCGCGGCGCAGGCAAAGGCCGCGAAGATGGCGGAACCGGCTCGCACGCTTCTCATCGACAAGGGCGATGTCGATGCGGTCATCAAGAAGGCCGAAGAACAAACGGCGGCGACTCAGAAGCTCGACATCTCCACGCTCAAGCCGGGCGATGTCATCGAAGGCCGTTACAAGTTCATCGAGAAGATCGGCAAGGGCGCGTTCGGAACGGTGCTGCTCGTCGAAGATACCGTGGTCGATGAGCGGCTCATTTTGAAGTTCTTGAACCCGAACGTATCGCAAGACGAAGAGATGATGAAGCGCTTCGTCCATGAGCTCCGCTATTCGCGCAAGATCACGCACAAAAACGTCATCCGCATCTATGACTTCTTATATATGCGCGGCAATTACGCGATCTCGATGGAATACTTCCCTTCCCACACGTTGGGGAGCGAGATCGTCAACGAAAAGCCGTTGGCATTGCCGACCGCAATTCAATACGGAAGCGATATCGCGACCGGCATGGCGATCGCGCATCAGGCAGGTATCGTGCACCGCGACCTCAAACCCGCGAACATCCTCATCAACAACGAAGGTTTGTTGAAGATCGTGGACTTCGGTGTCGCGGCTGCGCATAAGGAAGGCGACACGCAGCTTACCAAAACCGGTTACGTCATTGGCTCGCCGAAATACATGGCGCCGGAGCAGATCCTGGGCAAGAAGGTCGATGAGCGCGCGGACATCTACAGCGTCGGCGTAATCCTGTACGAGATGGTCACGGGCCAACCCCCGTACAGCAAAGGCGACCACATGTCCGTCATGTACCAGCACGTTCAGGGTAAAGCGAAGTCGCCCCTTGAGGTGAACCCTCAATTGCCGAAACCGCTAGCCGATCTGGTCGTAAAGGCCATGTCGGTTGATAAGCTCAAGCGCTACCAAAGCATGGATGAGCTCAGATTGGCCCTGGAGAAGGTGCTTTAGCACCCCCGCTAGGCTGGCGGGCTGCACGCCCCACGCGGTAGGCTGTAGGCCGCGATAAGGCTCGAAAGTAGCCCTGATATGCCCTTTAGGGGCGCCGCTCCTGGCAACGCGGCTCTGGTTCTGATACCTATTCCCTCTTTAGCTACACGCTCACGCTTCGATACATTGCGTATATTGACCCATGGCCCGCATTGACGCCTTCTTGAAGCTCGGCACTGATCAAGGGTGCTCAGACATCCATTTCGCGGTCGGACTGCCGCCGATGCTCCGCATGCATGGCGATTTGTTGCCGATCAAGTTCCGTGACTTGAGTCAGGCGGAACTGGAAGGCTATGTCGCCGAGATCATGAGCCGCGCGAATCAGGATCAGCTGCGCAAGGGGCACGATGTGGACTTCTCCTACGTCTCTGCGACCGGCGGCCGCTTTCGCGTCAACGTATTTCGCAAAGAAACCGGCGTAGGTGCCACTTTCCGAGCCATTCCTTCGGACGTACCCAGCATCGACAGACTAGGCCTGCCGCCGATAGTCAAAAAGCTCTGCGACAATCACCAAGGCATGATTCTAGTCACCGGCTCGACCGGAACCGGCAAGTCGACCACGCTCGCGGCGATGATCGATTATCTGAACTCGACACGTAAACTGAACATCATCAGTCTGGAAGACCCCATCGAGTTCGTTCACAAGAGCAAACAAAGCCAGATCATCCAGCGCGAGCTCAACACTCACCTACCTTCGTTTGCCGAAGGCGTGCGCGCCGCGATGCGTGAAGATCCCGATGTGATTCTGGTCGGCGAGTTGCGCGACGCCGAAACTATACGTTGGGCCATGACAGCCGCTGAAACCGGACACCTGGTTCTCGGCACCTTGCATACTACCGGTGCGGTAAAAACGATCGATCGAGTAGTCGATGCGCTCCCTGCCGATGAACGCGAACAGACAAAGAGCTTCCTTTCGCAAAGTCTCATCGCGGTGATCACGCAAGTGCTGGTCAAAACGGCTGATCAACGCGGCCGCAAAGCAATCTGCGAAATCATGGTCGTCACTCGAGCGATCGGTAAGCTCATCATGACAGACCAAACGCACCAGATTCCCTCGCAGCTGCAAACTGGCAAGGAGCTCGGCATGCAGATGCTGGATCAATCGCTGCTCGCGAATGTCCAGGCGAAAGAGATCGACCCCGACGATGCCTATGTGTACGCCGCCGACAAACGCTTGTTCTCACGCTTCGTCACGGACACGAGCGTGCTGCCGAAGATGGATTTGGCGCCAGGATAGAAGTGACAGGTGACGAGTGACGAGTCAGAACGGAAGGACTGGGTTATTCGGCACGAGCATCAGATTTGCTACAAACGATGTGAGTTATGAGCCGTCTCTTTCCATACATTCGCTCTTACCCGTCACCCGTCACCGGTCACTCGTCAGTTACCAACTATGAGCACTGAGCTAAGCAACCCTTTGAGCGGTACGGTCACCGGTAGCCAGCAGGCGCCGCGGCGAATCGATGAGTACCTGAAGGAAGTTCTGGCGAAGAGCGGTTCCGATCTGCATTTCATTGCGGGCGACCCGCCGCGAGTTCGCTTGTACGGTGAGTTGCACAATCTGCGTCCCGACGTATTAACACCTGCTTACGTCGAAGAACTTTTGCGGGAGATCATGCCGCGGGCCGCGCTGCAGCGCCTCGATGAGAAGCATGGCGCCGATTTCGCCTACATCATCCCCGGCGTTTCGCGCTTTCGCGTCAACGTCATGCGTCATCTCTACGGCTTAGGAGCCGTGTGCCGCGCGATCCCTTCGAAGGCATTGACGCTCGATCAGCTGAACATGCCGGATGCCGTGCGCAACCTCTGCAAGGTCCATAACGGTTTGATCCTCGTCACCGGCAAGACCGGATCGGGTAAGTCAACGACGCTGGCTGCCATGATCGATGACATGAACTCTCGGCTGAAGGGCCACATCCTGACGATCGAAGATCCAATCGAATTCGTGCATCCACGCAAGAACTGCCTCGTCAGTCAGCGCGAAATCGGTACGCACAGCCCGTCGTTCTCAGAGGCCTTGCATTCGGCCTTGCGCGAAGATCCCGACGTCATTCTGGTCGGCGAGTTGCGTGACTACGAAACGATGAGCATCGCAGTCACAGCCGCAGAGATGGGTATTTTGGTAATGGGGACGCTGCACACCAACGGCGCGGCTCCAACAGTCGATCGAATGGTCAACGCGTTCCCCGCTGACAAGCAGTCGCATGTTCGCGCCATGCTTTCCACTTCCCTGCGAGGAGTCATCTCCCAGCAGCTGATTCCTCGCGCCGGTAAGCCAGGGCGCGTCGCGGCTCTGGAGATTCTCGTCAATACGCCGGCCGTCGCCAATCTGATCCGCCAAGGCAAACTCGATCAACTCGAGAACACCATGCAAAGCGGCGCGCAGTTCGGCATGCGATTAATGGACTCCGCGATCCAAGAACTGCTCGACAAAGCCGTGATCACCGGCAAGGACGCCTACAAGAAGGCGATCAACAAGGCGAAGTTCGAGGCGATGAAGGAGATGGGGTGACCAGTGACGGGTGACCAGTGACGAGCAAGATTTGGCAAGACGTCACTTAGCCACCTCTTTCTTGCCCGTCACTCGTCACTCGTCACCCGTCACCCGCGGGGCGCGTGCCATAATCGCTCCCTTCTCCACCACGCCCGCGCTCCGATGACCTCCTCCGCCACCCGCCACTTCTTCGTCACCACTGCACTGCCGTACGCCAATGGGCCGTTTCACATCGGCCACATCATGGAGTACATCCAGGCCGATATTTGGGTGCGCTTTCAACGAATGGTAGGCAACAAGGTACATTTCGTATGCGCCGATGACGCACACGGTGCGCCCATCATGCTCAAGGCAGAAGCCGAAGGCGTTACCCCAGAGGCGTTGGTCGCGGGCATTGCCGCGGATCGAGGCAAGTATCTGGAGGGTTTCCAGATCTCCTTCGATTATTGGCATTCCACGCACTCGCCTGAGAATGCCGAGCTTTCGACGGCCATCTACCGTGAACTGAAAGCTGCTGGACTCATCTATGTGAAACCGGTGGAGCAGTTCTACGATCCGGTCAAGCAGATGTTTCTGGCCGACCGCTACATCAAGGGCGAGTGTCCGAACTGCCACTCCAAGGATCAATACGGCGATGCCTGCGAAGTATGCAGCTCCGTGTATGCGCCGACCGATCTAATCGATCCTTATTCGACGCTCTCGGGCGCAGTGCCGGTACGAAAGACCTCGGATCACTATTTCTTCAAGCTATCCGATCCACGCTGCGTGGAGTTCTTGAATGGCTGGCTCAACGCCCCGGGACGACTGCAGCCAGCTGTCGCGAACAAGGCGCGAGAATGGCTAACGACGCAAGGCGATCAAGCGCTCAGCGACTGGGACATCTCGCGTGATGCACCTTATTTCGGCATTCCGATACCCGATGCGCCCGGAAAATATTTTTATGTCTGGCTGGATGCGCCGATCGGATATCTGGCCTCGCTGAAGAAATATTTCGACAGCGGTAAGGCGCGCGAGAATGGCGAACCTCGTACGTTCGATCAATTCTTGAGCGCGCCCGAAGTGGAGCAAATCCATTTTATCGGCAAAGACATCATCTATTTTCACACGCTCTTCTGGCCCGCGATGCTGAAGTTCGCGAGCCGCAAAGTGCCCGATCATGTCTACGTGCACGGCTTCATCACCGTGTCGGGTGCGAAAATGTCGAAGTCACGCGGCACCGGCATCAGTCCGTTGCGATATCTCGAGATCGGGATGAATTCCGAATGGCTGCGCTACTATCTCGCAGCGAAGTTGAACGCCAATGTCGAAGACATCGATTTCAATCCCGATGACTTCATGGCGCGCGTCAACAGCGATCTCATCGGCAAGTACGTAAACATCGCAAGCCGCGCCGCCGGGTTCATCACGAAGCGCTTTGAAGGGAAACTACTGCCCGTAGACGGCACTCGCTCGGTGGCGACGGCAAAGTGGAACGAGCTCGCCTTACAGAGAGAAACTCAAATCCGCGAATACTACGAGGAGCGCGAGCTGGGTAAAGCGGTGCGCGAGATCATGGAACTTGCGGATGCAATGAATGCCGCAATCGACCGCGAAAAGCCGTGGGAGCTTGCTAAGGATCCGGCACAAGCCACACGCCTGCACGAGGTTTGTTCGGACTGCATTCATGCATTCCGGCAATTGACACTGTACCTCGCTCCCATTCTACCTCGCACCGCCGAGCGCGCAGCGGTGCTGCTCGGGCTCGAGATGCCTTTGCGATGGTCGCAGTTGCGCGATGGCGGCGCAGGCACGATCAAGCCCTATGAACACTTACTCCAACGAGTAGACCCGAAGCAGCTCGAAGCATTGTTCGATTTCGGTGTCCCCAAAGACAAGACAGAAGCCACGGCGAGCGCGACAGCCGCGCCGACGGGCAAGTCGCCTGAAGCAGGACTCGCCGAGATCGCAATCGAAGATTTCGCGAAGATCGACCTTCGCGTTGCAAAGATTCTGCAAGCCGAAGCTGTGGAGGGTGCAGACAAGCTGCTGAAGCTGACTCTAGATATCGGAGACGCGCAGCGGACGGTATTTGCGGGTATTCGATCGGCCTATACACCCGAGCAACTGGCTGGGCGCCTGACCGTCGTGCTCGCCAATTTGAAGCCACGCAAAATGCGTTTCGGCCTGTCGGAAGGGATGGTGCTCGCAGCGGGACCTGGCGGTAAGGAGATTTTTCTACTCTCGCCGGATTCGGGAGCGACTGCCGGGATGAAGGTGAAGTAGGAGCAGGACGGAAAGTGATTCGTGACTAATGACTCGCGGGTCGTCGGAGGGAAATGAGGTCCGGAGTTGTCTTCTTGCTACCCGCGACCCGCTAATCACGACCCGCCCTCCGACAGGTGGTCCGTGACTCGCGGGTCGTCGGGTTTAGGAATGCGGCTTACTAATGCTTCTTTCGGACTACCCGGACCCGCAAATCACGACCCGCTTCTTCGTGCCCCTGGGCAGCCGCCCCGACCACTCTGTACCATCCGCCTCTCGTCCCGACATCGTCCCATGTCCTCTCTACTGCTCATCATTCTCAGTGCCGTGCTCTTGAGCATGATCGCGATTACCGATGAGGGTCGGTGGCGGCCGTTCGCCAATGTAACGGACGTGTATCAAAGTGCGGTCGGTGTCGCCCAGGCGCACGCGCTGGCAGTGCCGTTAATATGCGCGTTGACGTGGCTGCTCTCCAACGCTGTGTTGAAGCCGCTCGAGTTGAGCTACTTGCGCACGCCAGCCTTTGTCGCGGTCATTCTGGTGATCGTTCCTCTTGTCGAAGTCACCGCCCGACGAGCTCGGCCGATCGTGCCTGCAAATCCTGCGTTCACCCTCTTGCTCAGTGCGAACGGTGCGATGCTTGGAGTGGCGCTCATGAGTGAGGCTCGCGCGCCTAGTCTGTGGCGAGCGCTATGGCTTGGGATCGGCTCGGCAGTACTGTTTAGTTTCTTGCTTCTGTGTGCAGCCACCTTGTATGAACGACTGCGTTATGCGGATGTGCCGAAGCCATTTCGGCATGCGCCGATCCTACTCATCACGGCTGGATTGATCGCATTGGCATTCATGGGATTTACCGGACTGATTCAAGAATGAGTGTCTGGCTTGCGCTACTGCTGATGAGCGCGCTCGCCGCGCTGGCGGCGCTAGCTTCGAGCTTTGCCGCGTCGCAATCCCGAGCCCGCGCACGAGACGCACTGATCGGCGCAATCAACGATCTATTACCGCAAACACAATGTGGCCGCTGCACGTATTCTGGCTGCCTGCCCTACGCCACCGCACTTGCGGAGGGGACGGCGGATATCAATCAATGCCCGCCTGGGGGCGACACAACGGCTCGATCACTCGCGCGCTTACTTAATCGCGAAGCAAAAGAAGTGGACGCGCGCTTCGGCGCAATGCCAGCGACTTCGATGGTCGCGTGGATCGATGAACCCGCATGCATCGGCTGCACGAAGTGCATTCAGGCTTGCCCAGTCGATGCCATCGTAGGTGGCGCGCGATTCATGCATACCGTAATCGCTGATCAATGCACGGGATGCGAGCTCTGCATTCCTCCTTGTCCAGTGGATTGCATCGATATGCGCCCATTTGCGCCGCGGTTCGAAGCCGCATCCTCGATGCGACCGCAGCGATGATTGCTACAGTTGGTGCCCATGGGGGATTGAGACTCGAAGGGCACAAGGAGCGCTCGACCGAAACTCCCATAGCTCTTGCCCCGCCACCTGAATGCGCGATTCTGCCGCTGGATCAACATGCAGGTATGCGTGCCGAGCCTGTCGTAAAAGTGGGCGAGCGCGTGATGCTCGGGCAACCTATCGCCCGACCTCAAGGTGAGATTAGTGCGTGGTTGCACGCGTCCATTTCCGGCCGTGTCGCCACCATCGAGCCGCGGCCCGCGGCTCATCGGGCTGGCGATTCGACCTTGAGCATTGTCATCGAGAGCGACGGCCGGGATGAGCGCTGGCCGGCACATACGTCAATGCAGGATTTTCGCGAGCGCGATCCGATCGTGGTGCTCGAGCATATCGCGCGTGCCGGGATTGTCGGCCTTGGAGGAGCTGCGTTTCCAGCGGCGACAAAACTGATGGGAGCGCTTCGATCGAAGGACTGTACGCTGCTTCTCAACGGCGCCGAATGTGAACCCTATATCAGCTGCGATGAGATGCTGATGCGAGAACGGGCACACGATATCGTGCTCGGTGCCGAAGCGATCGCTCATGCCATTGGCGCAAGCCAGTGTGTCGTGGCGATCGAGGAAGGCAGCTCGCTCGCTGAAGCCACATTACGCGAAGCGGTTTCACGGGCCAGCGCGGGATCGATTCGCGTCGCCATCGTACCCAATGTTTATCCGGCGGGTGGCGAGCGGCAGTTGATTGCCACACTGTTCGGGCGCGAAGTCCCCTTTGCAGGTTTACCGACTGACATAGGCATCGTTTGCCAGAACGTGGGAACCGCTGCGGCGGTCGCGAAATGGATTCAAGACGCACAACCGCTGGTTTCCCGGATCGTGACCGTCACCGGAGATGGCGTCCGACGGCCGCGCAACTTAGAAGCCCGAATCGGAACGCCCTTCTCGCAACTCATCGCGGCATGCGATGGCTACACAGAGCGAATGCATCAGCTGTTGATGGGCGGAACGATGATGGGTATCGCACTGCCCAGCGATGATGTCTCGGTCGTGAAAGCGACGAACTGCATCATTGCAGCCTCTGCTCTGGATCTACAGCCACGCGCAGCGGAGATGCCTTGTATCCGCTGCGGCAACTGTTCCGAAGTGTGTCCGGCACGCCTGCTTCCTCAACAAATACACTTGAATGCACGCGCCTCGGATCTCGAGGGCCTGGAACGATACGGTCTGATGGACTGTATCGAATGCGGCTGCTGCGACTATGTGTGTCCAAGCCAAATTCCACTCGTGGAACGCTTTCGCGCTGCGAAGCCGGAATTGGCTAAGCATCTCATGGCTCGCAGTAATGCCCGCGACGCCCGCCTGCGCTACGAGACGCGCAACGAGAGGTTGGAGCGACTGGAAGCCGAACAGAGACAGAAGCTGGAGGAGAAGAGAAGGCAGGCGAGAACAAGGAGTCCATAGTCTGCAGTCTGTGGTCTGCAGCCAGAGAGATGCAGCAGCGGTTGCTAGCTCTGCCTAGGGCCTGTGGACTGCAGACTGCGGACTCTTGAGTCCCATATACTCTCCCCGCAATGCCCTTCCCCACTTCCGAACCCCCACACGTCGTCGCCCCGCTCACGGTGAGCCGCGTCATGAGGCTCGTGATATATGCGCTCGCACCTACGATTGCTTTGCATGTAGTGTTCTTCGGTCCAGGTTTACTGATTCAGATTTGTCTAGGCATTATCACTGCGCTCGCGGCGGAAGCACTTGCTTTGCGAGTTAGACGAAAATCGGTGCGGCAATATCTACTCGACGGCAGTGCGGTGATCACGGCGGTATTGATTGCATTGTGCTTACCGCCGCTCGCGCCGTGGTGGCTAATCGTCAGCGGCACCGCATTTGCGATCTTGCTCGCCAAGCACGCGTTTGGTGGGCTCGGGATGAATCCATTCAATCCCGCAATGGTGGGCTACGCAGTCCTCCTAGTATCTTTTCCAGCGCAGCTCCTGCAGTGGCTGCCACCGCAGGTAGCGGAACTCGAACGGGTCGAGATCTCTTTGTTCCATACGGTGACCACGATTCTCACAGGCAGTCTGCCTGCACATCTCACGTGGGATGCCATCACCTCTGCCACTCCCTTGGATGCCTTGCGCACCAACCTGAGAATGGGTATGACCATGCAAGAAGCGCATGCGAGCCCGATCTTCGGCGGCCTCGGCGGACGAGGTTGGGAATGGATCAATCTCGCGACATTGGTCGGCGGTGTCTGGCTCCTTGCAATGCGAATCATCCGCTGGCAGATCCCCGTTGCTATGTTGGGCGCGTTGGCGCTCTGCGCTGGTGTCATGTATGCGATCGACCCGGGTGTGTATGCCGGACCGGTGTTTCATCTGACCTCAGGTGCAAGCATGTTAGGCGCCTTCTTCATCGCAACCGATCCCGTGTCGGCTGCCACCAGTGATCGCGGCCGGCTCATTTACGCAGCCGGCATTGGCGTGATGACCTACATCATTCGCACTTGGGGCGGTTATCCTGACGGTGTCGCATTCGCCGTGCTGCTGATGAACTTCTCCGTGCCGTTGATCGATCGCTATACGATCCCGCGCATCTATGGACATGCCGAACGCCCGTAGTGAGTTCGTCAGGCCCGTAGTGCGCGCAGCCGGCGTCCTTCTTGCTGTCATCGCGCTGCTGACCGGTATTCTCATTTGGCTTGCAGATCGCACCGAGACGCGCATCGCGGCGAATCAGCAATCGAATGTATCGCAAGCGATCGATGCGCTGCTGCCCCGCGGAAGTTACGACAACGATTTGTTGACCGACAGGATTCAGGTCGTCGCCCCGGATTTGTTGGGCACGCGTCAGCCTGTCTCCATCTATCGAGCACGACGCCAAGGCAAACCGGTGGCGGCGTTATTGCGGCCCGTGGCACCTGACGGGTATCGGGGTGCAATCGAATTGCTGGTCGCAATTGCCTATGACGGCACGCTCATTGGAGTTCAGGTCTTGAACCACAATGAAACGCCAGGCCTCGGGGATGCGTTCGAAACGCGAGAAGCTGGTTGGTTACGTGACTTCAAGGGCTTGTCGCTGGTGAACCCTCCTCAGAACCGTTGGACCGTGCGGAAGGATGGCGGCGATTTCGATGCCTTTACGGGCGCGACGATCACTCCGCGAGCGATCGTAAAGGCCGTGCGCCGCTCGCTCGAGTTCTACAACTCCAATAGGCAACGGATCTTCACAACAGAAGTGCCAGCCAGTGACTGACGAGCGGCACATTTCCCGATCCGTACTTCACGACCGCGCTCTGCTCGTGGCGCTGTGCCCGCTCATTGCCGTGAGCGACACCTTGGTCAACGCACTCGGATCCAGTGTTGTAGCACTCATAGCCTCTTCACTCACCGCCGTAATCGCAGTGCTCATTGCCCGCTGGATTTCCGATGAGATCCGGTTCGCAAGCAACTTCCTGATCTTCGCGATCATCATCGGCACCTTGGAACTTGCGGTACTCGCTCTGTTTCCGCGGCTTAGAGTCTCGCTCGGCGTATTTCTGCCTCTCATTGCATGCAACTTGGCCGTTCTATGGTCAATTCAGGAACCGACCGCCAGCTGGCAGCAGGTAATAAACACGCTGCGATTGTGCGGCATCATCACTCTTGCGCTCCTGCTGCTCGGCGCAGCGCGCGAGCTCGTCGGACACGGCTCGCTCATGCATGATGCCGGCGCAAGCTTGGGTCCATGGTTTACGCGCCTTGAATGGACCGTGTTCGATTTGGATATGGGGTTTCTACTCGCGATGCTTCCACCGGGCGCCTTCATCTCATTGGGGCTGCTGATCGCGCTCGCGAACTGGTTCCGCAGCTACCGAACAATCGAGCGATGAATCGTAAAAAGATCCACGTCATCTTCTCTCGTTTCAAGGCGGCAAATCCCTCCCCCAAAACCGAGTTGGAATACAGCTCTGCGTTCGAGCTTCTCGTGGCTGTGATTTTATCGGCCCAAGCTACGGACAAGAGCGTGAACGTGGCGACTCGAGTGCTGTTCAAACACGCTCGGACCCCCGAAGCGATTCTCAAGCTCGGGGTGGAGGGATTGACGAAGTACATTCGCACCATCGGACTGTTCAACACCAAAGCCAAGAATGTCATCGCGATGTGTCGCATGCTCATCGAGGAGCACGGCGGCGAAGTTCCGCAATCGCGCGAAGCGCTCGAGGCGTTGCCGGGTGTAGGTCGAAAGACGGCGAATGTCATTCTGAACACCGCTTTCGGCCAACCGACCATGGCAGTCGATACGCACATCTTCCGCGTGGCCAACCGCACCGGCCTTGCACCCGGTAAAGACGTGCGCGCCGTCGAGGATCACCTGCTCAAAGTCGTGCCGGACGAGTACATACACGATGCCCACCACTGGCTGATTCTGCATGGACGCTACGTATGCGTTGCCCGCAAGCCGAAATGCCCCGAATGCCTGATCAAGGATTTATGCGAGTACACGCAAAAGACGGTATATGACGTGCAGAGGTGAAAGACGTGTAAGGGTCAGAACGCTAGAATGAGCGCTCCTTCCGACGTCCACACCTTTTCACCCCTACACGCTTACACGTCAACCGTCCGATGCCTTTCTTCCATTCCCAATCCCGCGAACAACTGCGGCGCGCTTATATCGACGCGTGGCGCAAGTATCGCGAGCGTCTTCCGATGGAGCCATTGGAAGCGCAGATCGCGGATGTCATCGCGCTGCATCCGGAATATCAGGCCGCGCTGGAGCGAGGCGGCGATGCGCTCGAGCGGGACTACTCGCCTGAAAGCGGCCAGTCGAATCCATTTCTGCACATGGGCTTGCACTTGGCCGTACGAGACCAGATCGCCACTGACCGTCCACAAGGGATTAAGAGTGCATATGAGTCGATTGCGAAGAAGCGTGGCAGCGAACACGAAGCCGAGCACATCGTAATCGAATGCCTCGCTGAAGCGATCTGGGAATCGCAGCGCTCGGGCCGACCGCCCGACGAACAAGCCTATTTAGAGCGCATACGGAGACTCGCCTTTTAAAGCGGGTCGTGATTAGTGAGGCGCGGTAGTAAGAGATAAAGATCAAGGGGACCGCACCCATCTGGCTACCTGCGAGTCACTGCGGCCGTCGTGTCGGACCTGTGCTAAATTTCGCGGTCGTTTCACCTGCCGCGACTGCCATGCCAGCCATCAAGCAAGAAGACGTAATTCAGAGCGTTGCCGACGCTCTACAGTACATTTCTTATTACCATTCGCCGGACTTCATCCAAGCGATGGCCGCCGCGTACGAACGTGAAGCGAGTCCGGCTGCGAAAGATGCCATCAAACAGATATTGGTGAACTCACGCATGTGTGCCGAAGGGCATCGTCCGATCTGTCAGGACACCGGCATCGTCACGGTGTTCGCGAAGGTCGGCATGAACGTGCAATGGCAGGCAGATTTGAGCTTGAGCGAGATGATCAACGAAGGTGTGCGACGCGCCTACAACCACCCGGACAATAAGCTGCGCGCATCGATCGTCTCAAATCCTGCCTTCGACCGAAGGAACACTCGCGACAACACGCCTGCGGTGATTCACATGGAAGTCGTTCCGGGCGCTGAGCTCGAAATCGCAGTCGCGGCGAAGGGTGGCGGATCCGAGAACAAAGCTGCACTTGCGATGTTGAACCCTTCCGATTCAATCGTGGACTGGCTCCTCGAAGCAGTACCGGAGATGGGGGCAGGCTGGTGTCCACCTGGCATGCTCGGTATCGGCATCGGCGGCACCGCTGAAAAAGCAATGGTGCTCGCGAAGCAATCGTTGTTCGAACCCATCGACATTCACGAGATTCGTGCACGCGGTCCACAAAACAAGATCGAAGCCCTGCGCCTGGAGATCTGCGACAAGGTCAATGCGCTAGGCATCGGAGCGCAAGGCCTGGGCGGTCTGACGACGGTACTCGATGTGAAGATCGCCGATTACCCTACGCATGCCGCTTCTTTGCCTGTCGCTGTGATTCCCAACTGCGCTGCCACTCGGCACGCACACTTCGTGCTCGATGGCTCGGGCCCCGCGACGCTCGAGCCTCCTCCTCTGGATCTCTGGCCCAAGCTGACCTATCAAGCTTCCGCAGATGCTCGGCGCGTGAATCTCGATACGCTCTCGCGCGCGGACGTTGCGAGCTGGCAGCCAGGCGAGCGCCTGCTACTTTCCGGCAGGATGCTTACGGGACGCGATGCCGCGCACAAGCGGCTCGGCCAGCTCATCGAAGCCGGTAAACCTCTACCAGAAGGATTGGATTTCAAGGACCGCGTCATCTACTACGTGGGTCCAGTCGATCCCGTTAGAGGCGAAGCTGTCGGCCCCGCAGGCCCCACGACGGCGACGAGAATGGATAAGTTCACCGATCTCATGTTGGGCCGCGCCGGATTGATCGCCATGGTTGGTAAGGCCGAGCGAGGGCCTGAGGCGGTCGAGTCGATACGTCGTCACGGCGCCGCTTATTTGATGGCTGTGGGAGGTGCTGCCTATCTCGTCTCCAAAGCGATTCGCTCGAGCCGCGTGGTCGCTTTCGAAGATTTGGGAATGGAAGCGATCTACGAGTTCGAGGTAAAGGACATGCCCGTGACCGTGGCAGTCGACGCTCGCGGCGTCTCAGTGCACGAGACGGGACCTGCGCAATGGAAACGTAATATCGCCGGCATAGCGGTCACGGTGGAATGATGAATCCTCATTACGCGATTCTGCTACCGCCCGTCGCGATGGTTGCGCTGACTGGGTTCGTTTGGCTGCGCATGGGAGCGGATCGCATTGCCGAAATGCGTGCAAGACGCATTCATCCGCAAAAGATCGCGACATCACGACTGATGTCCGACACGATGCAGAACATCCGCTCCGCGGACAATTTCCGCAACTTGTTCGAAGTGCCGGTGCTGTTCTACGCGCTCTGCGGCTTTCTTGCGATCACCAAGCTCACGAGTGTGCTACTTCTTGCGTGCGCTTGGGGCTTTGTCGCGCTTCGCGCCTTTCACACGTACATTCATCTCACGCACAACACGGTCATACGACGCTTCCAAGCATTCGTTGCAAGCACGATGGTGCTGTACGTGATGTGGGGGATTTTCGCGGTCAAGCTTTTGACCGCTGAGTGACGAACGTGATGGATCGTTCTGACCTCCATCACGTCCATCACCTTCATCACTCGGCGCTTATAGCGCGTTCTCTTTCCCCATTACCGTCGGCGCCTGCATCGCAGGGCCCTGCATTGCGGTTGCTTCCAATTCACTGAACGATGAATCCAGCGTCGGCGCGCTTGCTCCGGGCCCAAAGCCGTATTGCACGGTGAGCCTCGCAATGTGCGGATGTTCGCTGCTCCAATGCATGAAGTTCACGCACACGGCTTTCTGCTCTTCGCCCTGTGCGTACTCGAAGGATTTACCGGTGAAGCGAGCGCCGCCGAGATCTTGCTCGAACAACACACGATGCTGTTCCCACGGGTTCTGTACGGCGTCGGGTTGCACGAACAAATCCAGCGAATGCACTTCAGCATAGCTTGGGATCGTGCCGCACAAGGCGACTCGCTGGGCGTCCACTTCTTGGCATTGAGCCCCTACTATCTGCGCACGGCAGGCTGGCACGTAGACGACCGATTCCGCGAGGGAGCTTTCGGCCTCGAAACTTGCGGGACGAATAGAGGTGTCGGGTGGCGGAGCAGGTGCCGCGGCCATCGCAGATGTGGGCTCTCTGGTGCGCGTGGCAGCCGCGGTGAGATCTTTCAACTCCCTGAGCTCCTGCCGCATCGCCCGAATATCTTCGCTATGACGCTGCTTCAGGAGCTCCGAATACAAGAACCCTCCGGCAGCCGAAGCGACCATCAATGCCATCACCGCTAAAGTCGAACGCAAAGCTGTGCCGCGACGCGGCTTGGCCTCGACTTTTCCCTTGGCTCGAAACGCCCCAAAAATCTGAAACAGCGCCGTCGTAACGGTCGCTATTGCGCCGATCATGGCAGCCACGATCGTCTCGGAAACGCCCATGCGCGAGATCCCTCCGGTGCGACGAGCGGCCCGTGCCGTCCGCCATTTATGTCTGGTTAGCAGCGTCAGACTGTAGTGGGTCACACTTTTGGGGCGCCGATACGCAGTTGGCAGTTTTACCGTCGAGCGCTCCGATAGGTCGGATCAGAGGCCGGGCCTATCAGCGTTTCCCCCCTCTCTGGGGGAAGGTCTGCAGTCCGCGGTCCGCAGCCAGAAAGAGGCGCTCAGCGCACGAGGTGGCTAGTACACCTCTGGCCGCAGACCTTCCTGGTCCGCTTCTGCGACCCACGTCTCCGTCCTCCACGGATGCCCTCAATTCGACTCTCGGCGCGCCGTTAAACGAGGCAGTCGTCGTAAGACGGTGGCCCTTGGCGTGCGCCAAGAATTTGTCGCCATCACCTGTTCCCTTTCGGGGTTGAAGATGCCGGACGCAGCAGCTCAAGTGATTCTCGCCGTGGACGATTCCGCGTCGATGCGCCAAATGGTGCGCTATACGCTAGAGGGTGCGGGTTACAAGGTGGTCCAGGCCGCCGACGGCATGGAGGCGCTCGAATTCGCTCGTACCGAAGCCGTCGACTTGGTCCTCACAGACGTCAACATGCCACGCATGGACGGTCTCACATTGGTCCGCGAGCTGCGCGCGCTGCAGACATACAAGTTCACCCCGATGCTCGTATTGACCACTGAGTCGGGCCAAGAAACCAAGCAGCGAGGCAAACAAGCCGGTGCAACGGGCTGGATCGTCAAGCCGTTCAATCCGGAACAGCTGTTGGCAACCATCGCTCGCGTGCTCTGAGCGAGCCCACACCGATCATGCGAATGCGTGCCGAAACGAGCGAGCCAAGCGTGCGGGAAGACGAAGCTCCGACTGAATGGACTCCGGAGCAACAGATCGCGCACATGCTCGAGCTATGCGAAGCACAAATGGAATCCGCTTTGTGCGAATCGGATCTCGCGGTCGACGCGCTGATCAAAGCTTTCACTGGACTCGCCGATACCACACGCTCGATCGGCGCCTTGGCCGACCAACTCCCTCAGGAACTGCGCGACTCGAAACACAAGGATCTCGACCAGCAGCTCGGCACGATTCGCTCGCAAGTAGCGAACGCGGTGGTGGCTTTCCAGTTCTACGACAAGCTCACTCAGCGCCTGGGCCATGTGCGCTACAGCTTGTCCACCCTGTCGATGTTCGTGTGCGACAAGACCCAAACCAATCAGCGCGAGCAATGGGAGCGCTTGTTCAACACATTACGGCGACTCTACCGAACGGAAGAAGAACGCGAGATTTTTCATCTGATGGTGAACGGCGCAAGCGCTGATGAGGCACGCGCGCAAGCGGAGCAACACCAGATCACTCACACTGCCGAACAGGCAGGAGATGTCGAGCTGTTCTGAGCGGCGCGCGCAGGCTGCGTAGCGATTCTCCGCTTTTGCTTTCGGGGCAATACCGCACGAGAAAATCTCACTCGCGGTTGCATTATGGAATGCGCAATTCGGCAACCCTCACTGAACGTGAGACCTGCGTCGCGATCCCTGCAAACCTTAGCGAAACCGCCGCCGAGCTGTGACCTGTCGCACAGAGCATACATACAAAAGGAATATCGTTAGAACCGTGTTTTGGTCTACCGCGCGGCTCGATCCGCGCACCCGGCGAATTGCCGAGGGGAGGAGTTCGTTATGGTAATCGAATCGCGGATGATTGTTGGTGGGGCAGCCGCATTCGCATTGGTCGGTGCGGTGTTGTGGGGATCGACGATGTTGCTCAGCTCTCCGGCTCAACAAGTGAGCTCAGGATCAGTCGAGATCTCGTCGGTCGAAGACAAGGCGTGGATGGTCGAGGTCCAGGATATGGGCCCCTCGCCGTTGAACAATAAGACCGCCGCGAACCGCTAAGTTCGCGCCCAAACTTTACCGCGGATGCGCCCCTGGCCGGACGCTCCGCGGTTTTGCTTTTTGTAGGGTCGTGAACACGTGTAGAGGTGTGGACGTGTAACGTCAGAGACGGAGCAATGCCAAGGCAGGCGTGCGTCCTTATCTAACCTTACACGCTTACACGCCTAGACCTCTAGACGCCACTACCACCCCAACTCGCCCTTCCTCCTCAACACATCCTCAGGCTTATCGAAGCTCGGGCCCAGGTTGTGCAATATGCCGTTGTCTAGACCGTAGATGAGGCTATGAACGGAAACCTGCTGGCCTCGGCCCCAGGCATCTTGCATCAACGTCGTCTCGGCCACGTTGATTGCTTGCGAGAGCACATTGAGCTCGCACAATCGAACGAGGCGCGCGTGATCGTCCTTGAGCTCGGAGAGTTCCGCGCGATTGCGATTGCGAACGTCTTGGACGTGACGTAACCAATTATCGATCAGCCCGAGCTTCGAGTCATGCAGAGCCGCACGCACGCCACCGCACCCATAGTGGCCACACACGATGATGTGACGAATGTTGAGCACCTCGAGTGCAAAGTGGATTACCGATAGGCAATTCAAGTCGCTGTGCACGACGACGTTCGCGACATTACGATGAACGAAAATCTCCCCAGGCATCAGCCCCAAGATCTGGTTCGCCGGCACCCGGCTGTCCGAACATCCAATCCATAAATAGCGAGGAGCTTGTTGCTGAGCGAGCCGGGAAAAAAATTCCGGGTCCGACTGGGTCATGCTATCCGCCCAGCCGCGGTTGCGATCTAGAAGAGTATCGAGCGTGGGTTCGTCCGAGCTCATGCGTATCCTTTAGTTGGTATCGTGTACGAGTGTAGGGTGCGAGCCTGTACGGGTCAGAATTGACGCACTACTCGCGCCTTCGCCCGCACGTCGGCACCCTCTCACCCCCAGCACGCGTCCGCGCTGTATACACGAAAGTTTACTCATCGCGCCGAATTTTCGCGCGGTGTATCGTGACTGGCATGACGAAACCACCGGAAGCACCCACTCAGAATCCCGTGCAGCTGCGCGGAGATTATTCTCGAGCAGCGAGCGACTACACGGTCGATCAGGACTGGGAACGCTATACGCGGGAAGATCACGAAATCTGGAGCACGCTGTACGCCAGGCAGATTCGATTGCTCGAACGATACGCAGCGCCGGAGTTCATCGCAGGGGCGCAGGCGTTACGAGCACCGCCGGATCGAATCCCGCGAATGGAGGAGACAAATGAAATTTTACGCCGCACGACCGGCTGGCAAGTGGTGACAGTGCCCGGCTTGATTCCCGAGGAGCATTTCTTTTCTCACCTCGCTCATCGCCGTTTTCCGGTCACCGTTTGGATCCGCCGGCGCGAGGAGCTCGATTACCTCGTCGAGCCCGACATCTTTCATGACTTCTTCGGTCACGTACCGTTGCTCACGAACCCGGTGTTCGCAGAGTTTATGCAAGCCTACGGCGGCGCCGGACCGAAGGCGATGGCGACTGGCGGATTGAAGATGCTCGCTCGCTTGTACTGGTACATGGTCGAGTTTGGACTCATTAACACCCCGGATGGCCTGCGCGTATACGGCTCGGGAATCATCTCCTCCAAGGGCGAAACTGTGTACAGCATCGAGAGCGACAAACCACATCGCATCGCATTCGATCTCGAGCGAGTCATGCGAACGGATTATTCGATCGACGATTTTCAACGAACGTATTTCGTCATCGACCACTTCGAAGAACTGTTCGAAGCCGCCTACAACACCGATTTCGCGCCGATCTACAAGAAGTACGCCGATGCGCCCGGATTCGCGCCGGATCAGGTGCTGGAAACGGATCGGCTGGTGTGAGCCTGACGGCGGTTGACGGTTGACGGTTGACGGTTGAGGGGAGAAAGGACTTTCTCCCGTTGACGGTTGACGGTCAGAAGGGAGAACGCTTTCTCCCCTTGATGGTTACCTATTGGCAGCTTGAAAAGAACGGATTGGCGCCTCTCCGGCCGTCAACTGTCAACTGTCAACCGTCAACGGGAGAACACTCCCCCTCAACTGTCAACGCAGAAAGAACCTTTCTCCCCGCCGAAGGTACTCAGGGCGACCGACTCCAACTTTACCTACTCGGAGGCGCTGGCCATGAGCATGAAGCACTCGACTCTAGCCGCTGTCACGGGATCCATAGTCGCACTCACCGCCGCTGCAGGCGATCACGACCGGCACATCGATCGATTTGCCACGGTGCTGAAACCAACCGAGGAGGTTCCGGCACTCTCCTCGAAGGCACGAGGATGGTTCAAGGCGACCATCGACTCGGCGAATCAGACGATTTCCTACGAGCTCAACTATCGGAATCTGGAGGCCGCACCGCTGCAAGCGCACATCCATATCGCGCAAAAGGGGGTGAATGGCGGCATCAGCGTGTTCTTGTGCGGCAATCCACCGGCGGTACCTGCCGAGGCTGTACCGCAGCCACCAGCCTGCCCTCCCGCACCTGCTACTGTCACCGGCGTGTTGACCCCCGCCCATATCATTGGGCCGGTTCCCCAAGGCATCGAGGCCTCTACGGGCGCGACGAACGAGTTCGATGAGTTGGTTCGGATGTTACGCAGCGAACTTGCCTACGCCAACGTCCATAGTGCTCGCTTTCCAGGCGGTGAGATTCGCGGTCAAGTGCGCAACGCTCGCAAACACGATTGAGGCATGAACCGTGTTCCCGCAGCCCCTTCCAGAGGCATCGCGATCCTGCGATGCCTCTGCACGATTGCCGCTGCTGCATGCTGCACCACGGTGAACGCGGAAGGCGATTCCGGCGGGTCGCTCACCGTCGTAAGCGATTCGGTTTACCGCGGCCTGTCGCAAACTCGCGGCCAGCTTGCGGTACAGGTTGGCGCGTATGGGCAGTTCGCACAGTACTGGTCCATAGGGGCTGCGCTTTCATCCGTTGATCTTGGAGACTGGATCGATGCGAGCTACGAGATCAGCGCGAGTTTGAATCGAGATGTACTGATCAGCGATCACTGGTCGGCAAGAGCTTCGTACGTCTATTACTCGGACCCAGAAGATAGGGGCGAATACGACTACGAGGAGTGGATCGCAACGTTGACCTATCGCGACCGCATCTCTGCAACCATTGCCTACAGCCCAAACGCATCGATCTACAGCTATGGCAGAACGACTTCGAGAAATTCAGCAACTTCGTACGAGTTGTCTGCGCTTCATCCAATCAGCGAGCGTTGGTCAGCCGTCGCGGGTTTGGGTTACTACGATCTAACCGAAGCATTCGACACAGGCTATCGATTCTGGAGCGCGGGACTTCTGTTCTCGATCAACTCGCTGCAACTGGACCTGTTGAGGATCGATACCGACTCCACGGCGCTGCGTCTTTTTGGGTCCGAGCGGGCCGGCGGCCGCTGGAGCGCCGCAATCATGTGGAAGTTTTGAGATGAAGCGGATAGCGGATAGCGGATGGCGGATAGAACGAGCGGCAAAATTATGCGTGAGTGCTTGTCTGCACTCTCCTATCCGCCATCCGCCATCCGCTATCCGCTTCCCTCGATGACCCCCATGTTTAGCAGCGGTCCATCAATAAATTCCTCGAGCGCGACGAACGAGCGAGAGTTGGAGCTGTTGCGCTTGGTCGTGCTGCGCGATCGCGCTGCCTTCCGCGAGCTGTACTTGATCTATCACCGACGCCTTGCACGATTCCTGATGCGGATGACCACGCATCATGAGCTGATCGAGGAGATCATCAACGATACGCTTTGGACTGTTTGGCAAAAGGCAGGGGATTTTCGCGGCGCGTCGCGAGTATCGACGTGGATCGTCGGCATTGCATATCGGCGAGCGCTCAAGGCGTTCCGGCGCTCGGGACGAGTCTCGAGCGCCGATGATGACGCCGTAGCGGTCGATGCTCACTCGGCCGATGAAGATCGAGAGTGGATCGAACGAGCGCTCGAAGAGCTGCCTATCGAGCAACGCAGCGTTCTCGAGCTTTCTTATCTGCTCGGTCATTCATGCGAAGAGATCGCCGATATCATGCAATGTCCGGTGAACACGGTGAAAACGCGAATGTTCCATGCTCGCGAAAAACTGCGCCGCTCCTTGCCACGATTGGCAGGAGTCGATTCCCAATGAAGATGTTCACGATCGATCCCCATCGCGACTGTTGGGAGCTGCTTCCTTGGGTGGCCAACGAACGTCTATCGTCAACTGAAGCAGCTCGCATTCAATCTCACTTGGAAACCTGCGAGAGTTGCCAAGCGGAATTGGCTGCTCAGCGCCGGCTGCGCGATATCATGCGATCGGATGAGCAAGTGGTTCTTGCGCCGCAGGCATCCTTCCAAAGACTCATGCAACGTATAGAGGGCATGGCTCAAGAGGATCAAGACGCTAAGGCGAATGTCGCTGGCAATCAGGCATCGACGACGGGTCCTTTTTCGCGCGTTCCTCGTTGGTTCGCCATAGCAGCGAGTGTGCAGGCGGCCGCCATTGCGCTGCTGCTTGGCCTGCTATGGACGCAGTCTCAGCAACGTATGACAGAGCCGCGTTTCTCGACGCTCACTTCACCGGCCACGATGCCGACCGGGCCGGTCATTCGTGTCGTGTTCCGCGAGCAAATCACCATGAAAGATCTCAACGAGATCCTGCGTTCGCTCGATGCACGCATCGTGGCAGGCCCGAATACCGCCGGCGTGTTTACGCTGCAGTTAGCCGACGGCCAGCGGACCAAGACCGAAGTCGAAGCGATCGCCGCGCAACTGCGCACCGACGATCGTGTTCTATTCTCCGAGCCTGCGATTGCGGAGATCACGGGCAAATGAACATGCGTGCGATCGCTGCCGCAGCCTTCTGTGTCTTGCTAGCGGCATGTGCGGCAGGTCCCAAGGACGCCGATAGGCAAACGAATTGGGTAACTAATCCGAATCCGGAACGACTCATCGTCGTTACGATTCGTAACGAACGTCCGGCGATTGCTCCGCGAGCAGGTTCCACAGCGAGAGTCTATGCAGACCCTCCTCGTTATGGGCTCGCTCCCTCCACTTCACTCGCGGCGCAAGCTGTCGCTTCAGCCTACAAGCTCAAGGAGGTCACTAGCTGGCCGATTGGTATTCTGGGTGTTCACTGCCTGGTCTTCGAACTCCCACCGGGTGCCGATCGATCGGCCGTACTCGAACAGCTGCGGCGCGATGCGCGCGTCGAGTCGGCACAACCGATGAACTCTTTTCAGACATTGAGCACAGGCGGCGATCCTTATAGCTCGTTGCAAGCCAATCTCGATCCGATGAACGTGCGTCGCGCGCATCGATGGTCGCTCGGCGAAGGCGTACGCATTGCTATCGTCGATACTCGGGTCGATCGATCGCATCCCGATCTCGAAGGCCGCATCGTCAGCTATCGCGACTTTGTCGGGACTCGCACACAGGTGATCGAGAATGAACGTCACGGCACGGCGATCGCCGGCGTGATCGCAGCGAACGCGAATAACGCGTTGGGCATCGTCGGCATCGCACCCGCCGCTCGCGTATATGCATTCAGAGCATGCTGGAGGTCCGTAAGCCACGGAACAGATGTGTGCAACACCCTCACTTTGGCCAAAGCGCTGGTCGCCGCGATCGACGCCGAAGCTGATATCGTCAATTTGAGCTTGGGCGGACCCAGCGATGCGTTGCTCGTTCGTCTTGTTCGATCAGGTATGCAGCGCGGTATTCATTTCGTGGGCGCGACACCGCCAAAAAACCAAGCCGCAAGTTTTCCAACGTCCATTCCCGGAGTAATCAGCGTTGGCGTGATGGGGCAGGAGCAAGGGGCAGATGCGATGTTGTTCGCCCCGGGCGAGGATATTTTGACGCTTACACCAAATGGCTCCTATGACTTCCTTTCCGGCAGCTCGCTTGCCGCCGCAAACATCACTGGGGGCCTCGCGCTACTACTGGCGCAAAAGAGGAATCTCAGCGCCGCCGAAGCCAGCCGCCTGCTGAGCACTTCGATCAGCCACTCGCAAGCCGAACCGCTCCAGGGCGTCAGCGTCGATCTCTGCATCGCATTGACGCAGCTACGGAACAAAGGGTCGTGTGAGTAGCTGCTCCGCAAGCGAGTCGGGTGACGGGTGACGGGTGACGGGTGACGGGATCAGGAGGCAGCAACTATGTAGCGGTGTCAAGCATCGGTAGCTGAGCGCAAACGCATCGCATCTCTCGTTGTGCTCATGTTCGCAATCTATACTCCACTCATCGATTCTGTGATCTCTTGCCCGTCACCAGTCGCCCGTCACTCGTCACATCAATGAACGTCACCGCCGCGATTCTCCACGCCCCCAATCAACCCTTTCAAATGGAGACGGTTGAGCTCGACGGACCTCGAGAAGGCGAAGTCCTGATTCAGGTGAAGGCCACAGGCCTTTGTCATTCCGACTTGCACGTGTGCGAAGGCAATGTTCCATGGCAGTTTCCCGCACTGCTTGGTCATGAGGCTGCGGGCATCGTGGTCGAGTGCGGATCCGGCGTGGACGATCTCAAACCAGGCGATCACGTTGTACCCTTTCTGATACCTCGCTGTGGGAAATGCGCGTACTGCAGCTCGGCGAAAACCAATCTGTGCTTGGAGGCGTTGGCGCGGCTACGCCCGAGAGAAGGACGTTTCAGATTGAACGGCAAACCAATTACACAGCTGTGGGGCCTCGGCACGTTCGCCGAGTACACGGTGCTCCCGGCGGACACCGTCGCCAAGGTGCGAAGCGACGCCCCATTCGATCCTATTTGTTACATTGGCTGCGGCGCGACAACAGGGATCGGCGCCGTACTTTTTAGCGCGAAGGTCGAGGCTGGTAGCAGCGTGGTCGTATTCGGTTTGGGCGGGATCGGACTGAACGTAGTGCAAGGGGCTCGCATCGCCGGCGCCCGAATGATCGTCGGCGTCGATACGAATCAGGCCAAGGAATCGATCGCGCGCGAATTCGGCGTAACGGAGTTCATCGACCCGACCTCGATTCCAAAGCTCACCAGTCACCTCATGAAGATGACGGGCGGCGGTGCGGACTACAGCTTCGAATGCATCGGCAACCCAACGACCATGCGACAAGCGCTGGAATGCACGAACCTCGCGTGGGGACGCAGTTACGTTATCGGCGTCGCCCCGCACGGTGCCGACGTCTGCGCGACACCCGCTCACCTAATGATGGGCCGCCGCTGGACCGGCTGCTACATGGGCGGTGCTCGCTTGAATCAGCTACCGGAGCTCGTCGACTGGTACATGAACAAGAAAATCAACCTCGACTCACTCATCACACACCGGCTGCGACTCGATCAACTCAACGAGGGATTCGAGCTGATGAAGAAGGGAGAATCGATAAGAGCAATTGTGACGTTGTGACGAAGGGACGGGTGACGGGTGACGGGTGACGGGTGACGGGTGACGGGTGACGGGTGACGGGTGACGGGTGACGGGTGACGGGTGACGGGTTAGGGGTGAAGGGTTTGGGGTGAGGGGTGAG
>JAICPY010000183.1 GCA_025929585.1 Steroidobacter sp.
AGATCGACGGCACACAGGAACGCGGTGTGAATGACGGTAAGAAAGTGACCAGCGTGACCCTACAAGATCGAGACGTAATCATCTTATTTACTCAAGGTGATGAGATGAAGAAGAAGCCTCGGACTTAACCTTCATCACCGCGCACCGGCCCCCACGCCCAGGCTTGCCAGAATCTTTTCATCCGCCGTCGGTTGCCATCTTATGTAGGACAACTCACTGGCATCTGCTCGAATCGCCTGCGACAGCGCGGCGCTCGAATCCGCAAGCTCATGCAGTTTCTCGATCGTCGACTGTGCCATCAACGAAACACGCAGTTTCATCGCGGTCGTGGTCCGTACCAATGGCTCGATCTTCGACAGCGAGTCGAGCTCATCTAGCAGGCGCAGCGAGTACTCTCTAACTCTCGATAGCTCATTCAGACTCACCATGTGGTCGGCCGAACGAGTCAAGCTCCATTTGCTATGCAAGTGCTCGACTCGAGCAAGGTACAACTCCGCGAGCAGCAAATGAAACCAGCAGCGTTGATAGTCGGAGATGCATTGCAGACCTTCATTGTTTGGAACATACAAGCTTCGTCGGCGCGGCACCCAGTGATTGGTGAATGTCACTGAACACGTATCCGATAGGCGCATGCTCCCTGAGAACCTCCAGCTTCCGATCTTTACCGTATCAGCGCGCAAATCGGCTGCACACAGGATACTGGCGTCGCCATCCGCACAACGGGCTTTCAGAAACACGATGTCAGCCACACTTGCGAGTGACATGTACTCAAACGTGCCATTGAGCATCACACCATCCTGGCGAAGCGTAGCCAACACCGGTTCATCCAGCCCGCGAGCGCGCTCACTGCCCGCGTTGGCGAGAATCAACGAACGATCTGTGATCGTTCTCAGCAGCATTGCACGTTGAAATCTCGCGGCACTCAGCAACGGAATGGGAACACACTGTAATGCGCATAAGGGATACAGGTGCATCGAAACAGCTAAGCTAAGCGGCAAGCTGACTGCAGCGAGTCTTCCAGCGGTATGCGCCGCCGACTCGAAGATCGCTGCGGGCGACGAACCGGAAGGGTACATCGCCCACTGCGACTTCAAGCGTTCAAACGCGCTCCGAAATGCATCACGAGCCGCCGATTCAGCGCCCTGGTTCATTTCATGCGCGAGCGCCTCGAGGCGTTGATCATCGCCACCCGCGGTTTGAGCGTACATGCTTAGAGCTCACTCACTTGCTGCTCGAGGCCAGCACCTTCAATATCGATGACGACCTTCCCACGCGCACGTTGCGTCCCTAGGTAACTCATTGCTTCGGGCACCTGGCTCAAGCTGTATCGCCGATCGATCACCGGCATGATCTTTCCCGTACGCGCCAGCTCACCGAGAACGTTCAGATCGTCCTGATTGGTGTTCGCGATGAACATCAGCATCGTCTCATCGACGAAGGGAGATAGCAGCATCGCCTTGATCGGTCCGATCAGCGGACCGATCCAGGGATCGTGCTTCGGGCCGCCGACGATCACGTAGGTGCCTGCCGGCTTGAGTACGCGTCGAATGTCGAGCAACGGATGATTGCCCACGTTGTCGAGGATCAAGTCATAGCGCTCATCGCGCTGCGTGTAATTCTCCTTCGTGTAGTCGATGACGTGATCCGCGCCAATCGAACGCACCAGTTCTACATTCCGTGTGCTGCATACGCCGGTCACTTCCGCCCCGAAGGATTTCGCGATCTGTACTGCGAACGTACCGACACCGCCGGAGGCACCGTTGATCAGCACGCGCTGCCCAGGCTGCAAGTGTCCGTGATCGCGAAGACCTTGCAGCGCCGTCACTGCTGCGACAGGCATCGCAGCTGCCTGCTCGAAGCTGAGATTCGCAGGCTTGATTGCGACCGATCCGGATTGGTTGACGGCGATGTATTCGCCGAACGCTCCGCCGCGAGCGCCGAACACATCGTCGCCCACTTTGAATTTCGTGACATTCTTTCCAACAGCCTCGATCGTGCCCGAGAAATCGATGCCTTGGTGAATTCGACTCGGCCGACCATAGCCGGCAGAGATTCGCATGATGTATGGCTTGCCTGTCATCGAATGCCAATCAGCGGGATTGACGGACGAGGCGCGCACCTTGACCAGCATTTGATCTTCGGCGATCTGAGGCTTTGCAATCCGCTCGAGCTTGAGAACCTCGGATGAGCCGTAGCATCGTTGCACAATGGCGCTCATCGTGTGACCGCCGTCGGCCAAAGGCTCCGCAACATCGCAACGCGCGTCATAGCTCAGGGCTACGGCAAGAGAAACGACACCCAATGCGACAACTATCGCAACGCCAGTAAGGATTCGCTTGACCAGGGACACGACCGCCTCCTTCGTTCTCGAATAATTCAGTGTCTTGACTTAGGCGATTGACCCGACCGCCCCCATCGGTTGCCAATATGATGGCCCGCCTCTGATATAAGCGAGCCAATGCGACCGGCGACGATTAGCGCATACCGAGATACGTTAACGGCAGACGAAATGCATCTCGCAGTGCCGGAAACGTGCCTCTCCGCGCACGTGCGCTAGGCGCCTTGGTCTATAGTCACGCCATGGCATCCACCACCAGTACGAGTGCGCGACGGGGCCGGGCATTGATGCTCGGATGGCCACGCGTGCGGTTCACCCTGGGCACATCCGTGCTCTTTGGGTTACTGCTGAGCCATGGCAATGACTCACCTACCCTCGTCGTCATCGCACGCGCGGTGCTCGTCGGGACCGGAGCATTGATCGCGTTTGGACTGTTCGAGCAATGGCCGAAGCGTTTGCCACCGTGGCTATCCCGTTCGGCACTGCAACTCATCGGCATCGTGATCTCGATTCCCATCAGCGCGGTACTCGCTTACTTGCTCACCACCGGCGGAGATCCACAGTTCGCAGAGAATGAGAAGCGCGCGACCGGGCTCGGTGCGCTGATCTTCACCGGCTTACTGTTTGCGCCTTGGATCGCGGTCGGCGCAATGCTGAAGCAGCGTGACGCTTTCGCACGCGAGCAAGCTTTTGCCTTCGAGCTCGAGCGCAGCAAGCTCGAGCGCAGCGCTCTCGATACGAGACTGCGGTTGCTGCAGGCGCAGGTCGAACCGCACTTCCTATTCAACACCCTCGCGAACGTTCAAGCGCTTGTCGATGCTGGATCGCCGCAGGCCTCCAAAGTGCTTGCGAGTCTGATTGCCTATCTTCGTGCGGCAGTTCCGCGCATGCACGATCCCGCGACTACACTCGGTGAGGAGCTGGAGTTGGTCCGCGCCTACTTGGAATTGATGCAGATGCGCATGCCTGATCGCCTACAATTCGCGTTACATATCGATCCCACAGCGAGCAAGCTGCAATGCCCGCCGATGACGCTGCTCACGCTGGTGGAAAATGCCGTACGCCATGGAATCGATCCAAGCGAAGTAGGAGGACGTATCGATGTCGATGTCTGGCTACGCGATGGCCGATGCCTGATTCGCGTCACGGATACCGGAGTGGGTTTGCAGGCAACCAGTGGGGGACTCGGCACCGGGTTGTCGACCCTCAGAGAGCGGCTGAGCTTAGCTTTCGGCGCTGATGCGAAGTTGAAGCTGACCGATGTCGAACCGCATGGGGTGTGCGCTGAGCTCGATCTGCCGGCGCAACCGGAAGCGACATGAGTGCAAACGATCCAACTGCGCTCATCGCTGATGACGAGCCTCTGCTGCGCGATGCGCTCGAGCGCATGCTCGCCCAAGCGTGGCCGGAGTTACAGATCATCGCGCAGGCCCGCAATGGACGCGAAGCGATCGAGATGTTCGAAGCGAAATCGCCGGATATCTGCTTTCTCGATGTCCAGATGCCAGGCAAGACCGGCATCGAAGCTGCTCAGCATATCGGGCGGCGTGCACATCTCGTCTTTGTGACTGCCTACGATCAGTATGCTGTGCAAGCCTTCTCCCATGGCGTACTAGACTATCTAGTCAAACCAGTTGAACCGGCTCGTCTCGCAGAGACGATAGCGCGTATTCAGGAACGTTTGCGAGCCGCGCAACCCGCACTCAACAGCGAATCGCTGCTGCAGCAACTCGCACTCAGCTTGCAACGCAACGCCGCTCCACCCACTTTGCGTTGGGTGCGTGCGTCGGCGGGCGAGACGGTGCGCTTGATTCCCGTCGAAGATATCGACTTCTTACGCTCGGAAGAAAAATACACTCTGATCGGCTGGCGAGACGATGGAGGCCAGCCGCGGGAAGCCGTCATTCGCACGTCGCTCAAGGAGCTTCTTCCGCAACTGGACACGACACAGTTCGCCCAAGTGCACCGCTCGGTGGTCGTGAACCTGCGCTCGATCAGTCACGTGACTCGCAACTCGAATGAGACCGCCGATATCTCTCTGAAAGGTCGAAGCGATACTCTGCAAGTGAGCCGGAGCTACTTGCATCTGTTTCGGCAGATGTAGTCTCACATTGCGACGGTGTCTGGGCGTGACCGCCCAGACACCGTCACACACCGCATTGAGCTTCAAATCAGTGTCGGCCCTTCGAGCCTTCGACGCCGTTCTCATCAGGCAAGTCTTCGTCTTCTCCGGTTTCACCGGGACTTACGCGCGAGGCCTTGATGGGACGGTCTTCTTCAGGCACCGGGTCGCCGATCTCGACGCGATCTGTATCGCCGTCGTTCTCTGCTCGCTGTTGTTTACCGGGCGTCTGCTTGCGGAGCTTGTCTTCTTCTGTCGCAGACGAGCGGCCGCCCGACTGATTCGGGTTTTGAGAATCCGGCGTTCTTGGATTAGGCATGATCAACCCTCCTATGCTTTTACAGAGGAGGTAACGCACGGACACGTTGGTTGTGTCCACGCTCCTTCTGACACGGTGGTTCCACTGACACGCACAATGAATTAATAGTCGCTGTTCGCGCAGCACAGCGCGATGTCGGAATCCTTCTGCGACTTGCGCGCACATCCTATGCCGGCACGATCGGCGCGCCAGTCCGACCACTGCGCATCGCCGACGCCGACTAGATCGCGCAACTCTTTACCCGATCCGGCCAGATACGCCTCAGAGACGCTGCAATATCTCGCTATGAGTCCCGCCGCGAGACAATGCGCTCTCTTGTCTGGAAGATCCACGGGAAGCTTGTCGCGTACGACCGCTTGCATGCATTCATAGGAAGATCGCTCGAGTCGCGGTGGACGATTTGGAATGCTTGCGCACGAAGCAAGCGCTGCGAGGCACGGCAATACAACGAACCGTCGCGTTAGCACCAGCAACTTAACCTCTACAGTGGTCTGCAAACCGAGACCTGCAAAGGTATCCCGACTAGTGTCGAGAAGAAACTCTCGCGAAGGCCGCCGAGGAAGGAAAGGCATCTGGATGTGTGTACGCCAGCATACAGACCGCAGCCTCGACTATCCGTGAACAAGATTTACTCTCGCAGAACGCGGGGCACGCAGAGAGCAGGAAGGACGTAGAGCTCTTACTTTTTTCTCTGCGCGTCCCGCGATGGCTATCAACGTAGTTGCCGCCTGCCCCCTCCCTACCCTCCCCCGTAAACGGGGGAGGGAATCTACATCTGTCTACTCTGCGAGATAGCTCCTTCTCGCATGTCAAACGAAGCGTGCGCCTCAGCTAGCACAGAGCTCGTTCGATCCTTACCGCTGCGCCGCTGCGCCGCCGTGAGAAATCTTGATGCCGTTTACAGATACTCCGCTGGTGCACCTGGCACAGCCCTACTTCCTCTTACCTTGCGAACTCTGCATGCCTGCGAGATCACCCTTGCCGCGCTCAACCTCTCAAGACACATGCTCTACTGAGCAGTTCGTCCTGCCCCCACCGTGTAAAGTGAGGTATGGCTAACGTACCGCCAACTAGCCGGAACAAACACATTGGCGCTGCATTCCGGAAACATGAACACTCGAATGCTGTTGGTGCCACTTACACTCGTCCTCTGCTCCTGTGGCGGCGAGAACACCGACTCGAACGTGACGGCACCCGGTGCGGAGCAAAGCGGTGAGACCACAGCGCTCGAAGCAGGGGCCGACATCATGCAAGACAAGGCACCGCTTCGAACGCTAAATGCCTATCTGAACGGGTTTCACTTTTACAATGGCAACATCCAAGCGCAGATGGAAGCTCATCACTACTGCGGCCACCTGAACGAAGAAGTGATCCAATGCGTCATTTTCGATGGGAATGAAGAAAGCGCGAAGGTAATGGGGGTCGAGTACATCATCTCTCGCAACCTGTTCGCGAAGTTACCCACCGAGGAGAAACATTTGTGGCATAGCCACGTGCACGAAGTGCGCTCGGGGCAACTGATCGCTCCGGGTATCCCGGAAGTCGCTGAGCACGAACTCATGGAGAAGATCGCAGGAACTTATGGCAAGACTTGGCACACCTGGCACACCGATCAAGGCCTGGAGCTACCGCTCGGAACGCCGATGTTGATGATGGGCTTCACACAGGATGGCCAGATGGACGAGCAGAAGGTGGCGCAGCGCGATGAGCGCTTTGAGACCTCGAGCGCAGAGAACCGCAAGAATCGCGCAGACATCGAGTACCCGCCAGTCGATCCCGACGCGAATGCGTGGGAGAAGGGCATTGTCGTGCAACTAGAGGCGGTTCGTACCAAGAAGGACTCTCGCGAAGCACGCTAAGATCGCTAGGGAAGAAAAGGGATTTAGATATGTGCAAGTCGGCGCAAGCATGTGCCTGCGGTTGCTCCTATCCGTGAACAAGAAATCTCTCGCAGAGACGCAGGGCACGCAGAGATACGGAAAAGACGTTGCCGCCTCTGGTTCCTTCCCCCGTTTACGGGGGCCGCTCCAGTGCATCCATGCACATCGCGCCATTCGCACGTCCGTGTGCATCAGAAGGTAGGTAGGGGGCCTCTTCATCGAGATCCGCCTTTACAGGCTTCGTTCGCGATAAACGCGTTCGCTTGCTGCCCCCTCCCTACCCTCCCCCGTAAACGGGGGAGGGAATCTTTATCTCTCTACTCTATCTCGAAGTAAGGAGCACGCTTGAGCTTCGCAGGAGTTTCTCGCAGCGGCGCAGCGGTTCAGAAATGGAGCTGCTCCAAT
>JAICPY010000002.1 GCA_025929585.1 Steroidobacter sp.
AATGCGACGCATACGATTTCTCCCTGGGTCCTAAGGCTGTTAGTCGTCAGCTTTGCTGAGATGACTTCCAGACATAAGCGGCGCCCAGAGTGTGACGCTCGTCACGGAATAAGGGAAGTGGGTGACAGCTCCGAGATTCCCCCATAGCCATCTGAGACTTACGCTGATCGCGGCGCTCAGCGAATAACCAATGTTCGGACTCCGGACTGATATCTAGTTCTCGCATAGAGCTTTGCGTTTGGGTTCACAATCACCGGTGGTGCTCGATTGATTGGCATATCGCAGGCCATTTGCTGAGGAATCGTTCTGGATGGGTACGCAGACGGCGCCAAGAAGTTGCATCGACTGGGACGAGGTGAACGCCTTGTTCGAGAGAGCGACTAGCCTGCCTCCCGAAGAGCGCCATGCCTTTATCGACAAAGAAACCTCCAACAATCCAGCGCTGAGGGGCGAATTGCTTAGCCTCTTAGCCTTCGATGTTCAGCAGACAGTCAGTCCCCTTTCGCGGGCTGTGGGCTCAGCACTTGTTAATGTGATCAGTGATCAGCGCCGGATGCTGCTTGGGCGTGTGATAGGTAACTACAAACTCGTGTCGATTCTTGGCGAAGGCGGCACGGGCACGGTTTATCTTGGAGAACGAGCAGACAACCAATACTCGGCACGAGTTGCGGTTAAGATCGTCGATCACACGGCGATTCAGGGCAATCTCGGCGAAAGGTTTCGTGCCGAACGGCAGATCCTGGCGAACCTGAATCACCCGAACATCGCCCGCCTTCTAGATGCCGGCGAAACTGAAGATGGTCAGCCATATCTGATCATGGAGTGTATCGAGGGCGAACCCGTTGACGAGTACTGCGATCGCCACTCTCTTGACCTTCGACAACGTTTGGAACTGTTCAGTGACATCTGTTCGGCCGTTCAGTATGCACATCAGAATCTAATCGTTCATCGTGATATCAAGCCAGCCAATATCTTGGTGACAGAAAGCGGCGTACCGAAGCTCCTCGACTTCGGTATTGCCAAGTTGCTCGATACGGGTTCGAGTAACCCGAAACCGGATATGACTCGCATGAATGATCGGTTGCTTACTCCTGAGTACGCGAGCCCGGAGCAGATACTTGGGAGCGCGATCACTACCGCCAGCGATGTGTACTCGCTTGGAGTAGTTCTCTATCAACTTCTCTGTGGCCTTCGTCCCTACAAAGTGCCTGCCTCCGCTAGTCAACTGGAAATGGAGAGATCGATATGCATCAGCGATCCAGAGCGGCCCAGCTCAGCAGTCAGACGCACCCCAGAGTCACCGCACTTTCCTCGCGAGGCTATCGCCTTTGCTCGAGCATCGTCTCCGGAGCGCTTGGCGCGAAGCCTCACCGGGGATCTTGATGCAATCGTGCTGCGCGCGCTTCGCAAGGAGCCTCAACACCGATATACCTCAATCGAGCAATTCACTGCCGACATACGCCGTCACCTAGCTCACGAGCCAGTGCAAGCTCGACAAGGAACCTGGATCTACTATGGACAACGATTCGCGAAGAGACATACAGCAGGTGTCATCGCCGGTGCAGGCTTCCTTGTGTTCTTGGTGGGAGTGGCAATTGTCATGTCCATTCAGCGCCAGCAGATAGCACATGCATTAGAGCGTGCCACTCAGCAAGGGCAACGCGCGGAGACGGTGTCGAAGTTCATGATGAACGTCTTCAGTGCCGCAGACCCGTTTGTCAATATTGGAAAAGAACCAACAGCGAAGAGTCTGCTTGAGCAGGCTGCTCGCAGAATCCAAACAGATTTGGGCCAACAGCCTGCGGTCAGGGCGCGACTTCTCGAAGCAATCGGCGGTTCGTACCGGCGGATGGGCCAACCAGCTCGCGCTATACCGTATCTCCAAGAATCCGTGGACATACAGAGAACGTTAGCAGTCGGGTCCGAGCGCTTAGCCTCGGCCTTGACGGAGCTAGCTATTGCGCAACGCGAGACCGCCAGATACCAAGAATCGGACGCGACCTTTGCAGAGGCACTTCACGCGATGCGGGAAGCGGAAGGTACAAAGTCCGAAGCGCATGCCCAGGTTCTGGTTGACCTTGGACGTTTAGAATTGTATCGCAGCCACAATGACGAAGCTGCAAAGTATCTTAAGACCGCACTACAAACGATGCGGGAACTGAAAGGTGAGAATGATCCTGAAGTAGGCGCCATTCTGGCGGAACTCGCACACGTATTGGTCTGGAGCAACGAGCTAGAACAGGCGGAGCAGACAGCTCGTGCAGCCGTACAGATCTATGCACTCGTTCCAGAAACGCATCCTGACCGAATTATGGCGGACTCGCGGCTAGCTCAGATTTTGCTTTATAGAAATCGACATGCGGAAGCCGCTCCAATCTTCGAAAGAGTACTTGCGGCGCAAAGGTCGGTTTATGGCTCCAGTACTGGCGCGGTCGCGGACACGCTTGGCAATATGGCGCAATTGCGGATCGCGCAAAACAATTCGGCGGCAGCGGAAGAGCTTATCCGAGAGGCACTCGCCATCTACAAAGACGCGAGAAGCACGGATAGCGCGAGGATCGGATATCTCCAAACCATGCTCGGTACGGTACTTCTGAAACAAGACGAGTTGCTGAACGCGGAGGACATTCTGCGAGACACAGTAGCTCTTTTTGAAAGGGCACTCCCTGCAGATCACCAATATGTAGCATCGGCTGAGTACTATCTCGGCGAGACACTCCTCCGTCAGCAGAAACTTGCGGATGCCGAAGCAGCCTTGAGTGCATCGATGAATCGCTGGAAACGCAGCGATGCCCCACCCTGGCGTGCAGCGCGATCGAAGAACGCACTGGGAGAAGTCCTAGTACGCCAGGGGCGCAGCAACGAAGGAGAGCAGTACCTTGTCGAGACGTTCCGCGCGCTCTCTGCCGACAGCGGCGCAGACCAAGATGCCAAAGATCGAGCCCGTCAAAGAATCGAGCGCTTCTACGTCGATCGCGGCCAGAAAGCGAAGTTTGATCGTTTGATGCAAGAACAAAGCACTCGTGTAGCAGGCAACCGCTAACGGGTGGTGCAACAAAATCCTTCTCTTCGGGATGAGCCATGTCTTACTTGGCGCGACGCAGTCTCGATTGTGCCGGCGCTGCTGCATGACGATGTATCAATCCACATCGCCGCCCTACTTCCCTCGCCCCAACCTCTCCATAATTTCCTCTCTCACATCCGTTATCTCCCTCGCCCGCGACGCATGACTGTTCTCGCACTGACGAGGTCGCGGGCAGTCGCTGCTTCGTGGGCAAATGATTCTGGCCGGTTGCAGTAGCGCATCTTCGACCCACGCGATGTTCAACACACGTGCGGCACCGCGCAGTGCTTCCTGAGCTGCTTCCGGAATTTTAGATTCGCCGTGGCGATGCAAGCACGCTTCCGTGATGGTCGCGATAATGCTGTCCGAATCACCGGAATGGGATTGAAGGGCTGGCGCGAGATCCACACCAACGGAGATGACGTGCGGATTGCCGGCCATGTCGTTGACCCTTCGGGAATGACAACAATAGAGCAACGAGTGTTCTCCATCCCGCAGCACGGAGATCTGCGAGCTCTGAGCCTTACTGCCTTTGGCATCGAGCATTCGGAACACAGCCCAGTGCGGGCATGGATCGCTCACCTGAGCCAGGTTGCCCCAGGGCAGTGGAATCCCGTTGCCACGATACACAGCTCGCAAGTAACCGGGCGGATAGGCATCGAAAAAATGCCAGTATGGGTACGGTGAGACTTTAGTCATCCGGCGCATCACGACGGCCGGTGTAAGTTCCATCTTTTCCCCTGCCTCCACTCGATAACGTTCTCGATTTAGAAAGCGGCGGAACGCGATCTTCGGACACAGCAATGCACCTGCGAAGAAGCTGCATTCGAAGTCTCGCCAAGCATGCAAGACGTCTTGCGCATTCATCCCGACCGAGTGCTGGCCTCCTTCCGGACTGCCGCTCATCTCCCCGCCGGTTGCGTGCGTCGACTTCAATCCATCGCCGCCATGCAGCACCTTATGAGCTAGATGAGAGGCGAGATCGAACTTCAATCGTGGGGGATCCTCTTGCAGGCTTCGGTTCAGATAGATAACACCTGGAGATTCGAAGAACGATCTCACCATGCTGCGCACTTCGCGATCCTTATCACGCGCGAGCACAGGTTTACGGTCGAACCAGCGCAACTCTAACCCGTGGCGCTTACAGAGCCGCATCAAGTCTTCCGCCGACAGAGGGAACCGTCGCTCGCCAATGCTTTCGGCGGAACGCTCGAGATCCGGGAAGTCGTTGCGAGACATTTCCTGGTACGAGCGAATCAGCAGATGCGCGAACTGGCGGCCGCTCGTGCCGGTCTGCGACAGTAATTCCGGAATGGCCGCTTGCAGCAAGTCTTTCGAGAACAAGAAGGCCGGCTCGAGCGGAACGGAAGCGGCTCCGCCCATTCGCTCCTTCGCGATCGTGCTTTCGATCTCCGGATTGTCATCGAAGAACCAATTCGGCTCGCGTTGAAAGACCCTCGCGAACAACTCCAATACGCCTGCAGAGGGAATCCGTTTGCCACTCTCGATCATGCTCAGATACGACACTGAGGGTGCGCTGCTCGCGTCGAGCTGGATGCAACGAGTGGACAAGTCCTCGAGCGTCAACCGATTGCGTTTGCGCAGTGCGCGAAGCTTTGCGCCCAAGAAATGGCTCTTGCGGGTGAAGGTCATTATGTTAGTGAAATTAACAATGTGAAATTCTCGAAGTCAAATTCCGCCTCTCCATGTGGCTATAGTCAACACCATGAACACCGCAGTACGCAATCAAAAAGCAGCAGGCACGCTCGAGATCTTCGGATCCCCCGTCCATCGCGAGGACGAAGTGCTAACCAAGCCGGCACTCGCGCTGCTCAAGACCCTGCACCAGCAATTCAATGCTCGGCGGCTGGAGTTGCTCGCGGCAAGAGCGCGTAGACAGGGTGATCTGGATTCAGGAGAACTTCCGCACTTTCTTGCCGAGACGGCTTCGATTCGGAAGGACTCGTGGCGTGTTGCTACAGTGCCGTCCGATCTGCAGGACCGCCGCGTAGAAATTACCGGGCCAGTGGATCGCAAGATGATCATCAATGCTCTCAACGCGCCGGTCGAAGCATTCATGGCGGATTTCGAGGATTCCACCTCGCCTACTTGGCCGAATATCGTGAGCGGACAGATCAATCTGCGAGATGCGATCGACCGCTCGATCACCTTCGCCGACGCCAATACTCGCAAGGTCTACAAACTGCAAGAGCGGACGGCCACCTTGATCGTGCGTCCGCGAGGTTGGCACCTGAACGAGAAGCACGTGCAGATCGATGGCGAGCCTGTCTCCGCATCGCTCTTCGACTTCGCGATTTACTTTGCCAATAACCATGAAGCGCTCGCACGTGCCGGCACGGGGCCTTACTTTTATCTACCGAAACTCGAAAGCCATCTCGAGGCGCGCCTCTGGAATGATGTCTTCATCGCCGCCCAAGATGCCACGGGATTGAAGCGTGGGACGATCAAGGCGACGGTTTTGATCGAGACGATTCTGGCGGCCTTTGAGATGGATGAGATTCTGTTCGAGCTGCGCGAGCACATCGCGGGTCTGAACTGTGGACGGTGGGATTACATCTTCAGCTTCATCAAGAAGTTCAGAAATCGTGCCGAGTTCGTGCTGCCGGATCGAAGCGCCGTCACCATGGATAAGCATTTCCTCAAATCGTACGTGCAGTTGCTCATCAAGACCTGCCATCGGCGCGGTGCACACGCGATGGGCGGAATGGCAGCGCAAATCCCGATCCGAGATAACCCGAGCGCGAACGAAGCTGCATTAGCACGAGTGCGAGCGGACAAGGAGCGCGAAGCGAGCGCAGGTCATGACGGCACATGGATAGCGCATCCAGGACTCGCCGAGATTGCACACGCCGCCTTCAACGCTTCACGCGCGCCGAATCAGTTACACATCCTTCGAGATGACATTCAGTTGACAGCAGACGATCTCTTGCGCATCCCAAAGGATGAGATCACCGAAGGCGGAATGCGCCACAACATAAGAGTGGGTGTCCAGTATCTGGCTGCCTGGTTGAACGGCTCGGGGTGTGTACCTCTGTATCACCTGATGGAAGATGCGGCGACCGCGGAAATCTGCCGCGCTCAACTATGGCAATGGCGCAGACATGGCGCACGGCTATCGAACGGCCAACTTCTCACTGAAGAGTTTCTCGGAGCTGCGCTCGCTGAAGAGATGGACCAGATCCAGCGAACCGTCGGATCGGACTATGCCAACGGCCAATACAAGCTTGCCGCTGACGTATTCCGGCGGTTGATCATGGATGAGACATTCGAGGAATTCCTGACGCTTCCCGCGTATGACTTGCTGCCCTGAGGTCGAGTTGAATTTTTTGTCGGAGCACGCCCTATGAACACAAATCCGTCGGCTTCCATCGAAGAACTGCGCCAGCTTTGGCAGAACGATCCAAGATGGGGAGGAGTCCAACGCCCTTATTCAGCCGAAGATGTGTTGAGGCTCCGAGGCACCGTCCACATCGAGCATTCGCTCGCGCGACTGATGGCTGAGAAATTGTGGAGCTATCTGCACGAGAAACCTTTCGTGAACGCCTTGGGTGCACTGACCGGCAATCAGGCGATGCAGCAGGTCCGCGCCGGGCTAGATGCCATTTATCTTTCGGGATGGCAGGTTGCCGCGGATGCCAATTTGGCGGGACAGATGTATCCGGATCAATCCTTGTACCCAGCCGATTCCGTACCTGCAGTGGTCAAGCGCATCAATCAAACACTGCGACGAGCGGATGAGATTTATCATGCCGAAGGCAATGACTCGATCGATTGGTATAAGCCGATCGTGGCCGATGCCGAAGCGGGCTTTGGCGGGGTGCTGAACGCCTTCGAGCTCATGAAGCAGATGATCGAAGCAGGCGCGGCTGGTGTGCATTTCGAAGATCAACTCTCGTCCGCAAAGAAGTGCGGGCACATGGGTGGCAAAGTGCTCGTGCCCACTCAGGAAGCGATCAGCAAGCTGGTCGCCGCCAGGCTCGCGACGGACGTGTGCAATGTCCCGACACTGATCGTCGCTCGCACCGACGCCGAAGGTGCAGGACTCATCACTTCGGATATCGATGAACGTGATCGGCCCTTCATCAAATCGAAGGAGCGTACTGCCGAAGGATTCTTCGAAGTCAAGAAAGGGCTCGAACAAGCGATAGCTCGCGGCATCGCCTATGCGCCGTATGCAGATCTTGTCTGGTGTGAAACCGCCACGCCTGATATCACGGAAGCGCGCCACTTTGCAGAGGCCATTCATCGCGAATTCCCGGGCAAGCTGCTCGCCTACAACTGCTCTCCCTCGTTCAATTGGAAACGCAAGCTCGACGATCTTGCCATCGCCAAGTTCCAGCGCGAGCTCGGCGCGATGGGCTATAAATTCCAGTTCATCACATTGGCAGGCTTCCACGCTCTGAACTATTCGATGTTCGATCTAGCGCGTGGTTACAAGGACAAGCAAATGTCCGCGTATGTCGCCCTGCAAGAACTCGAGTTCGCCGCCGAGAAAGTTGGTTACACTGCTACGCGGCATCAACGAGAGGTCGGCGTGGGCTACTTCGATGATGTGACTCAAACCATTCTGTCGGGTAAATCATCGACAACTGCGCTAAGAGGAAGCACAGAGGAGCAGCAGTTCCAACGAGCGTGAGAGCTCACCACGACGGCACTGCGACTGATTCTGGCGCAGTGCCGTTGTCTTACCGTCACTGAGCGTTGGCTGTGAACTCGCGCATCGCGGCACTTCCGTCACGCCACACCACGTATCTCGCACGAATAGTATCGTCGGCCAGGTCCAAGGAGAGCTTGGGGGCGAGCGACAACGAGCTCAACGCTGCGCTATCGACTGGATAGAACCAAGTCTTCGCCGATCGCGGTGCACTTGCGTCCAGCGGCTGTGCTACCCCTAAAGCCCGCCCCTCCTCCTTCGCGGGCGCCAAATCTATTGAAGCATCGCCGACATGAAGCGCGAGCGCCGGCGCTTGATCCGGTGCCATATCTTCGGCAGGCCAATGCTTCACTACTGCCAGATACTTTCGATGCGTGCCCATGCGGTTTACATCTATGGCGTAGAGATGAACGAAATCCAGCTGAGGAGGCGCACCGTCCCGGTTGAATATCCAGGGTTCCGCAACGACAGTGACCGTAGCCGCGGTTTGTTCATCCAAATATTGGCGCGGCTCATCACTTGGCGTGGTCGAGCAAGCTGCGAGGAGCAAAGCGGCGATGCAGATTAGATTACGCATGGAAACCCTTCTTGATTCTTGAGGATAGTTACGCGCGGCTTGATTGTATGAGTTGCCGGCGCGCGCGCCATCGTTCGAATGGGCACAAGTAGTCTACCTTCGCTGGCCGAATTTCAGTGGGTTTGCGGACATATTCACGCTTCGCTTCCAAACGCGGCCAACTAGACTCGCAGAATGAGCGAGGAGAGAAGAATGGCACAGGGAAATCGCATCAGCCGGCGGCAATTTGCGCGTGCATTGACTCAGGCGGCCGGAATCCTTGCCTTACCGAGCATCAGCATCGGGTCGCCCCTGAGAGATCAGCCGGCTCTAATGCTCGCGAACGCGTATACGCAGGATGTCGACGTCCAATCGTATTGGGTCAGCGAAAAGTACGACGGGGTACGAGCTTACTGGAACGGTAGAAGCCTCGTTACTAGGACGGGCAATGCCGTTGCGATACCGAATTGGTTCGCGAAGGATTACCCCAGGGATGCGCTGGACGGTGAGCTTTGGATTGACCGCGGGCGATTCGAAGAATTGCTAGCGGCGGTCCGAGACAAGCATCCCGACCACGAAGCATGGCGCGAGGTTAAATTCATGGTCTTTGACCTGCCGGGACACTCGGGCACGTCGACCGAACGCCTCGCGGCATTGCGTGCGCTTGTCACCTTACCGGATTCATCGAGCCTGCAGCTAGTACCGCATTGGCGAGTTCCGGACCATGCCTCACTCGAACAAGAACTCGAGCGAATCGTCAGGGAAGGCGGTGAAGGACTGATGCTGAAGCGAGGGGAAGCGCACTATCACGCACAACGAAGTAATGACCTGCTCAAGCTGAAGCCCTATCACGATGCAGAAGCCAAAGTGATCGGCCACGTACCGGGACGGGGAAAGCATAAAGGCGCGCTTGGAGCGTTAGAGGTCCAGCGCTCCGATGGAGTGATTTTCCGAATCGGGACAGGCTTTACAGATGCGCAACGACACGCGCCACCGCCGATCGGCAGCTGGGTCACGTATCGCTACCATGGCAGTACGATGAAGGGGGTACCGCGATTCGCGAGCTTCCTGCGAGTTCGCGACTAGGGCAGACTTCGCATTCAACGGCGAGGTTTTCAATGCCCAAGTCAGGAGTGATTCGAGTTGGCATCGGCGGCTGGACGTATGAGCCGTGGCGAGAAACTTTCTATCCAGCCGACCTGCCGAAGAAATCCGAGCTGCACTACGCAAGTCGGCAAGTGACCGCCATCGAAATCAACGGCACGTTCTACCGACTACAAACGCCGGCAGTGTTCGCAAAATGGCGCGATGAAACCCCCGACACCTTTGTCTTTACTATCAAGGCTCCACGCTACATCGTGCAGCGGCGAAACCTTGCGGAAAATGCAGAATCGCTGCAGAAATTCTTGGGCAGCGGGCTTGTTGAGCTCGGCAGCAAGCTCGGTCCCATCCTCTGGCAACTCGCGCCGACGAAGAAATTCGATTCGATGGAGCTGACGCAATTCTTCGCGCTCCTACCTGCGACGCTGAGCGATCTGCCACTGCGCCACGCACTCGAAGTTCGGCACGCGAGCTTCGCAAGTGAGGAATATCTCGATCTGGCGCGGAAACATCGAATCACGACCGTCTACACTCATTCCGCGGAGTACCCGGGAATTGCAGATTTAACTGGTGAGTTCGTCTACGCGCGTTTGCGCTCCTGCGTATCCTCCGAGCCGACTGGATATCCGACAAACGAACTGAAAAGCTGGGCAACACGAACAAAGGAGTGGGCCGAAGGTGGGATGCCCGCACTGTTGCCGGCTATCACCGAACGCGAATCACCGCGCATACCGAGAGATGTCTATCTGTTCTTTATCAACGGCGCGAAGGAGCGAGCACCGGCGGCCGCCCGACATCTACTGTCGTTGCTTTGATCGATTGCCCAACCCGATAGTCATTGGCCGAACTATCTGTAGGACGCCCCGATCGTGCAAACCCATTGATCGTGCAGCGAGGGAGTCGAAGTACGACTTGATGCCGACCGCCGACGCATGTGCACCGCGCCTCATGTCTGCGGCCCGCCTGAAACCTTTTGTCATTACCGGACCACTTACGGGAGACTCCATTAGCGTGAACTGCTTACGTTTCCGAGGCGGGCATGAGCCTACACTTACCCTTCTCCGGCAGACATCTCCTGCTTGATTGCAGGCAAAATTGAATATCCACCGTTATTGCACCATGGCTATGTCAATGAAACGCATCGCGGCCGTTTGTTGCCTGGCTAGTCTCTCGTTCAACACGCTCGCGCAGGAATACAACGGGGAGTTCGGACGTGATTCGGTGCAAACGACCGATCGCATTATCGTGAAATGGAAAGATTCGCTTAATGAGGTGGCCTCGCAATACAAAGCGCAACAGCTGAGCACCAAAACCCGACTCAAATTGAATACGCGTGAGCGAGTGTCACGGCGGATGGAAGTACTGCAACTCGAGCGGCGCTTGCCGATTTCCGAGCTCGCGCAAACGATCGAGACGCTCAGCGCAGATCCGGCCGTGGAGTACGTGTCGCCTGATTTTCGGCGGCAGGCGCATGCGCTGCCAAATGACACGCTGATTGCCTCGCAGTGGTATCTATTGGGTAATGAGGTGTCAGCGTTACGCGCCGAGGCTGCTTGGGATGTCACGACCGGCAGCAGTGGCACGGTCGTCGCGGTATTGGATACGGGCGCTCGTTACGACCACCCTGATCTACTCGCCGCGTCCCAGGGCGGCAAGCTCCTGCCTGGTTACGATTTCGTGTCGGGGGAAAGCGCCTCGAGCTTTCTCGCAGCGAACGATGGAAATGGCCGCGACGCGGATGCCACCGATCCGGGAGATTGGGTCAGCGACAGCGACATCAGCAAACCCACGTTCAGTGAGTGTGAGATCAAAAGCAGTTCCTGGCATGGCACACGCGTCGCCGGTGTCATCGCAGCGAAGACGGGCAATGCCGAAGGGATGGCAGGATTGTCTTGGAACAGCTGGATCCTGCCGGTTCGGGTACTCGGCAAATGCGGCGGGCGTGACTCAGACATCATGGCTGCCATGCGCTGGGCGGCGGGACTGCAAGTGCCTGGTATCCCGCTGAATCCGTATCCAGCGAAGATCATCAACCTCAGCTTGGGTGGTAGCAGCGTTTGCACGAACGCGTATCAGGATGTTGCATCCGAGCTCGCCGCTTTGGGCGTCCTCATCGTTGCTTCAGCGGGCAACGAAGGCGGACCAGTGAGCGCTCCAGCGAATTGTGCCGGCGTACTCGGGGTGACGGGCGTGCGTCAGATCGGAACCAAGGTCGGCTTCAGCAACCTCGGAGCCAGCGTAGGCATCGCCGCGCCCGGCGGCAACTGCGTTAACGTGAATGGCGGTCCGTGTTTGTTCTCGATTCTGACGGCGACGAATCTTGGCGGGACGACGCCGACGACTTCCGGGTATACAGATCAGGTGAACATCAACGTTGGAACGAGCTTCTCCGCTCCGCTCGTGTCGGGAACCGCTGCACTCATGCATGCTGTCAATGCGCGTCTTGGCACGCAGCATCTTTTCACGCGCCTTCAGCAAGGTTCGAATCCATTCCCTGCGAACCCGAACACCGGTACTCCAACGTGTCACGTTCCCACCGGTCCCGCCGATATACAAAACACCGAATGCTACTGCACGACGAGCACGTGTGGCGCCGGGCTACTTAACGCGAACGGAGCGGTGACTCAAGCTTCGAGGCCAGCCGTAGCAGTACAGTTGCCCGACACCATCTTTGCTGGCCAAAGTTTAACGCTGGATGCCAGTGAGAGCGTTGCGGCGTGCAATCGCCAAATTACTTCGTACCAGTGGAGCGTTGTGTCTGCGACCAACGGCGCGCCTGCGTTGACGACGACGAACGAAGCTACGACGACGGTGCTAGCACCCGCATCGGGCTCTTTCGTCTTGCGTGTGACAGTGACGGACGAAGTTGGCGCGCAAGACTTTGCCGATGTGACAGTGAGTGCCAACGATGCATCGACGACGGCCTTGCCATTGGTCAATGGGGCAACCTGTCCAACACCGTTTACGGTTGCCCAGGTGCCGCCACCTAACACTGATCCTCCACCAACGCAGACCCCTCCGCCTTCAAGCCCAACACCAACGCCGACTCCGCGTGGTGGGGGCGGCGGTGGGGGTCAGTTTGGGTGGGAACTGCTGGCCTTGGGGTTCCTTGCCTGCGCGCGCAAGGCATGCATGACGCAACGATCCACGCTCGCTTCTTGAGCGGAAAGCTCAACCAATCGTTACTTCGCTCAGTGAGCGTTCGAGGATTTCCATCCCTTCATCGATGATGGCGTTGGAAGCGGTGAGAGGCACTAGAAAGCGAATCACGTTGCCATAAACGCCGCAGGACAGCAGCACTAACCCGTTGAGCGCGCAACGTTGCACGAGTGCTTTAGTCAGATCGGCATCTGGACCAGCGCTGCCCGTTTGCTTGACCAATTCCATCGCAATCATGGCGCCCAGCCCGCGTACCTCCCCGATGCAGTTGAATCGCTCCTGCAGAGATCGCAAACGCCCGAGGAGTCGCTCGCCGACTTCCTCAGCGCGTCGCGGCAGGTTTTCCCGCTCCATGACTTCGATTACTGCGAGTGCAGCGGCACAACTAACAGGTGATGCGGCGAACGTGCCGCCTAGGCCGCCCGGGACTGGCGCATCCATCATGTCCGCTTTACCGACGACCGCTGCCAGCGGAAACCCTCCGGCGAGGCTTTTCGCCATCGTCGTCAGATCCGCTTCGATACCGTAGTGTTCCATTGCGAACAAGCGGCCCGTGCGGGCGAATCCGGTTTGGATCTCATCGGCGATGAACACGATGCCATGGCGATCGCAGAGTGCGCGCAAGGCCTGCATGAATTCCAGCGGTGCAATGTAGAAGCCGCCTTCACCGAGCACGGGCTCGACAATGATTGCAGCGACACGCTCGGGCTCGACGTCATACTTGAACAAGTGCTCGAGTGCTTCGAGACTGTCATGCGTAGAAACACCGTGGTAGGTAATCGGAAATGGTGCGTGATAAACATCGCCGGGAAATGGACCGAACCCGACCTTGTAGGGAGTAACTTTCCCGGTTAAAGCCATCGCCATATAGGTCCGCCCGTGGAACCCACCGCCGAAAGCGATAACGGCTGATCGTCGAGTGTGGGCTCGCGCTATCTTCACCGCATTTTCGACTGCTTCCGCACCGGTGGTCACGAGCATGGTCTTTTTCGTTGACGGACCTGGGACGAGAGCGTTGAGCTTTTCGGCCAATTCCACGGCAACGCGATACGGGGTGATCATTACGCATGTGTGCGTGAATGCATCGAGCTGTTTCGTAACGGCCGCCTTCACATGCGGATGTAAATGGCCGGTATTGACGACAGCTATACCTCCCGCAAAATCGATGAAGCGACGCCCTTCGGCGTCCCACAGCTCAGCGTTCTCTGCGCGTTCGATGTAGATAGGCAGCATGGTCGACATGCCGCTGGTGATCGCGGCCTGCCGACGCCGATGCAGATCGGAATTGGTAGACATGAGCCGGCGTGATCGTGGCCTACTTTTCCTCGACCTTTGAAGTCAGGCCGGTGAGATATTCTTTGAACTTCGCGCCAAGGCTCTCGTGCTTGAGGGCGTATTCAACGGTAGCCTGCAAATAACCGAGCTTGCTGCCACAGTCATAGCGCTTGCCTTCGAACTCATAGGCAAACACCGATTCTTCGGCCAACAAATCGGCAATTGCATCGGTTAGTTGAATCTCGCCGCCCGCTCCCCGTCCGGTGTTCTCTAGTTTCTCGAAAATCGTTGGACTGAGTACATACCGACCCACTACGGCCAATGTCGATGGCGCGTTTTGCGGACGCGGCTTCTCGACGATTTGTTTCACGCGGCTGATGCGGCCTTCACGTTCATCGGTTGCGACGATGCCGTACTTGTCTGTCTCGCTCCTGGGCACGGTTTCAACACCCAAAACGCTGCCGCCGCGCTCTGCATAGACATCTGCCATCTGGCGAAGACACGGTGTAGTTGCGTCGATCAAGTCGTCCGCGAGGTGAACGAAAAAGGGTTCGTCACCCACTACCGGCTTCGCACACCACACTGCATGGCCTAAGCCCAACGGGGATGGCTGACGAATGTAGATGCAGCTCGCCCATGAGGGAACGATGTCCCGCAACGATCGCAGGAGATCCGCCTTGCCTTGCAACTCGAGTGCTTCTTCCAACTCCGGGTCGGTATCGAAGTGATCTTCGATCGCGCGCTTGGAGCTGCCAGTGATGAACACGAGCTTGCGTGCACCCGCAGCCAATGCCTCCTCCGCTGCGTACTGGATCAGAGGTTTGTCTACGATCGGCAACATCTCCTTCGGGCTCGCCTTAGTAGCGGGCAAAAAGCGAGTCCCACGACCGGCCACGGGGAACACTGCAGTCCGAATTTCTTTCAACTGAGCCACTCCAGATCCTCCTTCTCACGGACAACCATGATAGCAAGAGGAAGCGATGGCGGCTGGCGGGGTTCTCTAAGAGAGAAGCGGATGGCGGGTAGCGGATGGCGGATGGAAACAAAGTTGAAGGCTTTGGACGGCGGCGACGCTCACAGGGAACGCCGCCGCCGGGAACTCACTCCGCCTTCTTGGCGGCAGCGGCTCCATCGACGCGAATGTTCGCTCGATTGAGCTCCAGGGTTTTCGCACCGATGCCCTTCACCTTGCGAAGGTCCTCAGCCGACTTGTAGGCGCCGTTCTTCGATCGATAGTCGACAATGGCCTGCGCGCGGCTCAAGCCGATGCCCTGCAGTTCTTTCGCTATCGTCGCCGCATCCGCTTTGTTGATGTCGACAGGCCCGGCCCACGCCATCAACGGCATCAAGCTAGCCACTAGAACTTGCACTGAACGCCGCACCGCGCTGCGCTGATTGATCTTCAACATTCGCCTCTCCTTAGCTTAGTGATTGAGTACTCGACCGGCAGGTTTGAGCTGCCACGATCGATTCTGCCGCTGTCGGAACGGCACGGAAGTATGAAAATCTTGCAGTTTGGCGAGAAATGGAAGGAAGGATGAATGGATGGATGGATGGATGGATGGATGGATGGATGGATGGATGGATGGAAGGCGATAGGGGATAGCGGATAGGCGATAGGCGGAATGCAAACGTCTTGTTCTTACTATCCCCTATCCCCGATCCCCTATCGCCTTCATCTCCTATGCATCCCCGGCGTGACATCCAACAGAGCGACAGGGGCGAACGCGTCCCAGCCGCGGCAGCCGGGGCATTGCCAAAAGTGTGCGGCGCTTGCGAAGCCGCAATCTACGCAGCGGTAACGTTGTGTACGTCGAAGGATCCGGCCCAGCGCCAGAGACAATTCACGACGCTGGTCGATGGAGAATTGGTTCGGTTCCCCGGCGAGCGCTCGCGCGATCTCACCAAGCGACGGCTCTTCGCGCAGTAGATCGGGTAGACAATCCAGAACGAAGCTTTCCTGCTCCAGGCCGGCGACGATTGCGGCATAGGCAAGCTCAGCCCGCGCTGCTGGATCCGGTCTAATCCAAGCAGCGAATCGTTTCTCGATATCCTGGCCCCCGCCTTCGCGTAACGCGCGCATGACTCGCGGCAGTGCAAGCGGCAGCAACTTCGGATGTAACTCAACGACCCGCTGACACAGCGTCGCGGCGAGTGAGTGTTCACCCATATCGGATGCGATATCGGCACGTAGCAGCGCACTGCGCGGAAAATTGCGCTGAGCTTCACGCGCTCGATGTAAATACGCACGTGCGGCCTCGAAATCCTGACGAGCTCGAGCGCGCTCGGCGAGTTCGCAGTGGTAGTGAGCGATGGCCGTCGGATGCTCAGGCGTGGATACCGATAGAAGGCGCTCGTGCGCGGTGACGGCCTGCTCCCAATCACGTTGCTGCTCGTAAATGCGCAACAAGTAGCGCAGCGCGTTGATGCGCATCGGACCTTCTGCGGCAAGCTGTTGAAACAGCTCTTCGGCACGATCGAACAATCCGGCGCCGAAGTAATCCTCTGCGAGCGCGAACATCGCGTGCTGCCGGTGTTCTTCGCTGAGCGTAGGTCGAGCGATGATATTTTCGTGCACGCGAATCGCGCGATCGACTTGCCCTCTACGGCGATACAAATTGCCTAAAGCAAAATGCGTTTCCACCGTGTCGTTGTCGACATCGACCATCCGCAGGAATACTTCCAGTGCTTTGTCCGGCTCTTCGTTCAGAAGAAACCGCAGACCTTGGAAATAGCCTTTCGAGAGCTCACTGCGATGCTCTACCCGCGGGGGACGGCGATATCGACCGAGAAACCAGCCGGCGCCGGCTGCGATGAACAGAGCGATGATGAGCGTCAGAGAGGGCTCAGCCAGCATCGTTGCTCGAAGCTTCTGCGCGCACGCGGGCTTCGGCGATGCGCAACGCACGGCGAAGCTTGCCGCGTTCGCTGAGAAGCTCCGCTACCCAAGCAACTCGCCAGAACAATCCAGCGAGCAGCCCGATTACGAATGCAATCACCAATGCCAGCCCAACCGATGATCGAAGTTTCAGGAACGCGAGCTCGATTGCGACACGCTCTTGATTCATCGCCGTGACGAACAAGGCAATGAGGGCAGCCAAAACGAGCGACAGGCGGAAGAGGAAGCGGGACATGGCTGATGGTGGAGTCCGTGGTCTGCAGTCCGCAGTCTACAGCCAACAAAAACAGGATCACACGGTTGGCTCGAGGCCCGGGCGCATTGGGTCAGCAACCAGCTACGCACAATGACTGAGGGTTTGCGGCGTAGGCAGAAGCTCGTTGGGGCAAACCCAACGTTGCGGCCGCATCGTCTTTTCTGGCTGCGGACTACGGACTACAGACTACGGACTCTGCCTTAATCAGTCCCTGATCGCGTTATCCGCGCCGTCGTTGACGCGCTCACGCAGATCCTTGCCGGGCTTGAAGTGCGGGACATATTTGCCGGAGAGCGCGACTGTCTCGCCGGTCTTGGGGTTACGACCTTGGCGTGGTGGACGAAAGTGCAGCGAAAAGCTGCCGAAGCCACGGATCTCGATGCGGCCCCCCTGAGCAAGGGCATCGCTCATGATCTCTAGGATCTGCTTCACTGCTAGCTCGACATCCTTGGCCGGCAGATGTTTCTGCTTAGCTGCAATGAGCTCGATGAGTTCCGATTTCGTCATGCCGGGCCCGTTGTTGTTCTTGCCGAGGCCGAAGGCTGTAGATCCTAGACTGTAGCTAGAGGACTCCCCTCCTCTATACATCGCCACAGCCTACGGCCTACAGCCTTCGGCCATCAGTGCTTCGAATCAGGAAGCGTCCTGGCCTCCGATGTGCTCCTTCAGCAGATCGCCCAAGCTGGTGCCGCTCGAGGTTTCGCCCGTGCGATAGCTCTGGACCGCTTCGGCTTCTTCGTGCATTTCTTTCGCCTTGATCGATAGGGCAATCGTGCGGGTCTTGCGATCGACGTTGGTGAACTTCGCTTCGACCTCTTCATCGACCTTGAGTATCGTGCGAGCGTCCTCGACGCGATCACGCGACAACTCGGAAGCACGCAGGTGTCCCTCGACGCCGCCACCCAGATCGATGATCGCACCCTTGGCATCGACTTCGCGCACTTTGCCGCGCACGATCGTGCCTTTCGGATGCTCTGCAATCCAAGCTGAGAACGGGTCTTTCGCAAGCTGCTTGATACCAAGCGAAATGCGCTCGCGTTCCGGATCGATCGACAGGACCATCGCTTCGACGGTTTGGCCCTTCTGGTAATTACGCACTGCTTCTTCGCCAGGCACATCCCAGGAGATGTCGGAGAGGTGCACGAGGCCGTCGATGCCGCCGTTCAAGCCGATGAAGATACCGAAATCGGTGATCGACTTGATCTGGCCGCTGACTTTATCGCCACGGTTGAAGCTGTCGCCGAAATCTTTCCACGGATTCGCCTGACACTGCTTGATGCCTAACGAGATGCGGCGGCGCTCCTCATCGATGTCGAGCACCATGACTTCGACTTCCTGACCGATATGCACGACCTTGGAAGGATTGACGTTCTTGTTCGTCCAATCCATTTCGGAGACGTGCACCAAGCCTTCGACGCCTTCTTCGATTTCCACGAAGCAGCCGTAATCGGCGATGTTCGTCACCTTGCCGAACAGGCGGGTGCCGGTTGGATAACGGCGCGCAATGTTCTGCCAAGGATCGTTGCCAAGTTGCTTGATGCCGAGGCTGACGCGTTGACGTTCGCGGTCGAACTTCAAGATACGCACATCGATTTCATCACCGACGGTGACGACTTCCGAGGGGTGTTTGACCCGCTTCCAGGCCATATCGGTAATGTGCAAGAGGCCGTCGATGCCGCCCAAGTCGACGAACGCACCGTAATCGGTGAGGTTCTTGACGGTGCCTTTGACGACTGCGCCTTCCTGCAACTTCTCGAGCAACTCACTGCGCTCTGCGCTGTATTCCTGCTCGACTACGGCACGACGAGAGACAACGACGTTGTTGCGCTTCTGATCGAGCTTGATGACTTTGAATTCGAGGGTCTTGCCTTCTAGATACGAAGGATCGCGCACCGGACGGACATCTACGAGCGAACCTGGAAGGAACGCGCGCACGAAATCGATCTCGACCGTGAAACCGCCTTTGACGCGGCCATTGATCATGCCTTTGACGATTTCCTGTTTTTCGAATGCCTCTTCGAGCCGCGACCAGGTGCGAGCACGCTTGGCCTTCTCGCGGGACAGGCGGGTTTCACCCGAACCGTCTTCAACGCTATCTAAGGCGACTTCGACGTCGTCACCGACGCTGATTTCGATCTCGCCACGATCATTCTTGAACTGTTCGACCGGGATAACGGCTTCGCTCTTGAGGCCTGCGTTGACGAGGACCACGTCAGGTCCGATATCAACGATGCGCCCCATCAGAATGGCACCTGGCTTGATCCTCTGGGACGCCAGGCTTTCCTCGAACATCTGCGCAAAACTTTCGGTCATGAGTACTTCCAGGGTCGATTTCGACCCGTATCCCTTGCGGTCATCCCGACACACGAGGGGTTATTGCTTCAAACCGCGCATCCGGCGCGGAGCCTATAAAAACGTAACGCTGGGCGAGAGCCATTGGTCCGATCCAAAACGAAGACGCACGGCAAGCCCTGCTAACTACCGCATGCAGCCTGCGGCCTAGCATCTATGATCACTTCACCGGGAAACGTGCGGCGGCCAGTTCAAGCACACGTGCAACGACGTCATCGATCGTCATCGAGGTGGAATCCACGATGACAGCGTCGTCGGCAGGCTTGAGCGGTGCGACCGCGCGACTTGCATCGCGCTGATCGCGCTCGGCGATCTCCAGCGAAAGGGCGGCGAGGTTAGCACTCAGCCCCTTGTCTTTCAACTGGTTATAACGACGTCTGGCCCTTTCTTCAGGGCTCGCCGTAAGGAAGATCTTGAGCCCAGCGTCGGGAAATATCACCGTCCCCATATCTCGTCCGTCGGCTACGAGCCCCGTGGAGCGCGCAAAGGCTCTTTGGCGCTGGAGGAGGCCTGCTCGAACCCCCGGCATCACTGCAACGCGGGACGCGCCATTACCCGCCTGCTCGCTGCGGATTTCGTTACTGACCTCGGTTCCGTCGAGCCAGATGCGCTCGGTGCCGTCTGCCCCTACCCCGAAGCTGGCAGCCAAGGTTTCGGCGACTTTCGCGTGCGCGGCTTCATCGTCGGCTGGTAGACCCCGCTTCGCGCTCGCCAATGCGACCATACGGTAAAGCGCACCGCTGTCGAGCAGATGCCAACCCAGATGGGTGGCGACCTGGCGCGCGATCGTGCCTTTTCCGGAGCCACTCGGACCGTCGATCGTGATTACTGGGAACCGGTCTGTTTTGGAGGCCTGTACGCTCATGGCTTCGGTCGGAGAGCGGACCCGGAAACACTGCTACGCGGCTTGGCTTTGTCTTTCACGGTCTGCCGTCCGCGCTTCCCGCTCACTTGCCTCAGATCAACTCCACGTTGAGTCCCGCGGCGCGTGCAATGCCAGGGAAGTCGGGGAAAGACGTTGCAACATTCGCGACATCGGCAATGCGAATCGGTGCGGCGGCGCGAAGACTCGCGATGGCAAAGGACATCGCGATGCGATGATCGCCGTGACTGTCGACATTGCCTCCTGAGAACACGGGTCCGTTCGGCCGACCCTGAATGCGAATTCCATCGGGCAGCACTTCTGATGTCACGCCCATCGCAGTGAGGCCCTCGGCCATTACGGCAATACGATCGCTCTCTTTCACGCGGAGTTCTTCTGCGCCCGTAACGAGCGTTTCGCCGTCCGCGCAGGCGGCTGCAATGAACAGTGCGGGGAATTCATCGATGGCCAGCGGCACCAAATGCTCGGGTACATGGATCCCCTTGAGCTTTGCTGGACGCACTTCGATATCAGCAACCGGTTCTGCGCCGGCTGATCGATGATTCACGACTCGTAGGTTCGCGCCCATCAGCGCGAGAATGTCTAACAAGCCTGTGCGCGTCGGATTGATGCCTACACCCTTAATAGTCAAACCGTCGCCTTGCGCAATCGAGCCCGCGATCAAGAAGAATGCCGATGACGAGAAATCGCCGGGCACCTCCAACGAACACGCTTCGAGACGCGAGGGCGGCGTCAGCCGCACTTCGCCGTGCGCCGCGGTGACTTCGCAGCCGAAGCTCTGCAGCATCCGCTCCGTATGATCGCGCGTAATGGCAGGTTCGATCACGGTCGTCGGACCCGCGGCATAAAGGCCGGCTAGCAAGATGGAAGACTTTACCTGCGCACTCGCAACAGGTAAGTCATATCGAATTCCCGTGAGCTTCGCACCACCCGCAATACGCACCGGCGGCTTTCCCTGCAGCGTCTCGATCTGAGCACCCATTTCCCGCAGCGGCTTCGCCACACGCTCCATGGGACGCTTCATCAGCGAGCTGTCACCGATCAATTCGCTATCGAACGACTGACCAGATAGCAGGCCGGTCATCAGACGCATCGCGGTGCCGGCATTGCCCATATCCAGCGAGCGGTTGGCGCCCTTCAAGCCTTTGAGCCCAACACCATGCACTCGGACCTCGCGCTCGCCGGTGCGCTCCACACGCACACCGAGTGCCTGCATCGCCTTCATCGTCGATAAGCAATCTTCGCTCTCCAGGAAGCCTCTGACTTCAGTGACACCTTCTGCGATGCCGCCGAGCATCAACGAGCGGTGTGAGACTGATTTATCTCCGGGCACCCGGACGGCACCGCTGACAGCGGATGCAGGATGGACGAGGTAGTTCGACATGACAGCCAGATGATTGAACTTAACTTCGGTGAATGATGGATGGAGAGGATTCGACACAATCAGCGCAGCACAAGTGCTTGTTCCAGGGCGGCAAGCATACGCTGATTTTGGGCGGGCGTTCCCAACGTGATCCGCAAATGGTTCGGCAAGCCATAGCCACCTACCGGACGCACGATCACGCCTGAACGCAGCATCGCGTCATAGATTGGCAGAGCCGGACGAGCGCAGTCCACGAGTAGAAAGTTTCCTTGCGTCGGAAAATAGCGAAGCCCCAACTTATCGAGACCGGCTCGTATGTAAGCGAGCGCTTCGCGGTTCGCGGCGACGGAGCGCGTCACGTGTTCCTGATCCTTCAATGCCGCCTCGGCGGCACCGAGTGCAATCGTGTTTACGTTGAAGGCCTGGCGGACGCGATTGAGCGCATCGGCGATGACTGGATGAGACAGCGCGTATCCGACGCGCAAACCGGCTAGCCCATACGCCTTTGAAAAAGTGCGCGTGACGACAAGATTTGAAAACTCATCCAACCAGCGGCTTGCATCTGGAAACTCAGGATCGTCGGCGTATTCGATGTACGCTTCGTCCACAACGATGAGCGTCGTCTTCGGCAGGGAGGAAATAAAATCACGCAACGAACCTTCGCGAACAAACGTGCCGGTCGGATTGTTCGGATTCGCGACGAACACCAGTCGAGTGCGCTCGCTCACGAGCGCAGCCATCGCAGACAAATCATGGCCCAACGGCATGGCATCGGTCTCGCTGAGCGCTTTAGCGACACGCGCTGTCGCGCCGGTTGCCTGCACGGCGATCGGATACACCGCGAACGCATACTGCGAATACACCGCCTCGGTGGATTGCGTCAGAAATGCTTCAGCCAACATCACGAGAACATCATTGGAACCATTGCCCAGCGTGATGCAATCCAACGCACAGCTATGTTTCGCCGCGAGCGCACGCTTCAGCGCATACCCATTGCCATCCGGATAGAAGCCAATCTGCGCAGCCGCGTTCGCAATGGCAGCTCGCGCAAGCGGCCCTGGGCCAAATGGATTCTCGTTCGAAGCGAGCTTGATGCTGCCGGAAATACCGTACTCACGCTCGAGCTCCTCAATCGGCTTTCCAGGTACGTAGGGCGCTATGTCACGCACGGGTAGCGCGACAAGCGATTTGGGATCGAAGGGCATTTCAATGGAGCCTGTGGCGTGCGTGCGGCGTGCGGGATCGCGCGGGGAATCGCACACCGTGTGTAGCCTGGGAACGCAGCTCGCCGCGCGCCTTCTTCACAGCACCGCGCATGGGTACGAGCCGAGCACACGAAACAACGAAGATTGCTTCTTCAAATCATCCAGAGCATGTTTGAGCGGAGGTTCGTCTGCATGTCCGAACACATCGATGAAGAACACGTAGTCCCATTTGCGCCGTCGCGAGGGACGCGACTCAATGCGAGTCATGCTGATGTTATTTCGGGCAAGCGGTTCGAGCAGCCGATGCAACGTGCCGGGCGATTGAGTATCCCCCGCTGATAACAACAATGTCGTTTTGTCATTGCCGCTGGCAGCGAACAGCTTACGGCCGATCACCAAGAACCGCGTGGTGTTGTCCTCGGTATCTTCGATCTCCGGAACGATTACATTCAAGCCATAGACCTCTGCTGCAGTCTGACCTGCGATCGCTGCCGTTCCATCCTCGTCCCGAGCTCGACGCGCAGCCTCCGCATTGCTGCTGACTGCAATGCGCTCGATGCCCGGCAGGTGCTCATCCAACCAGTGCCGGCACTGAGCGAGGGATTGTTGGTGAGAGCAAATGCGCAGAATGTCCTCCATCCGGCGCATGCGGCCCATCAGATTCTGATGGATACGCAGCTCGATCTCGCCGCAAATTTTAAGCGGTGAAGTGATGAACATATCCAATGTGTTGTTCACCGTGCCTTCGGTTGAATTCTCGATCGGCACGACGCCGAAGTCGGCATGTCCTGCCTGCACCTCTTCGAAGACTTCAGAAATCGCCGCCAACGGCAACGCGCGCACCGAATGACCGAAGTGTTTCAACACAGCTTGCTGTGAGAAAGTGCCTTCGGGACCGAGGAACGCAACCTTCAGCGGTTCTTGCTGAGCCAGACACGCGGACATGATTTCGCGGAACAAGCGAACAACCTCTTCATTGCGCAACGGCCCATCGTTTCGCTCGACCACCCGCCGCAATACCTGCGCTTCACGTTCGGGGCGATAGAACTCTGCAGTACTTACTGCACCACCCGTTCCTTCCGGGTTCTTCTTCGACACGCCAACTTGCTGAGCGAGCTTCGCTCGGTCGTTGAGCAGCTGATGGATACGCTCATCGATGCGATCGATGTCATCGCGAATCGTGGCCAAATCGATTGCAGGACGCGCCGCAGATGCTTTGCTCGCGCGTTTGCTCGCTTGCCGCTTCGTCTTCTTTGAACGCGCCGCCACGGCTCACCCGCCTTCGTTAGAGTGCGCGGACTGCAAGTACACCTTGAATTGAACGTACCGTCTCGATGAGCTCAGGCGACAGTGCACCATCGACATCGATCAGTGTGTACGCAAGCTCGCCGCGAGATTTGTTTAGCAGATCCGCGATATTCAACTTAGCGCCCGCCAGCGCGGTCGAGATTTGACCGACCATGTTCGGCACGTTCTCGTTCGCGATCGCGAGCCGCGCTGAGCCTGCCGTTCTAGGCAGAATGGCTTCCGGGAAGTTGACGGAGTTGCGGATCGTGCCGTTCTCGAGGAAGTCGCGCAGAGTGTCCGCGACAATGACCGCACAATTCTCTTCAGCTTCACCCGTGGAGGCACCGAGGTGCGGCAGCGCAATGACTTTGGGGTGATTCTTGAGCTCGTTGGTTGGGAAGTCGCAGATGTAGGCGCTCAGCTTGCCCTCATTCAGCGATTCCAAAGCGGCTGCGTCATCGACGATCCCTGCTCTGGAAAAGTTCAGAACGACGCCATTGGGTTTGAGGAGTTTCAAACGAGCCGCATTCACTAGTTTTCGTGTGGCATCCATCAACGGCACATGCACCGTGACCATGTCACTGCGTGCGAACAAATCATCGAGCGACAATGCTTGCTCTACACCTGAGGAGAGCTGCCAGGCACGTTGCACGGTAATCTGAGGATCGAAGCCCAGTACACGCATGCCAAGTAAGTGCGCGGCGTTCGCCACCTCGACGCCGATCGCGCCAAGACCTATTACGCCTAAAGTGCGTTCCGGCAATTCGTAACCAACGAACTTCTTCTTACCTTTCTCTACCGCCTCTTCGATCTCATGATCGCCGCCCTTGAGGGCGCGCACGTATTCCCAAGCTTGGCAAATGTTGCGAGCGGCGAGGAATAGCCCCGCAATGACCAATTCCTTCACCGCGTTGGCATTCGCACCCGGCGCATTGAAAACGGGGATGCCGCGCTTGGACATCTTTGCCACGGGAATATTGTTGGTGCCTGCACCCGCGCGCGCGATCGCCTTGACGCTCGCCGGGATCTCCATCGAATGCATGTCCGCGGAGCGCAGCAGGACGGCATCAGGATGGCCAATCTCCGAAGCCACTTCATAGCGATCACGCGGCAGCCGTTCCAAACCGCGAACGGAGATGTTGTTGAGAGTGAGAATCTTGAAAGACATAGTGCGGAAGTGTTTAGAGGGTAGGGGATAGTAGGAAAGAAGGCATTGAATGAGGGGCTGCGGGCTTTTCTTGCTACCCCTACCCCCTGATCATTACCCCCTGGTTCGCTCGAACTCCTTCATGAAGCTCACGAGCGCGTCCACTCCTTCCATGGGCATCGCGTTGTAGAGGCTTGCACGCATACCGCCGACGGAGCGATGCCCGGCCAATGTTACGAGTCCGACGTTCTTCGCTTCTTCGAGAAAAGTCTTATCGAGCTCGGGCTTGGCGAGCGTGAAAGGCACGTTCATCCTCGAGCGCGCGTCCTTCGCGACCGGGTTGCGATAGAAGGACGATGAGTCGATCGTCGCATAGAGCTTCGCGGCTTTCGCCTCGTTGAGCTTACCCATGGCTTCGAGACCGCCCTTGCGCTTCAACCATTGAAGCACGAGACCGGCGATATACCACGCGTAGGTCGGCGGCGTGTTGAGCATCGAGCCATCCTTCGCCATGGCAGCGTAGTCGAGGAAAGAAGGCGTACCTGAGCGCGCATGTCCGAGCAGATCCTCGCGCACGATCACCAGCGTCAATCCTGCCGGCCCGATATTCTTCTGCGCGCCTGCGTAGATGATGCCGAACTTCGAGACCTCGATCGGCCGAGAAAGAATGTTCGATGACATGTCCGCAACGAGCGGCGCGTTGTTCACTTCAGGCACGAAGTGATACTCGACGCCGCCGATTGTTTCGTTGGGCGTGTAATGCACATAAGCTGCGTTGTCCGACAGCTTCCAGCTAGACACAGCTGGAATTGACGTGTACGGCTCGCCTGCGTCGGCAGCGACGTTGACCTTCGCATAACGCTTCGCTTCGCCGATCGCCTTCTTCGACCAGGCGCCGGTGTTCACGATGTCGATCACGCTATCGGCTGTCGTGAGGTTGAGCGGAATACCAGCGAACTGCCCCGTGGCGCCGCCTTGCAAGAACAGCACTTTGTAGTTGCTTGGCACGCCGAGCAATTCGCGAACATCCGCCTCGGCCTGCTCGGCGATCGATACGAAGGCTTTGCCGCGATGGCTCATCTCCATCACCGACATGCCGCTGCCGTGCCAATCGAGCATTTCTTCGCGAGCTTGCTCGAGGACTTCGACAGGGAGCACTGCAGGGCCGGGACTGAAGTTATAGACGCGCATGGATGGAATCAGTATTGGAAATAATGAACGTGATGAAGAGAAATGAAGATCAGAGCGGATCAATGCCGTCGATACCCTCGCCGCCTTCGACGCCCTCACCTTCAGGGCCATCGCCTTCGACGCCGTCTGAGAGGATGCGTTCGAGACCAACGAGCCGATCGCCTTCATCCAGGCGAATCAGTCGGACACCTTGAGTATTGCGGCCTTGGACGGAGATATCGCTTACCGGTGTGCGCACGAGCGTGCCGCTCGAGCTGATCAGCATGACTTCATCGTCTTGCTTGATCTGCATCGCGCCGACCAAGCGGCCATTACGCTCGCTCGTTTGTAGCGCGATAACGCCCTGACCGCCCCGACCATGGACAGGATAATCGTCGAGCGGTGTCAATTTGCCGTAACCGTTGGCGGAGGCGGTAAGGATCATTCCTGCCTCGTTGAGAATGATCAGAGAAATAACCTCTTCATCATCGGGCATACGAATGCCACGTACACCTGCCGCCGTGCGACCCATCGGGCGCACGTCGTTTTCATCGAACCGAATCGCTTTACCGCTGCTCGAGCACAGAATGATCTGCTTGGTGCCATCGGTGATGTCGGCGCCGACGAGCCTATCGCCTGGATCGAGCTCGATGGCGATGATGCCGGCCTGACGCGGACGCGAGAAAGCTTCCAACGACGTCTTCTTCACGGTTCCCGCGGCAGTCGCCATAAACACGAACTTGTTCTCTTCGAATTCATGAATCGGCAAGACCGCATTGATTCGCTCGCCTTCTTGTAAAGGAAGCAAATTGACGATCGGCTTACCGCGCGAACCGCGGCTGGCCTGAGGCAGCTGATAGACCTTCAGCCAGTACAGCTTGCCTGAGCTCGAAAAGCACAGCAGGGTATCGTGAGTGTTCGCGACGAATAACTTATCGACGAAGTCCTCATCCTTGACGGAGGTTGCCGCCTTTCCTCGACCCCCTCGGCGCTGCGCCTGATAAACAGTGACCGGTTGCGCCTTGGCGTAGCCACCATGCGAGAGTGTCACGACGACGTCTTGTTGCTCGATCAGATCTTCGATTGTCAGATCCGAATGATCCTGCACAATCTCGGTCCGGCGCTCGTCGGCATACTTCGCACGAATATCTTCTAGCTCGGCACGAATAACGGTCAGCAGCCGCTCGGGACGAGCGAGGATGTCGCCCAAGTCTTGGATCTGCGCAAGCAGCTCCTGGAACTCATGGAAGATCTTGTCCTGCTCCAGGCCGGTGAGCCGATGGAGCCGTAAATCCAGAATCGCTTGCGCCTGCACATCCGAAAGACGATAGCCTTCGGGCTTCAGTCCGTATTCCTCAGCCAAGCCATCGGGACGCGTCGCAACCTCCCCCGCTCTCTCCAACATCTGCGGCACGCCGCCGGCTGGCCATACGCGCCCCATCAAGCCAACCTTCGCTTCCGCCGGCGTCGGCGAGGCCTTGATCAATGCGATCACCTCGTCGATGTTCGCAAGCGCAACGGCTTGGCCTTCTAAAATATGGGCGCGTTCGCGGGCTTTGCGCAGGTCATAGATCGTGCGGCGAGTAACGACTTCACGACGATGGCGTAGAAACGCCTCGAGCATCTCCTTGAGGTTGAGCAGCTTCGGCTGACCATCTTGGAGCGCAACCATGTTGATGCCGAACACCGATTCCATCGGCGTGTGCTTGAACAGATTGTTCAGCACGATGTCGGCCACTTCGCCTCGCTTCAATTCGACGACGACACGCATGCCGTCTTTGTCCGATTCATCGCGCAGGCCATCCGAGGCGATCCCTTCGATGATCTTCTCGCGCACCAGATCGGCGATACGTTCGAGAAGTCGGGCCTTGTTGACTTGGTAAGGCAATTCGGTGATGACGATCGACTGGCGGCCTTTCGCGTCCTCCTCGATTGCCGTGCGAGCACGCACGTATAAGCGGCCGCGGCCGGTCAGATACGCGGATGCAATTTCCTGCGATCCATTGATGATGCCGGCCGTTGGGAAATCCGGGCCGGGAATGTGCTGCATCAATCCGCCGATCGAGATATTCGGATCGTCGATGAGCGCAATGCAGGCACTGACAACCTCGCCGAGATTGTGCGGCGGGATATTGGTCGCCATGCCAACGGCAATGCCAGATGAACCGTTGACGAGCAGGTTCGGCACTCGCGTAGGCAAAACGACGGGCTCTTGCTCCTTGCCATCGTAGTTGTCGCGGAAATCGACCGTTTCTTTGTCGATGTCGGCGAGCAACTCCGAGGCAAGCGCCGTCATTCGACATTCGGTGTATCGATAGGCCGCTGGCGGATCGCCATCGATCGAGCCGAAGTTGCCCTGGCCATCGACGAGCAGATAGCGCATCGAAAACGTCTGGGCCATGCGTACCAGAGCGTCGTATGTCGCGGTATCGCCGTGGGGGTGATATTTGCCGAGTACGTCACCGACCACACGCGCGCACTTCACGTACGGGCGAGAATAGACGTTGTTACTCTCGTGCATTGCGAACAGAATTCGCCGGTGGACAGGCTTTAGACCATCACGCACATCGGGCAACGCGCGCCCGACGATGACGCTCATGGCATAGTCGAGATACGACTGGCGCATCTCGTCTTCGAGATTGACGTACAGAATTTCGCGCGCGATTTCGACCATGAAGCGTATCTATTCGGCTCGTTTCGAGTGAAAAAAGGCTACGAACCGAGACGACCAGAGCCGCGTTTCTGTAGCCGGTTTTGCAACCCGAAATCGGGTGCAACAAAGTATCGAATCTTAGCACAGTAGCGCGGCTAACCGAATCGCTGCGCTCACTTGAAGCTATACTTTCCACCTCCCCCGAATGGCCCCGCGCATGGACCCCATCGACACGCTGATCAACGCCCGCTGGATCATTCCGATCGAGCCGGTAGGCCGCGTTCTCGAATTCCACAGTGTTGCCATCCAGGCGGGCCGAATCCTCGCCGTCGGTCCGACCTCAGAGCTCTCGGGTCGGTTCGCGGCACGCGAGATCGTCGATCGCACGGATCACGTTCTTCTACCGGGATTCGTGAATGCGCACACCCATGCCGCTATGACCTTACTCAGAGGCGCTGCTGAGAGCGCCTCGTTCGAACGGTGGCTGCGCACGCAGGTTTGGCCTTTGGAGCACCGCTGGATCGATGCCGAATATGTTCGTGACGGCACCGAGCTCGCCATAGCGGACATGCTCACGAGCGGTACCACCTGCTTCGGTGACATGCATCTGTATCCGGAAGTGGTAGCACAGACGGTGTCAGCCGCTCAGATGCGCGCATGTGTAGGTCTGCCTGTTATCGAGGAGTCGACGTCCTGGGCGGAGTCCGCAGGCGAGTGCCTCGAAAAAGGGCTCAAGCTGCATGACGACTATCGGGATGATCCGCTCGTCACGACCTGTCTTTCACCCTATGCATCCTGGGCGTTGGGAGACGAAACCCTCATCCGAGTGCGTCGCGCTGCGGATGAGCTCGAATTGCCGATGAGCATGCACGTAAACGAATCGGCCGACGAGGTGGTCGCCGAGGGCGAGCGAACGATTGCGCGGTTGGACAGATTGGGCCTGTTGTCTCCGCTGCTCGCAGCCGTGCACATGATTCACTTGGACGATGTGGATTTGGATGCCTGTGCCAATGCCGGGATCAGCGTCGTGCATTGTCCTCAGTCCAATTTGAAGCTTGGCAATGGGGTGAGTCCGGTGGCGCGATTCAAAGCGCGAGATATGAATATCGCCGTCGGCACAAATGGCGCTGCGAGCAACAATGACTTGAGCATGCTCGATGAATTGCGTACTGCCGCCCTGTTGGCGCGCGGCATTCCGTCGGCTCACGTGACCATCGAGGCGCACGAATGGCTGCGCTTCGCGACCTTGAATGGCGCACGTGCGCTGGGGCTCGGCGAGGTCATCGGATCTCTGACACCGGGCAAATGGGCTGATTTGTGCTGCATCGATTTGAAACGCGCGCACACTCAGCCGGTCTACGATCCCGCCGCCCAGATCGTATTTGCAGCTTCCCGCGACCAGGTCAGCGATGTCTGGGTCGCAGGACGCGCCCTGTTGAGCTCATCGCGTCTGACCAGGCTCGATCTCGAAGACGTGTTGGAGCGAGCTCAGCGCTGGCGAGAACGCATCAGTAAGGCTTAGATCATGATTCAAGCTTCCAATCACGATCCCAGAGAGATCGCGCGCTTCGATGTGGTCGCCCAGCGCTGGTGGGATCCGCAAGGCGAGTTCAAACCGCTACATGCGCTCAATCCGGTGCGGCTTGCCTACGTCGAGGCCCGAGCCGGACTGCAAGGACAGCGTGTCCTCGATGTGGGGTGTGGCGGCGGGCTGCTCAGTGAAGCCATGGCTCGCGCCGGGGCGATCGTGACCGGCATCGATCTCGCCCCGATGACTATCGAAGTGGCCGAGCTACATGCATTGGACAGCGGGCTGTCGATCCAGTACCTGAGACAATCAGCCGAAGCGCATGCTCTCGAGCATCGATCTCAGTACGATCTGATCACGTGCATGGAAATGCTCGAACACGTGCCGGATCCGATGAGCGTATTGCGAGCGATGCATAGCCTGGTCAAACCCGGCGGCTATGTGTTTCTGTCGACGCTCAATCGAAACTTGAAGTCGTACCTGCTTGCCGTCGTCGGTGCAGAGTACATACTGAACCTTCTGCCTCGCGGCACTCACACCTATGAGCGCTTCATCCGGCCCTCCGAGTTGGCCCGATGGGCGCGAGCTGCGGGCCTTTCGCTCGAAGATATCAGCGGACTGAGCTTCGACCCGTTTTCCAATGTGGCAAAGCTCAGTAAAGATGTGGACGTCAACTATCTGATGTGTGTGAGAAGGGAGGCATGAGAGGTCTAGACCTGTAGCGTCTAACGTCAGATTGCCACCTCCGCTTCGCTTCTTCGATCACTCACTTGCAGCAAGATGCCTTCAAATACAACCTCAGTCGTTCTTGCCATCGTCGCGCTGCTATTCGGATTCGTCATCGGCGCTCTCTTGATTGCCTGGCGCGCGCGCAAGCGTTCTGAAGCGCTCCATGTCGAGCTCGCCGTGCTCAAATCCCAAGTAAAGACCGAGGATCAACTAGATCGCGAACGCCAAGCCGCGTTCGACAGGGCCGTGGAACAACTGCGTGGTACTTTCGATGCAGTCGCCGGAGCGTCACTACGTTCGAACAGCGAGGTGTTCCTCAAACTGGCTCGGGAACATCTCGGCCAACATCAACAGTCGGCCGCAGCCGCCCTGACCGCGCGCGAGAAAGCCATCGAGACGATGCTCGCACCGATCAAAGAAGCATTATCGAAAACCGAGCAGCAGATGCTGCGCATCGAGAAGGAACGTGCGGAGACTTTCGGCAGTCTCAGGAGCTCATTGGAATCGGTAGCCCTGGGACAGCAGGCTCTGCAAAAAGAAACCCGCACTTTGGTCAATGCTCTGCGCCGACCGGAGGTGCGCGGACAGTGGGGAGAGATGACACTGCGGCGGCTCGCAGAGCTCGCCGGCATGGTCGAGCATTGCGACTTCATCGAGCAAGCACACGTACGAACCGATGAAGGCAATTTGCGTCCCGATATGATCGTTCACATGCCTGATGGACGCGACCTCATCGTCGATGTGAAGACGCCATTAGATGCTTATCTGGATGCGGTCGATGCCACGGATGACGAGCAACGCGCGATTGCAATGCGCAGGCACGCACAGGCGGTGGGGGAACGCGTTCGTCAGCTCGCCGCCAAGAGTTATTGGAGCCAGTTCGAAAAAAGTCCGGACTTCGTGATTCTTTTCATTCCGGGCGATCAGTTCCTGTCAGCAGCGCTCGCGGAAACGCCGACCTTACTCGAGGACGCGATCCGTCAAGATGTAATCATCGCGACACCCTCGAGCTTCGTCGCCTTGCTAAAAGCAGTCGCCTATGGCTGGCGCCAGATGTCGCTCGCGAAAAACGCCGAGACGATTCGCACGTTGGCTGAGGATCTGTATCGCCGGCTCGCGGTTTTCACGAGTCACTTGAGCAAACTCGGCCGCAGTCTCGGAACCAGTGTGGATTCATTCAACAGCGCCGTGGGCTCCTTGGAACGGCAGGTACTTCCCGGCGCGCGCAAGTTCACCGAACTGGGTGTTCGACCCGACCGCGAAATCGAGACACTGGAACCCATTGACCGCTTGACGCGCGAGCCGCAGGTGGCAGTGGCTGAAGGCGCTCGCCCGCAACGTGAAGAACAGCCTTCGTTGTTCGCAGAAGTCGTGCCACCTGATGCAGGCAGTCCTGCCGAAGACGCAATTGGCAAGAGCGAAGCACAAGAGCCCTAATCCGAGCGTCCTTCTTGCAATGGATACGAGCGCAATCGACAGTTCGTTGCTCAATCGCGCCGCGCCTCCTGGGTCGTTGCGATATTTCGCGCTGCTCTATACGCCGGCGGAACAGCGCGATGCGATCGCAGCCCTGTTCGTGATCGATAACGAGCTGCGTGAATCCGCAAATAGCGCAAATCACGATGTAGCGCATACGCGCTTGCAATGGTGGCGCGCCGAGATCGATCGTCTCGTGAATGCGGATCCTCAGCATCCCGCGACACGGCTGATTCACTCACGGCACCACGGCGGGCGCAGTTCGCTTACAAAGTTGCATGAGATCGTCGCCGCGGCAGACATGGACCTGGCGCGAATGACTTACCTCAATCAACAAGAGCTTCGTGCTTACTGCGCGCGCAGTGGCGGCGCATTGCTCGAACTCATGGCAGCGCAGCTTTCGACTTCTCTGGAGGAGAACGAAAGTGCGCGCTCAGCCATAACCAAGCTCGGGATCGGCATTCGCCAAACCGAGATCGTCCGCGATCTTCGCCAAGACGCCCACGACGGGCGCGTCTATCTGCCGCTCGACGAGATGGAACGTTTAGCCATTGCTCACGAGCAATTGAACGAACGGGAAACTTCTCCGTCAGTGCGCGAACTCTTAAAAGTCTTGCAACAGGATGCTCGCGAGCATCTGAGCAAACCTGCCGTAAACGAACCGCTGCACGAGGCACTACGACCGATCTGGGTGCTCACCGCACTTCACCGCCGCCTGCTCGATCGCATCGCCGCTCGCAACTACGATGTAGCGCCTGAACGCATCGAGCTCGGCCCGTTAGAGAAGCCATGGGTGGCGTGGAGGGCGGCTAGAAGGGGGATATGACGAGGTGACGGGTGACGAGTGACGCGGTCAGAAAGAAGACACGCCAGTTACGTCACATTCGCCTGCGCCTCTGGACATCCCTCAAATCCTTCAACGACACTGCGCCTCTTCTGACCCCGTCACCCCGTCACTACGTCACCTCGTCACTCAAAAGACATGCTCTCCTACTCCCCTCCTCCAAATTCGCTCCACGACCGCATCGTTCTGATTACAGGTGCTAGCGATGGCATCGGCAAGGCTGTTGCGACGGCCGCGGCGGCGCATGGGGCAACGGTGATTCTTCACGGGCGCAATGTCCGCAAGCTCGAAGGTGTTTATGACTCGATCGTGCAAGCCGGCGGCCCGCGACCTTCGATTCTGCCGCTGGATTTCGAAAAGGCTGGACCTGCCGAATACGAACAACTCGTCGCCGCGATCGACAAAGAGTTCGGGCGTCTGGATGTGTTATTGCACAATGCAGGCATGCTCGGAGAGCGCGCTCCGATCGAGCACTATGACGTCGCGAAATGGATGCGCACGCTCCATGTCAACGTGAACGCGCCGTTCATCCTGACACGCAGTTGCATGGCGTTGCTGAAGCGCTCGCAAGATCCCTCGATCGTATTCACATCAAGCGGTGTCGTTGCACAACCACGAGCGTTCTGGGGCGCGTATCTCGTGTCGAAGTGGGCAAGCGAAGGATTGATGCGCATGTTGGCGGACGAGCTCGAGGTCGCACCGGCGATGCGGGTGAACAGTATCAATCCAGGGAAAGTGCGCACGAACATGCGCCTGCAAGCCTATCCGGCTGAAGATCGCAGCAAGCTTGCGGCGCCGGAATCGATCGTCACGCCCTATCTCTATTTGTTCGGGCCCGATAGTCGAGGCGTCAGCGGCGAGACTTTCGATTGCCAGTAGATCTGCGATCAGGTGCGGGGCGCTTACGCCCTGGGCCGCCGCGGCGCGCAGACCCGGGCGTACGCTGTTCGTGAACCTGCTTAGCGGTTGGCGGCTCGGCCAGGCCAGCCAGTGCGTATAGCGCGGCAACTTGCTTATCCGATAGAGCGCGAGAACGACCGCGCGGTAGATCTCTCGGGAGCTCGAGATTCGCAAACTTGACTTGCGTGACTCTGCTCACCTTCAAGCCGCGACTTTCGAATAGTGCACGAACGGCCGCGCGTCGATGTGCGCGGTGAGATGTCACGGCAAACCATCTATTCGTGCCCTCACCTCCCGCCGGCTCCACACTTTCGAATTCAACGGCTTCATCGTCGTATTGCACGATGAGTGGAATCGAAGCCAAGTCGAAGTCGGGATGCGGAATCAAGACGCGAGCGACATATGCTGCAGGCGTACTCTCGGCGCGGCGGCGCAACGCATCGGCAAGGCGGCCATCGCTGGTCAGGAGCAGCAAGCCGCTGTCTCCGGCTTGCATTGTATTGATCACGAGCCAGCGAGCACCTCGCACTGCCGGCAATGACTCCATCACCGACTTCGCGTCGATATCGCCCTGTGCATCCGCAGAGCCGGCCGTGATCGGTTGTCCTTGCGCCTTGTGGTAGATCAATACCTGAGGTGCGGCCGTGATTTTCAGCCGCGATGAAACATCCCTACCGTCGATTACAACGCGGTCGCCCGCGCTATAGCGATCGCCGAGCTGAGCCGGCCGCTGATTGAGCAGCACGCGTCCCTCGGAAATCCATTTCTCGATCTCGCGCCGGGAGCCCAAGCCATGCTGCGCGAGCAGCTTGTGGAGACGTTCTGACATTGGAGAAGGGGGTCGTGATCAGGGGGTAGGGGGTAGCGAAAGGAAAAGAAGCTCGGGCCAAATTTTGTTCTCTACCCCCTATCCCCTAAACACGACCCCCTCACACTTATTAATTTTCGCGCGGCGGCTCGCTTATGACGATGCGCTCGTCGGCGTCTTCTTCAGATGCCACCATTGTTGGCGACGACTCACCATCCTCATCATCTGCTTCGCTCTCGCCGTCGCCCGAGCCGTCGGCAAGCAGTTCGGATTCGCTATCGTCGGTTCCGCCTTCAGCCTCGGTCGCTTCGCTTGACGTTTCCTCCTCGGCCTCGCTAGCGACTTCCGGAGCATCGCCGCTTGCCGCTTGAGTCGAATCGCCGCCGGGAAGCTCGAGCTGTACACCGATCGTTTCCACATCCTTCAGCTCGGCGAGCGTTGGGAGCTGATCCAAGCTTTTGAGTCCGAAGTAATCGAGGAACTCTCGAGTCGTTCCCAGCAGCTCGGGGCGGCCCGGAACCTCACGATGACCTACGATGCGGATCCAATTTCGTTCCTGCAGGGTGCGCATGATCGTCGAACTAATCGACACACCCCGAATCTCTTCGATTTCGCTTCGAGTGATCGGCTGGCGATACGCGACCAGAGCCAGTGTTTCAAGCAAAGCTCGCGAATAGCGCGACGGCCGTTCTTGCCATAGCCGAGAGACGATGTCAGCCACGCGCGGCCGCACCTGAATGCGCCATCCACTCGCGACTTCCAGCAGTTCCACGCCACGTTCGGCGTACTCCGCAGCGAGCAGGTCCAAGGCGGTTTTCATTTGCTCGGTGCTCGGGCGTTCGCGCTCATCGAACAGCTCCAGCAACTGCTGCATCGGCACGGGACGGCCCGCTGCAAGCAAGGTCGCTTCGATGATGTTCTTCAGCTCGTTGTCATTCATCGTCTGTTACCGCTCATGGATTACCGATCTTGATTACCATCTCGATTACGATTTGGCTCGATTACGGATTTGGGTTTTCGTCGGCAGGGTTTTCGGTGGCAGGTGCATCCGGCGGCGATTCAGCCGACTCGGAAGGCTCGACTGTACCCTGCTCGGTATCATGCCCAAGCGAAGCAACCGTCGTCACGTTGTCTGTCTCGACCGACTCGGACGATTCAGACTGCTCCGGCTCATCTTCATCGTCGATCACATCTTCATCCGGATGCGCCGGCTGAGCGAGCGCCGCTTCGTTCTCGGCATCGGCATCTGCAACCCCACCCTCGACCACAGTGAGGCGGCGCGCGCCAGTCGCCGTACGGACGTGAATCGGTGCGTAAGCCTCGCCTTGAACGATCTCGATCAAACCTTCCTTCATCAGCTCGAGGATGGCGATGAACGTCACCGTCACCCCCATGCGCCCTTCCTCTGGCCGGAACAATTGTGCGAAGTCGACAAACGCGGTCTCGCGCAAGCTACTCAGGATGTCCGACATGCGTTGACGGACCGACAAGCGTTCACGAGCCACATGATGGTGCGCGAACATTTCAGCACGCGAAAGCACGTCCTTGAACGCGACCAACATCTCCTGAAGCGTGACCTGCGGCAGCACCCTGACGACTTTCCGCTCGGCTAATTCCGCAGAAGCTGGCAGCGTGTCTCGCTCCAAACGAGTAAGCCGGTCAATGTCTTCTGCCGCTTTCTTGAAGCGTTCGTACTCTTGGAGCCTGCGCACGAGCTCGGCGCGGGGATCGTCCTCTTCCTGTCCTTCGGCTGCCGCAATCCGCGGCAGCAGCATGCGCGACTTGATCTCGGCAAGCATTGCCGCCATCAGCAGATACTCACCGGCAAGCTCGAGCTGCAGCTCAGCCATCACTTCGATGTACTTCATGTACTGCCGCGTGATCTCCGCGATCGGGATGTCCAGGATGTCCAGGTTCTGGCGGCGGATCAGATAGAGCAGCAGATCGAGCGGCCCTTCGAACGCCTCCAAGAAAACTTGCAGCGCATCGGGTGGGATGTACAAATCCCGCGGCAGCTCGGTAACGGGCTCGCCTTCCACAACCGCAAACGGCATTTCTGCCTGCTGCGGCGGTTCCGGCAACAGCGCCTCGGATTCCAGCTGCGAACCTGTGTTCTCGACCAATTTGAGTTCGGGTTTCATGTGTCGGAGGGAAGCGGATAGGGGATCGGCGATAGGGGATAGTCAGAGTTCACTCAGTCTTTCCCTTCTGCCATCGCCTATCCCCTATCCCCTATCGCCTTCTATGTTCACCTGTAGTTCATTCCCATCGCTTGGTGGACTTCTTCCAGCGTTTGTCTCGCAACGTCGCGGGCGCGGGCGCACCCATCCGCGATGATCCCGCGCACGAGGTCGCGGTTTTGCTCGAACTCTCGAGCGCGTTCACGAATCACGCTGATTTCCGCCACCACTGAATCCGCCAGCCGCTTCTTGCAATCCAAGCAGCCGATACCGGCCGTGCGGCAGCCTTGCTGCACCCACGCTTGAGTCTCAGCGTCTGAATAGATTTTGTGAAGATGCCAGACCGGGCATTTTTCCGGATCGCCAGGATCATTGCGTCGTACTCGCGCAGGATCCGTTTGCATGGTCTTGATCTTCTTAGCAACGATGTCGGGATCTTCACGCAACCCGATCGTGTTGGCGTACGACTTCGACATCTTACGACCATCGAGGCCAGGCACTTTCGGCGTCGCCGTGAGCAAGGCATCCGGCTCCACGAGAATGCTGCGCCCGGTGCCTTCTAAATAACCCAGCAGACGCTCACGATCCGCGAGCGTCAGGCGCGCGTTTCCATCCAAGATGGTGCGCGCCTTGGTCAAGGCTTCGGCATCGCCTTGTTCTTGATAAAGACGTCGCAACTCGTTGTAGCGCGTACTGTTGCGACTACCTAAGCTCTTCAGCGCCTTCTCCACCTTCAATTCGAAGTCCGGTTCCTTGCCGTAAACGTGGTTGAAGCGCCTCGCGACCTCGCGGGTGATCTCGACATGCGCGACTTGATCCTCGCCAACGGGGATCAGAGTCGGCTTGTACAACAAAATGTCTGCGCTCTGAAGCAGCGGATAGCCTAAAAATCCGTAGGTGGCCAAATCCTTGTCGCGCAACTGATCTTGCTGATCTTTGTAGGTCGGCACTCGTTCGAGCCAACCCAGAGGCGTGATCATCGAGAGCAGCAAATGCAGCTCGGAATGCTCAGGCACTCGCGATTGAATGAATAAGGTTGCGGTCGAGGGATTGATGCCAGCGGCAAGCCAGTCGATGACCATTTCCCATACATAGTCATTCAGCGAAGATGTGTCTTCGTAGCCTGTGGTCAGCGCGTGTATGTCGGCGACGAAGAAGTAGCATTCGTGCTGATACTGAAGCTCGATCCAATTCTTCAGCGCCCCGTGATAGTTGCCGAGGTGCAAAGCGCCGGTCGGCCGCATGCCGGAAAGGACTCGCCCTGTGGTAGTACTCGCTGCGCTCAATGCCGGGGAACCCTCTGAATAATAGCGATCCGTACGCCCGAACCCGCGCGGGTTCTAACGTGCGCTTTCTTGCCAAAAATCACTGGTTTACGTGGACTTGTTAGATCAGGAAGGCAATAAAGTCGGTGCGCGGTGCATTATACGCAGCACGCGCTACTGAAACACGCTGACCTCACCCTTCCCATGTCGCACAACCACGGGTGCAGCGCCCGCCAGGTCGATCACGCTGGTGGGCTCGAAACCGCAGTTGCCGCCATCGATCACCGCGTCCACGACGTGTTCGAGTCGCTCCTGAATCTCTCTGGCATCGCTCATGGGCAGCTCCTCGCCCGGCATGATGAGCGTCGAGCTCATGATCGGTTCGGCGAGCTCGGACAGTAAGGCGCGAGGTACTGGGTGATCGGGAACGCGAATCCCGATCGTACGCCGCTTGGGATTCTGCAGTCGTTTGGGAGTCTCGCGCGTCGCCTCGAGCAGGAACGTGTACGGGCCGGGGGTGAATGCCTTCAAGGTGCGATATTGCTGATTGTTGACCCGCGCGTACTTGGCAATTTCCGACAAGTCGCTACACACCAACGTGAAATGATGATGCTTGTCGGTTTGGCGGATTCGTGCGATTCGCTCCATGGCTGCCTTATCGCCGATATGGCAACCGAGCGCATAGCTCGAATCCGTCGGGTATACGACCACGCCGCCGTCTCGAATGATCTCGACCGCCTGCTTGATCAGGCGAGGCTGAGGATCTTTGGGATGAATTTCGAAGAATCGGCTGGTCACGGCTATAAATGGAATGAACCAGGCAGTGCGCACGGAGTCTTCCGAAGGGTCGACTGCCAATAACCCTCCATCCGCGTATCATACGACCTCTTTTCTGCTCGACCGTCCTCCATGCAACTGCTGTTCGATTTCTTTCCCGTCATCGCGTTTTTTATTGCCTACAAGCTCGCGGGCATTTACGTCGCAACCGTCGTCATCATCGTGGCGGTCATCGTGCAAACCGCCGTACAGTGGGTGCGCCATCGAAAAGTAAGCACCATGGCCCTCATCTCCGGTGCGTTGGTCTTGGTATTTGGCGGGCTAACATTGTGGATCCAGGATGAGATGTTCATCAAATGGAAGGTCACGGTCGTGAATTGGTTGTTTGCGCTCGGGTTTCTTTCGAGCCATTTCATCGGCGATCGCCCCTTCATCCAACGCATGCTTTCCGGCAATTTCGAGTTAGAGAGAGCCTTGTGGCTCAAGCTCAGCTGGATGTGGATTGCCTTCTTTGTGACGCTGGGCGCGATCAATCTTTACATCACCTACAACTTCAGCACCGATGTGTGGGCTGCATTCAAACTGTACGGGATGATTGGCCTGACTATCGCGTTCGCGCTGCTGCAAGGTGTTTGGCTGGCCTCGAAAGTACCGCCTGAGGCCTCGAAGACGACTGAATCATGATCGCTCCGCTCGCAGGGACTCGATCCGAGCGCATTAGAGCGCAGATTCAAACCGAGCTTCCAGACTCCTCGATCGATGTGGTGGACGAAAGTCATCTGCATGTTGGGCATGCCGGTGCACGCGAGGGCAAGGGCCATTTCCGCGTGCGCGTCGTCAGCTCCAAGTTCGCCGGGCTTCGGCCCCTGCAACGTCACCAGCTCATCTATCGGCTGGTCGATGAGCTGATGCAAACCGAAATCCATGCATTGAATATCGTCGCGCTAACGCCTGAAGAGGCAGATTTGCAGAACATCCGCCCGGCATGACGGTCCAAACCTCAACGGCGCCAATTTGATTGCGTGCCGCTTTTACCCTTCCTCTACTTTCGTCCTCCTCACCTCATCACACTCGCTTCGCAAAGGTCCTCTATGTCCATCCGCCCTACCCTCATCGCGCTTGTTTCATTTGTGCTCGTTGCGGCTTGCGCAAAAAATGATACGACGCCGACCGAGGCTGCCGCGCCCGCAGACCAAGTTGTTGCGACCGTAAACGGCGAACCAGTCTCAAAGTCCTCGTTCGATCTGTACGTGCAGACCATCGCTCGCCAAGCGGGCCGCGAGATTCCGGAGGACCAGAAATCGGAAATTCTCGATCAATACATCGGTATGCGCCTTGCGGCCGAGCAGGCTGAGAAATCCGGTCTGACGAAAGAGCCTACCGTACGCGATCAGCTCGAGCTCTCGCGGATGAACGTAATCGTCGATGCAGCACTCCAAAAATATTTGGAAGACAATCCGGTCAAAGACGAGGAGTTGAAACCCGAGTACGACGCGCAAGTTGCCGCGATGCCACGTGAGTATCACGCCCGTCACATCCTCGTCGATGAGAAAGCTGCTGCCGATGAGATCACGAAGGAACTTCAGGGCGGAGCGGACTTCGCGAAATTAGCGGCGAAGCGCTCCAAAGATTCATCGAAGTCCAGCGGCGGCGACTTGGGTTGGTTCACCCCGGATTCGATGGTGAAGCCATTTGCCGATGCCGTCGTCACCATGAAGCCGGGCGAGATCACTAGCGCGCCGGTGCAAAGCGAATTCGGCTGGCACGTCATCAAGCTGGAAGACAGCCGCGCCTCGGCACCCCCTCCATTCGAAGAAGTGAAAGACCGCGTCAAAGTCCTCGCTCAACGCAAGAAGCTGCAAGCGTATCTAGAGCAGTTGAGGAACGAGGCGAAGGTGGAGAAGAAGATCTGAACGGTATGAGTCTGTAGTCCGCAGTCTGTTGTCCGCAGCTAGAGGGCCGAGTGTCGAGCTCTCCTCTAGCCGCGGACTGCGGACTGTAGACTGCAGACTAAGAAGTTGCTGCGCTCAGCAACTTCTGGAGGCCTTCCTCATCCAGCACTTCCACTCCCAACTCCTGTGCTTTCTTGAGTTTGGAGCCGGGATCTGCACCGGCGACGACGTACGACGTCTTCTTCGAGACGCTGCCTGAAACTTTGCCGCCCAGCGCGGTGATGCGATCGCCAGCTTCGTCGCGGCTCATCCCGTCCAGCGTTCCCGTGAGCACGAACGTCTTTCCGCTCAATGGCCCTTCGCCACGCGACTGTTTCCGCTTGATCGGTGGCCACTTCACTCCGTGACGGCACAGGTCTTCAATTACTTTGCGATTTTCGGGTTGCTGAAAGAAATGAAAGACGTGAGCGGCCACGACGGGACCGATGTCGGGGACTTCTTGGATTTGTTCCTCGCTCGCCTGCTCGATGGCGTCGAGCACACAAAAATGTTCGGCGAGCGCGGCCGCCGTCGCTTCGCCGACATCACGAATGCCGAGCGCATATAAAAATCGAGGCAGGGTCGTCTGCTTACTGCGCTCCAGTGCTTCGATGAGTTTCGCCGCAGATTTCTCTCCCATCCGCTCCAAATTCATCAGTTGCTCGAGCTTGAGCTCGTATAGATCCGCCGGGGTGTGCACCAGCTCGCTTTCCACGAGCTGATCAATGATTTTGGAACCCAAGCCATCGATGTCGAGCGCTCGGCGGCCTGCAAAATGCCGCAGCGATTCCTTGCGCTGCGCCGCGCAGAACAACCCGCCAGTGCATCGCGCGACCGCTTCGCCCTCTTCGCGCTCTACATCCGATCCGCAAACCGGACATTTCGCTGGTAGCTCGACGATCCGAGCCGTCGGTGGGCGTCGTTCCACGATGACTTTGACGACCTCCGGGATTACATCTCCGGCTCGTCTGATGACGACGGTGTCCCCGATCCGCACGTCCTTGCGCTGTACCTCGTCCATGTTGTGCAAGGTTGCATTGCTTACGGTTACACCCCCCACGAAGACAGGCTCCAAGCGCGCAACCGGCGTGAGCGCGCCTGTCCGACCGACTTGAAACTCGACCCCGCGCACTACGGTGTTTTCCTCATGAGCCGGAAACTTGTGTGCGATCGCCCATCGAGGAGCGCGAGCCACGAATCCAAGCTCACGCTGCTGAGCGAATCGATTCACTTTATACACAACACCATCGATCTCGTACGGCAGGCTGGATCTTCGTTTGCCGATGTCGTGGTAATACTCCAAGCATCCTTCCACGCCCTTTACGATTTTCAAGAGCGGCGAGATCTTCAATCCCCACTCTTTCAGTTGCTCTAGAGCCTCGCTGTGGCGTGGCGGCAGTTTCCAGCCCTGAGTTTCTCCGACGCTGTAGAAGAACACGTCGAAAGGACGCATCGCCGCCAAGCGCGGATCTAATTGTCGCAAGCTGCCGGCCGCTGCGTTGCGTGGATTGACGAATGTCTTCTCACCTTTCGCAAGCGCGCGTTCGTTCATCGCTTTGAAGCCTGCGATCGGCATGAATACTTCGCCACGAACTTCGAGCACCGCGGGGGGTTTGCCGCGCAGCTCGATCGGCACCGACTTGATCGTACGCACGTTGTGCGTGACGTTCTCGCCGCGCATGCCATCGCCGCGAGTAGCAGCTAAGACCAGCCTGCCTCCTTCATAACGGAAGCTCACCGCCAAACCATCGAGCTTGGGTTCGGCGGAGTACTCCACCTGTTCGATATCATCGAGCCGCTCACGCACCCTTCGATCGAAGGCAAGCAAATCTTCTTCCGCAAAGGCGTTGTCCAACGACAACATCGGCGTTGTGTGAACGACTTCGTCCAACTCGCCGACGGGGGTGGCACCCACTCGCTGGGTCGGGGAATCCGGCGTGATGAGATCGGGGTACTGCGCTTCGAGAGCTTTCAGCTCATTCAGCAATCGATCGTACTCGGCATCGGAAATCTCCGGATCATCGAGGACGTGATAGCGATAATTATGATGATTGATCTGTGTACGAAGCTCTCGTACGCGTGCGGCTGCACTACGGGCGCTCGACATGGCGTATTAGTAGCGAGTGATCGACGGACCGCCGCGATGCCCGGACTGCAACGGACGCTCGAATTCGCGGACTTCCTGACGCATCCGTTCGATACGATGCACGGTGAGTGGCACGCCTCGATCATCCTGCAACGTGCCGCCGAGGAACTGCTGCAAGCGACGCGCGCAAGCCACCAGCTCGTTCAATGCATGCATGCCTGGCACGGGAGCCGGTAGCTGAGCAAACATCGTGATACCCGGGTATTGGGTTTGCGGCATTTTCTCTGGATCAAAGGTGCCAGGCTCGACCATGCTCGCGACACTGAAGACACTCGCGCCGTCCTCGTGTAACCGGTGGTACACACCGTATTTGCCGTGCTGAAGCGCTTCGGCTTCGAATGCCTCCAGAAGCTTCGTACCTTCGATGCGATGCGGCGAGGCCGACAGTCGCAACGAGAGGATCTTGCGACGTTCGACTCGGCGAGGTGCAGGCGTATCGCTGCTCGAGAGCGTCGGCGCTGCGTCCTCTCCCTGATCAGCCGGCTCCTGATTCTCTACGGGCAATTCAACAGTAGCTTGAGAATCCGCGAACGTCGGCTCGACGCGCCCTCGCCATGTATCGCCCGATGGGGCGCGTACGGACTGCACCTCTTCACGGGTGTTCGTTACATGAGCACTGCGAGCTGCGGGGCTAGCCTTGCGCTCAACGGTGACATCCAAAGGATAGTCCTCGGAACTTCCTAGGTCACCCGAGTCCGCCTCGAATTCTTCTTCCACTGAATGTTGGAAAGAATGCCCAGCGGAGATCGCGTCCGCCTGCTCTTCAAACAAACCGGGTTCCGGCCTTACTCGTTGCGCACCTTCGCGTTCGGCCTCCCGCAAGCTATTTCGCCTGCCCCACAAGTAAATACCTGCGAGCAGCACGATGGCGAAACCAATGAGGATCCAGCGAAGCTCAGGCATAACATTGCGGCCGCCGGCCATGATCCGCGGTCTGTGGTCTGCACCGCCCTGGGTGTTCCCGTTGGTCTCGGTCCGCAGCCAGAACAGCTGCAGCCCTAGATGACACTCCCCGCCTTTTGCTCAATTGGCGCATCGTGCCCCTCCACATCACATTGCCGCCATCCGCACTGCTTCGTCCACATCGACCGCGACGAGGCGTGAGACGCCCGGTTCATGCATGGTGACGCCGATGAGTTGCGAGGCGAGCTCCATCGTCGTCTTGTTGTGGGTGATGAACAGGAACTGCACTCGACTGGACATTTCCTTGACCGTATCGCAGAAGCGCCCGACGTTATTGTCATCGAGAGGCGCATCCACCTCATCGAGCAGACAGAACGGAGCCGGATTCAGCTCGAAGATCGAGAACACGAGCGCGACTGCCGTCAGCGCTTTCTCGCCGCCGGAGAGTTGGTTGATCGTACTGTTTCGCTTACCCGGTGGCCGCGCCATGATCGAGACACCGGCGCTGAGGATGTCCTCGCCCGCGAGTTCCAAGTACGCATGACCGCCCCCGAATAGACGCGGAAAACGCTCCTTCAATCCCGCATTCACGCGATCGAAGGTATCTTGGAAACGCGAACGCGTTTCGCGATCGATCTTGCGAATCGCCGTTTCGAGTGTCTCGAGCGCATCGGTGAGATCCTTGAATTGGCGATCCAAGTATTCCTTCCGCTCGGACTGCTCTTTGAACTCGTCGATCGCAGCGAGGTTGACTTGGCCCAATCGATCGATCTTTTGCGTTAGATCGGTGAGAGTTTGTTCCCAAGCGTCGATATCCGCCTCGGCAACCATTTCCTGATAGACCGTTGCTAAGTCGAACTGCGTTGCTTTGAATTGATCGAGCAACGTTTCGCGTCGAACCTTTAATTCTTGCGCTGCCATGCGCACATCTTCCAAACGAGCACGCGCCTCCTCCACCGAGGCTTCCGCGTCAACTCGGCTCTGATCGAGCGAGCGCATTCTGCTTTCGGCACTCTCGAGTGCTTCGCGTGCGGCCGACAGTTCTTGCTCGATGCCGACGCGTTGTTGCAGTGCTGCTTCGAGCGTCGCAGAGAGTTCCTGCAACGGCGCTTCGCCCTCGGCGAGTTGTCGCGTGAGCTCCTCTTTGCGGTTCTGCATTTGCTGAAGTTGTTGTCGCAGCCGCTCGAGTCCCGCCGAGATTGACGTGAGTGCCGAGCGTTTCGATTCAACGCGGATCGCAACTTCTTGTGCGCCGTCTCGGTCCGTTTGTGCTTGCGAACGCTTGTACGAAAGATTTTGCTTGAGCTCATCACGCTGACGCTCGAGGTCGATACGTGAAGTCTCGAACTCGGCCATTTCATCCATGCCTTCCTGGAGCCGATTTCGCGCCTCGGCAATCGTGATTGCGGTCTTCTCGTGGTCGGCGTCGATCTCTTCCAACTCGGCGAGAATTCGTCGCGCCCGCTCGCTCGTCTGCTCAGCCTTGGTACGAAGCGCGCCTATCTGTGCGCTCAATTCACTGTGCGCGCGATGCAGACGATTGACCTCCGCCTGAAGCTCATCGCGCCGATGCTCTTGTGAGGTCAACTGCTCACGAGCAACCGACAGCTCGGTCTGCAGGGCATCGCGGCGCTCTTCTGCTGACGATACGGCCTCCCGCAGGTTGCGCATCTCCTTTTCCCGCTCGATCACGCCGGCGTGCACATCTTGGTCGCGACTCACGCGCAGCCAATCCCTTCCGATCCATACTCCGTCGCGAGTGATGACGGATTCGCCGTTCAACAATGCGCGGCGCTTTTCCAATGCCTCTGGCAACGTGTCGACGGCAATGATGCCCGTGAGCAATGCGGAAATAGCGGCGGGTCCTTGGACGCGCGCGAGCAAGCGTCCCGACTCGACATTTTGGGAGCTTTGGCCACCTTCGGCAAAAAAAGCCACCGATCCGGCTTCGAGCGATTCGATATTGCCGGCGATTGCATCGATCGTGTCTACCGACACGGCTTCGAGATAAGAACCCAACACTGTTTCCACAGCGCGCTCCCACCCCGCCTCGACGGTGAGCTGTTGAGCCAGACGTGGCCGCTCGCTCAATGTGTTGGCAGAGAGCCACTCCGTCACCTTGCCTTGCGCCAATCCAAGCGCCGCTTGTTGCAACGCTTGAAGCGACATGAGCTGGCCTTGCGCAGTTTGGAGCTCATGACGTCCGCGCTCCAAAGCGCTTGCAACCTCGCGTTCGCGTTCACGCCAGTGCTGCAATTGATCTGTCACCTCACGAAGTGCGGCGACACTGCTTTCACCTTGATTGCGAGACTCGCTCTCCTCGAGTTCCAGGCTGGAGATCCGCTCGCTCGTATCTGCGGCGTTGAGCTCACCGAGCTCGGTGCGTAGCCGATCGCGCTGACTCGCCAGTCGCGCAAGTTGATGTTCCAGTTGTTCGATACGCGCTCGCTCGACCTGGGTCTTCTCGCTTGCCGCGCGTGACTCGCGGTTGAACTCCTCCCATCCTTCCTGCCACTGCTGCATGGCTTCTTCCGCCTCGGCGAGCGCGGCAGCAGACATCCGTTCTCGCTCGCGTGCAGCGGCGAGCCCCGGCTCGAGCTCTTCGAGCTCACGCCGAAGCGTTTCAATCTGCGCTTCGTCGCGGCTCAGGTGCAGTGTGGCTTCGGCAGCCCCTGTTTCGGCTTGCTCCAGATCCTGCCGCTGACGTTGCCTGAGCTCGCGCCCGTATTGGATCGACTGCTCGGTGCGAGAGATCTCGGCACCGACTTGATAGTAGCGGCCCTGGACTGCATTCAACGCTTCGGATTTTTCGGTGAAGTCCTCACGCGCAGTCTCGATCGCCGATTCGAACGAGCGCAATTGCGCAATCACTGCCTGCAAAGCCGTGTCTCTCTCTCGCAGAATTCCTTCTTTGGATTGCGAATCCTGCTCGATCGCGCGCAGCCGTAGCGCAATCAGTTCAGCGGATAGTTTGCGTTCGTCCTGCTTGAGCGCCTGATACCGGCGTGCGGTCGCTGCCTGACGCTGCAAGTGTCGCAGCTGCTTCTCGACTTCTTCGCGAACATCGTTCAGACGCTCGAGATTTTCCTTGGTGTGCGAGATGCGATTTTCCGTTTCCCGACGCCGTTCTTTGTACTTCGATATCCCGGCCGCCTCTTCAATGAAGCCGCGCAGCTCATCGGGGCGTGCCTCGATAACGCGCGAAATCATGCCTTGCTCGATGATCGCGTAGCTGCGCGAACCCAGCCCCGTGCCCAAGAACAATTGCGTGATGTCTTTGCGGCGGCAGCGTGTGCCGTTCAAAAAGTAAGCAGAAGTGCCATCTCGGGAGACCACCCGCTTCAAAGCGACTTCGGCAAAGCCCGCGTACTGACCTGCGAGTTGCCCATCGGAATTGTCGAACACCAGCTCGACCGAGGCCGTACCGACAGGCTTACGGGATGCAGATCCATTGAACACGACATCCGCCATGGAATCCCCGCGCAAGTGTTTGGCGGAGATCTCACCCATCACCCAGCGCACGGCGTCGATGATGTTCGATTTGCCGCAGCCGTTCGGGCCGACGACGCCGATTAGATTACTGGGAAAATTCACCGCGGTCGGATCCACAAAGGATTTGAACCCGGCCAGTTTGATTTTGCTGAGTCGCATCGCGCTCCTGAACGCCGAAAGGCGGCACGCTGAAAGTCATATTAGAAGTCTCCCGCGCGCTGGAACAGACGCTCTTGCGCCACGGGTACCGGATCCTCCGAGCTCGCGCTCATTGGATCTGCCGGTCGAATGTGCGCGGTAGTGTATGTGATCACTACCGCTCTGACACGAGTGTATTGGCTCAAAACACCAGGCTTTCGGGATCCGCAAAAAGCTGTTGCAACACTGGCTGTACGAGGGGGGCTGCGTCTGTATAATCGCGCCCCTCGTGTGGTTATGACCTGCCCGGAAGCCGCGAGTCGGCAGGGCGCGGAGGCTCTCTCGATGGCCGCAAAGAAACCGTCTGCCAAGGCGACGAAGGCCAAGAAGTCTGTTGTCAAGAAAGCGGAACCTGCCAAGAAAGCAGCTCCCGCCAAGAAGCCGGCTGCCCGCAGCAAACCTGCGGCGTCGACTCGAGCGCCGGTCAAAGCCGCTGCCAAGCCGACAGCGAAGAGCGCACCGGTCGCAAAGCACACGAAGTCCGTGGCCGCGAGTGAACAGCCCGCAAAGGCCACGCCCAAACCTACACCCAAGCCGACGCCCCCGGCGCCGGCCAAAGCGATTATCGCCGCCAAACCCGTAATGCCGATCTCCCTAGACTCAGACAGCGGCAATGGAAACGATGCCGACGACGCCGACAGCCCCGATGCCTTGAGCAGCAACCTTCTCGCCGGTCCACGGAATGTAAAACCCTACATTCCGCGACGTGGCGAGCAGTACATGAACAAGGAGCAGCTCGACCACTTTCGGCAAATCCTCAACAACTGGAAACGCGATCTGATGCAAGAGGTCGATCGCACCGTGCTGCACATGAAAGATGAAGCAGCGAACTTCCCGGATCCCAACGATCGCGCCACTCAGGAGTCCGAGTTCAGCCTCGAGCTTCGCACCCGCGATCGTGAACGCAAGTTGATCCGTAAGATCGAGGAAGCGCTGAAGCGCATCGATGATGGCAGCTACGGCTACTGCATCGAAACGGGCGAGGAAATCGGTATCAAGCGCCTCGAGGCGCGGCCCGTCGCTACGCTGTGCGTGGAAGCTCAAGAACGCCGTGAACGTCGCGAAAAGCAGTACGGCGATCGCGACGATCGCTATCGCTGAGCCAGCCGAGGACTGAAATCCTCGGTACGGCGAGTTCCCGCGGCGTCTTTTGATCGCAAGCCGCATCCTCGAGGGGCGATATCCGTGATCTATCGCGGCCGTTTCGCCCCCTCCCCAACTGGGCCGCTGCACTTTGGTTCGCTCGTCACCGCCGTCGCCAGCTACCTCGAAGCGCGCGCCGCGGGCGGCCAGTGGCTCGTACGGGTTGAGGATTTGGATACACCGCGCGTGGTACCCGGAAGCGCGGATCAGATCCTGAGCACGCTCGAGGACTTTGGCTTTGAATGGGCCGGTCCCGTGCTTTATCAAAGCACGCGCAATGCCGCGTACGAATCGGCGATCGCTCGGCTCTTATCCTCGGGCCAGGCGTTTCCTTGCTCCTGCTCCCGAAGCGAAATAGAAGCCGCGCAGTCACACGTCCGATTACCTGGCGAAGATGCTCATTATCCTGGCTGGTGCCGCAATGGAGTGCGCGAACCAAATCGAGCACTCGCCATCCGCTTCCGCGTAGAAGAAGAAGCCGTCGAATTCGAAGATCGAATCCAAGGCCAGGTCTCGATTGATCTAACAACGGAAGGTGGCGACTTCGTGATTCGACGTCGCGACGGACTGATTGCCTACCAACTTGCCGTCGTCGTAGACGACCATGATCAAGGGATCTCGCACGTCGTACGAGGTGTCGACTTACTTAACAGCACGCCCCGCCAACTCGTCTTACAGCGCGCACTCGGCTTTGAACACCTCGAATACGCACATGTGCCGCTAGTCATCGACAGGAATAAGATGAAACTATCCAAATCCGCCGGTGCGGGGGCGTTGGACCTGCAACGTCCAACCCATGATCTCTGGCGGGCATTACGATTCCTGCGGCAATCGCCGCCACTTGAACTGCGTCTAAGTGGCCTTTCTACACTTTGGGAATGGGCCATTCAGAACTGGCAAGTGCACTCGCTGCGTGGGCTAAGGGAGGCCTGCGAAGAAATGCTCTGATTTGCATCCGAGCAGGGGGTCAATATTATGAACGGGCTTGAAACACGATCGGTTCTTCGCTCCGGCTTGTCTCGAGGAGCTTCCATGAACGAGTCGAGAGTCATCAAGAAGTATCCAAACAGGCGTCTGTATGACACTGTCGAAAGTCGCTACATCACGCTGGCCGACATTCGTCGCTTAGTGATGGACAAGATCGACTTCGTGGTCATCGATAAGAAGACGCAAGAGGACATCACGCGCTCGATTTTGCTTCAGGTCATTGCGGAGCAAGAGCATGTGGGCGAGCCGCTGATGAGCCAGGATTTTCTGTCTCAGGTGATCCGCTCCTATGGTGGAGCGATGCAGAGTTTCGTCGGCAGCTATCTCGAACAAAGCTTGAAGTTGCTGGCGACTCAGCAGCCACAAATGCGCGATCATATGCGCGGCGTGATGGGCGAGGATGCCTATGACACGATCGCAACGATGACTCAACGCAATCTAGAACGCTGGAGATCTGCGCAAGATGAGATCTTCAAAGCGATGAGCGGAAATACGACCGCGTCCGCCGGAACACGCTCGAGAGAACGCGACGGCGACGGCGGCGAGGAGCCGCGAGAAAACCAACTCTAGTAAGTCCACCATCCTCCCCCACACGGGGGAGGAGATGAGCCAACTCAGCAGCGACTATGCTGCGTCGACGTTGCGCATGCTCAGGCGGATGCGACCCTGGCGATCCACTTCGAGCACTTTCACCCGAATGACATCGCCTTCCTTGAGCTTGTCGCTGACGCGCTCGACGCGCTCGTCTGAAATCTGCGAGATGTGCACCAAGCCGTCCTTGCCAGGCAGGATGGTTACGAAGGCGCCAAAATCCATCAGGCGCGCAACGCGGCCTTCATAAATCTGGCCGACTTCCACTTCCGCTGTGATCAACTCGATGCGTCGCTGAGCTTCGCGGCCCGACACGCCATCGACGGACGCAATCTTCACCGTACCGTCGTTCTCGATGTCGATGGTCGTTCCCGTCTCCTCGGTGATGGCACGAATCACTGCGCCACCTTTGCCGATGACTTCGCGGATCTTCTCCGGATCGATCTTCAGGGTGATGATCGAAGGCGCCCATTCCGACATCTTTGCGCGCGAAGCCGGCAGGACCTTGTCCATCTCATCGAGAATATGCAGACGACCCGCTTGAGCCTGCTCGAGCGCGACCTTCATGATCTCTTTGGTGATGCCATTGATCTTGATGTCCATCTGCAGCGCTGTGACGCCAGTGCGCGTTCCCGCCACTTTGAAATCCATGTCGCCCAGATGATCTTCGTCGCCGAGGATATCGGTTAGCACCTGGAAGCGATCACCTTCTTTGACGAGACCCATTGCCACGCCAGCAACCGCCGCTTTGATCGGCACACCTGCATCCATCAACGACAAGCTCGTGCCGCAGACGCTGGCCATCGAGCTCGACCCATTGGACTCGAAAATTTCAGATACGACGCGGATGACATACGGGAACGTCGTCATATCAGGCATCACGGCGGAAATACCGCGGCGTGCAAGATTGCCATGACCGATTTCGCGGCGCTTCGGTGAACCCATCATTCCCGTTTCGCCAACGCTGAATGGCGGGAAGTTGTAGTGGAGCATGAACGGCTCTTTACGCTCTCCGCCGAGCGCATCGATGATCTGCGCATCGCGACCTGTTCCGAGCGTCGTCACGACCAAAGCCTGAGTTTCACCGCGCGTGAACAGAGCGGAGCCGTGCGTTCGCGGCAGCACACCGGTGCGGATCGAGATCGGCCGAACTGTTTTCATGTCGCGGCCATCGATACGCGGATCGCCGGCTAGGATGCGGCGGCGGACAATCCGATATTCGAGGTTGCCGAACTCCTTCTCGACATCATCGGCAACGAAAGCCGCGCCTTCCGCGGCTAGAGCTGCAACTGCAGCTTCTTTGATTTCTTGGATGCGTTTGCGCCGCGCTTGCTTCTCAGTGATCTTGTACGCATCGGCAAGTGCTGCCTCCGCCTGAGCGGCGAGCGCGGACTCGAGCGACGCGTTGGTCGCGGCAGGTTGCCAATTCCACGAGGGCTTGCCAGCTTCTGCCTTGAGCTCGTTGATAACGCGAATCGCGGCCTGCATCTGCTCGTGACCGAAGACCACTGCGCCGAGCATCACGTCTTCCGACAACGCCTTGGCTTCGGACTCGACCATCAACACGGCTTCTGCCGTGCCGGCCACGACCAGGTCCAACTGCGATTCTTTGAGCTGCGGGTTCGTCGGGTTCAAGATGTATTGGCCATCTTTGTAGCCGACTTTCGCTGCGGCGATCGGACCCTGAAACGGTACACCCGAGAGTGCGAGCGCCGCCGAAGCACCGAGCATGGCGGGGATGTCGGGATCGACTTCAGGATTCAATGACACCACGGTCGCCACGACCTGCACTTCGTTGAAAAAACCTTCCGGAAACAGCGGCCGAATCGGTCGGTCGATCAAACGAGACGTCAGCGTCTCCTTTTCGGAAGGACGGCCTTCGCGTTTGAAGAAACCGCCCGGGATGCGGCCAGCGGCGTAGGTCTTTTCGACGTAATTCACTGTGAGCGGAAAGAAGTCCTTGTTCGGATCAGCTTCCTTGCGGGCAACAGCCGTCACGAGGACGACAGTCTCTCCCATGGTGACGAGGACCGAACCATCCGCCTGTCTTGCAAGCTCGCCGGTCTCCAGGGTGACTTGATGCTGCCCATAGGCGAACGTTTTCTTGATTGCACTCACGATACTTTTCCTAGGCCGACGGTACCGCGCCGGCAATTACGACTGCTGATGAAAAACGAAAGCCGCCTCGGCCTCTCGATACGACCGTGCGATGCAGATTCTTGAGCAGAACCATCACGACGGGATCGAAAGTTGCCGGGCGGCTGAAAATGGCGAGAGAGTGATAACTGACCGGTACGAGACCGGCGGCGCGACTAGCGCCGCAAACCCAAGCGAGAAACGACTTCTTGATAACGCTCAGGTGCAGTGTCTTTCAGGTAGTCGAGCAATTTGCGGCGCTGATTGACCATCTTGAGCAGACCGCGTCGCGATGCGTGATCGCGCTTATGCGTCGTGAAGTGTTCGCCCAGCTCGTTGATACGAGCACTCAGTAATGCGATCTGCACTTCCGGCGAACCGGTATCGTTACTGCCGCGTCGATACTGCTCGACGATCCCGCCTTTCTGCTCTGTCGACAATGACATCTTGCCCAATCCTCGATATGACTTCCTGCGGAAGTCGGTCAATAGTGGCCGTTTAAGGAGGCGCGCATTGTACTCGCGCAGCCAATAATCTCAAGTAAAACCGAGGGATTACGATCCCAAGTCAGCTTGCTCTACAACCTTGGGCGCCTCGACGGCGCGTACCGTGGGGACGTCCGTAAACAGCCGGAGCGGCTTTATCGTGCCCCCTGGCTGGCCTGCGACAAGACCCAGGAACCGACCCTGCCGACCGTAAGCCCGCGCCTCTGCAAGAAAACACGCTGCGGCGGGGTGCGGGACGGACTGTCCCATGAGCAGGCGGCGCTCGGCCTGTTCATCCAGCTCCAACTTCGGTAAATCCGCAAAAGCGGCATCAGGCCCCAACAAGGTCGCATCTCGCGCATCTGGCGCCAGCTCCGCGAGTTGCGTTAGCGAATACATCGGGAAGGTACTGAAAGGGTCTACGCACAGACGTCTGAGGTCCTCGACGTAACCCAGAGTGCCCAAGCTTTGCGCCAAATCGGCTGCCAGCGTCCGGATGTACGTGCCCTTGGAGCAATGGACCTCGAACTCCAGCCCCTGCGCCGAGAGACTGACCAACGTCATATCTCGTAGCCAGATCTTTCGTGCTGCGCGCTCGACTGACTGCCCATTACGGGCGAGCTCATACAGCCGCTTCCCCTCGAACTTCAGCGCCGAGTGCATCGGCGGGATTTGCTCCTGCTCGCCTTCGAAAGCTTTCAATACGGTCAATACGGCCTCGGTGCCGAGACTCGGAATGGGTGCCTCTTCGATCACCGGCGTTTCCATATCACCCGAAGCGGTTCGCGCGCCCAGCCGAACTCGAACTCGATAGGTCTTGCCGGAATTGAGCAATCTTCCGCACACCTTAGTCGCTTGTCCAAAACAGACGGGCAACAGCCCGCTGGCGAGCGGATCCAAGCTGCCGGCGTGCCCGGCCTTCTTGGCGCCGAAGAGCGATCGCACTTCCTGCAACGCGGCGTTCGAGGAAAGTCCGAGCGCTTTGTCTAGCAGCAAGATGCCATCGAGATCGCGATAGAAGCGGCGAGGTTTGCTCACGAGAAAGAAAGCGAATAGCGGGTTTGGTTGGAGGAGGAGCTCGAGCTAGTGCTCAGTATCGAGGTCTTTCGAATCACATCCCGCAATTCACGGGTCACGATCTTGATCCTCTTCATCGACGTGACGCTCCTCATCTTCCTTCACTGCCTTGTGAATCAGCGCCGATAGACGAGCGCCACCTTCAATGAGCTCGTCTTTGACAAAGCGCAGCTCTGGACTATGCCGCAAGCCCAGCGAACGACCAACTGGGCCTCTCAGGTAGTCCGCAGCTTCGTCCAGAATTTCTTGAGCCAGCTGCGGATCCGCACCGAGTACTGAGTAGTAGACGGTCGCATAACTCAGATCGCTCGACATGCGCACTTCGGTCAGCGTCACCATCCCCAATCGAGGATCGCGTAACTCCCGTCGCATCAGCTCGCTGAGCGCTCGCTGCAACTGCTGTCCGACACGACGGGCACGAGGAAAAGGTTTGGAAGGCATTGCGTCTTAGTCTTGGTCCGCGCCCGAGGGGGTTCCGTTGGTCTCAGTCTGTAGTCCGCAGCCAGAGGCCTGCAGATTATGCTTGCTCTGGGATAACGCTCTGACGCGGCAAAGGTTCGTAACCATCGCCTTAGACCGCGCCGAGTTTGCCTGCAGACTGCGAACTACAGTCTACAGACCCACCTACCTCACATCGTGCGGGCGATTTCCACGCGCGAGTAACACTCGATTTGATCGCCGGCTCGCACGTCGTTGTAGTTGCGCACGCCGATGCCGCATTCGGTACCGGAACGCACTTCGTTCACATCGTCCTTGAATCGACGCAGAGACTCCAATTCGCCCTCGAAGATCACGACATTATTACGCAACACACGAATCGGATTGTTGCGCCGGACATAGCCGTCGACCACGATGCAACCAGCCACCGTGCCGAACTTGCTCGAACGGAACACGTCGCGAACTTCCGCAAGGCCCACGATCTGCTCTTTGACCTCGGGCGCCAACATGCCCGAAAGCACCTGCTTCACGTCGTCGATCGCTTCGTAAATGATGCTGTAGTAGCGAACGTCGATGCCGGATTCCTTGATCATGCTGCGAGCCGAGCTGTCGGCACGTACGTTGAAACCGATGATTCGCGCATTCGAGGCCTGTGCCAGCGTCACGTCGGACTCAGTGATGCCACCGACACCGCTCGATACCACCTTCACGGCCACTTCATCCGTAGACAGATTGTTCAACGCATCGCGTAACGCTTCCGCACTACCCTGCACGTCGGCCTTCAGCACGACCTGCACAGTTGCGGTCTTGCCATCGCCCATCTGCGACATCATGTCTTCGATCTTCGCCGGACCCTGCTTCGCGAGCTTGGTATCGCGGAACTTGCCTTGGCGATAAAGCGCAACCTCACGTGCCTTACGCTCACTTTCGAGTACCAGAATTTCATCACCGGCATTTGGCGCACCGGACAGACCGAGTACCACGACCGGCAATGAAGGACCGGCTTCTGTAACCGGCCGGCCCGCTTCGTCGAACATCGCGCGCACGCGGCCGAACTCTTGACCCGCAATAATCGGGTCGCCCGGCCGCAAGGTGCCACGCTTGACGAGAACGGTCGCAACTGCGCCCCTGCCCTTCTCCATGCTGGACTCGATGACTACGCCGGCGGCCGGGCCGTCTTGCGGCGCCTTCAGTTCAAGCACATCGGACTGCAACAGGATCGAATCGAGCAGTTGATCGATGCCTTGTCCGGTGCGTGCCGAAACGGGCACGAACAACGTGTCGCCACCCCAGTCTTCAGGAATGACGTTGTGCTTCACTAGATCGTTGCGTACTCGCTCCGGATCGGCGTCGTGTTTGTCTATCTTGTTCATCGCCACGACGATCGGCACTTCTGCTGCGCGCGCGTGCTGAATCGCTTCGATGGTCTGCGGCATCACGCCATCGTCTGCAGCGACCACTAGTACGACGATATCGGTGATCTGCGCACCGCGAGCACGCATTGCCGTGAATGCAGCGTGGCCTGGCGTGTCGAGGAAGGTGACCACGCCCTTGTCGGTCTCGACATGATAAGCGCCGACGTGCTGAGTAATTCCGCCTGCTTCCCCGGCGGCAACTTTCGTGCGGCGAATATAGTCCAGGAGCGAAGTTTTGCCGTGGTCTACGTGACCCATCACGGTGACGACCGGAGGGCGTGATGCCAACTCGTGTCCGGCATCGGCGGTTTGCAAATCGTCTTCGATCGCGCTTTCTTTGACGAGCACGGGTGTATGCCCGAGTTCCTCCACGACAAGCACAGCCGTGTCCTGGTCGATCGGTTGATTGATCGTAGCCATCACGCCCATGTTCATCATGACTTTGATGACTTCGTTGGCCTTTACCGCCATTCGTTGTGCAAGCTCAGCGACGGTGATCGTTTCGCTGATCTGAACATCATGTTTAACGGGCGCAGCGGGACGCTCGAAGCCGTGCTGAGTCGCTACATTGACCTGCACGGGCCGGCGCGAGCGCGATGCTTGGCTCTGCTTTTTCTTCTTGAAACGTGCGCTCGCATCGCTCGAGACGTGCAATTCTTGCCGCCGCGGCGCGTTGTCACGCTCGCGTTCGCGACCGCGCTCTGCTGGCCGGGCTGCCGCCGGTTGTTCCTGCGCTTGAGATGCGACAAGTGCCGCTTGGCGAAGCTCGACTTCACTACGCTCGCGGGCCTCTTGCAGCAATCGCGCGTTCTCTTCCGCCATGACACGCGCTTCTTCTTCGGCGCGTCGTTGCAGTTCCGCCTCTTCCTGTTCGCGACGCCGACGCTCAGCTTCGAGCGCTTCTGCTTCCAGGCGCTCGCGCTTCACGTTCTCGTCTTCTTGGACTTCGACGACTAAGGGCGCCGGCGCCGGCTCCGGCTCGGGCGCCGCTTCCGGCGCTGGCTTCTGCTTGTCGACTTCCTCTTGCTGAACGCGCGCCTGCTCTTCGAGTACGCTGCGATTCAAATAGGTTTTCTTGCGGCGAACTTCGACGTTCACCAAGCGCGCACGGCCTTGCGCTGAGGCGACCTTGATCTCCCCCTGCGACTTACGCTTGAGCGTAATCTTGCGTGGTGCGGCTTCTTCTCCACGTCCGTGAGAACGGCGCAGAAAAGTCAGCAACTCCATTTTGGCCTCATCGCTGATTGTGTCATCGGCGCCGGACACCTCGATGCCTGCCTCATCGAGCTGCGTCAACAAACGCTCGACCGGCACTTTTAGCACTTCGGCAAATTGGCTAACTGTCACATCCGCCATGAACCGCCCTCCGCTCTCCACTCGGACACTGCTAACCCCGAGTTATCCGATGGAAACAGCAGCTTGAGAATACTCACTGCCACTCGTTCGACAACCGTCTGTTTATCTCGCTTTATCAAGCCTGCTGACCTGCACTTTCGAACCAGTGTTTGCGTGCCGCCATGATCAGAGCGCCTGCGCGCTCCGCATCCACGCCGTCAATCTCGAGCAAGTCATCGATCGCCTGCTCAGCTAAATCTTCCCGAGTCACGATGCCGCGGCTCGCCAGCTGCAGCGCCAATCCTTCATCCATACCTTCGACTTGCAAGAGATCTTCCGCGGGCTCCGAGCCGTCAATTTCCTCTTCGTTCGCGATTGCCTGCGTAAGCAATACGTCGCGGGCGCGATTGCGCAGTTCTTTGACGATTTCCTCGTCGAACTCTTCGATGCCGTTGAGCTCCGAAGCCGGCACATAGGCGATCTCTTCGATCGTCGAGAAGCCTTCCTGCACCAAGATCTGCGCCACGTCCTCGTCGACATCCAGCTGCAGCTTGAAGAGCTCGACGAGCTGACGAGATTCGCCCTCGCTTTTCTCCTCAGCCGCCTGCTCGGTCATTACGTTGAGCTCCCAACCGGTCAGCTCGCTTGCCAATCGAATGTTCTGACCGCCCCGGCCGATTGCTTGCGACAGCTTTTCCTCGGTCACCGCGATGTCCATCGAGTGCGAATCCTCGTCCACGACGATGGAAACCACTTCCGCCGGCGCCATCGCATTGATGACGAACTGCGCAGGATTCTCATCGAAGGGGATGATGTCTACGCGCTCGCCCGCGATCTCGTTGGAGACCGCCTGCACGCGTGAGCCACGCATACCGACACAGGCACCGACGGGATCGATACGATTGTCGTTACTCTTGACCGCAATCTTGGCGCGAACACCCGGATCGCGCGCGGCACCCAAGATCTGGATCAGACCTTGACCGACTTCCGGCACTTCGAGCTTGAATAGCTCGATCAGGAACTCTGGAGCGGTGCGCGTCAAAAACAACTGTGGACCGCGCTGCTCGGAGCGAACGTCCTGCAAGAACGCTTTGACGCGATCTTGTGAGCGAATCGGCTCACGCGGAATCATCTGATCGCGCGGGATGAAGCCTTCCGCATTGCTGCCGAGATCTACGAACACGCCGTTGCGGTCCACGCGCTTGACGATGCCGGATACCAATGTGCCGACGCGGCCTTTGTACTCGTCCACGACCTGCGCACGTTCCGCCTCGCGCACCTTCTGCACGATGACTTGCTTTGCGGTCTGCGCTGCAATGCGCCCGAATGCCACGGATTCCATCGGCACTTCGACAAATCCGCCGACTTCAGCCTCTTTGGAGATATCGGTCGCATCATCGAGCCGCAACTCGCGATCGGGTGATTCCAACTCGGTGGAATCGTCGGCAAAAACCTTCCAGCGGCGCCAGGTATCGTAGTCGCCGGTTTTGCGATTGATCGATACGCGCACGTCGATGCCTTCGCCGTGACGCTTGCGCGTCGCCGAGGCCAGCGCTGCTTCTAGCGCTTCGAAAATGATTTCCTTGTCGACGCCTTTCTCGTTCGACACCGCGTCAACGACCATCAAGATCTCTTTATTCATCGTGCGAACTCCGCTTTCGAGCTCCATCTACATCTGCGGCGCCAAACGCGCCTTGTGTATATCGCCGATCGGCAGAATCACCCTGCCGCCATCCACTTCCAGCGTGATCTGCTGATCATCCGCCGCCAACAACTGTCCCGAGAACCGCTTCCGTCCGTCAACGGGCCGCGACATCTCGACACGCACCCGCTCGCCTGCAAAGCGCTCGAAATGCGCTCGCGTGCGAAGGACCCGATCCAGACCGGGAGAAGACACCTCCAGGGTGTACTGACCCGGAATCGGGTCGGTACCATCGAGGGTCGCGCTCACCGCCCGGCTCACGCGCTCGCAGTCCTCGAGCGAAACACCTTCAGGAGAATCGATGTACAGACGGAGCAAACCGCCGCCTGCGCGGGATGCATACTCCAGTTCCCACAGCTCGTAGCCGAGCTCGGACACGACCGGGCCGAGCAGCTCGTTTAGCTGATCTCGTAGCATCGGTCACCTCCGGGCACATCAGGCTCAATTTACTTGCCGCAGAAACGAAAAATGGGCCCAAGGCCCATTCATGTCACCGTCCCTTCCTCACCGAACGTGGCCCTGGAACCTCGTTCGGCATCCATCAATCCGGGCTATCGAATGCGCTTTCAATAGCCTTGAAACCAAAAAGGCCCTTCGAACGGGCCCTTTTCAAGCAAAAGCTTGGTAGCGGGGGCAGGATTTGAACCTGCGACCTTCGGGTTATGAGCCCGACGAGCTGCCAGACTGCTCCACCCCGCAGCAGAGGGCGCGGATTGTAAGGGCCGGACACCGGGAATTCAAGGAGAGTGACGCGAAGGTTCCTAGTTTATCGTCCGCCCGACGATTCACCTGAACACCGTGGCCTTACCTAAGTGCTGCTGCGATCGAAGATTTCAAGCGCAGCGACTCCGACTTCTAGACCTTGGGCGCTTAAGCGTGCGATCGGCCCTCTTACGGCAGCGCTCTGGCGCAGAGCTCGATCAGGATGGAGGGTGCAATACCTAGAGCGAGCACGGCTAGCCCGTTCACGCTCAGGACGGTACGCAACGTCCCGCCCGCTTCGATTGCTACCGCGTCCGTCGGTTCATCGAAGTACATCACCTTCACGACGCGCAAGTAGTAGAACGCGCCGATCACCGAAAACACGACGGCAGCGGCGGCTAGCCAGGCCAGCCCAACGTTCAGGACCGCAGCGATCACTTCGAGCTTGGCCCAGAAACCGATGAAGGGCGGCACGCCAGCGGTGCTGAACATGAACATGAGCATCATCGCAGCGAACCAGGGACTCTTACGGTTCAAACCGCGGAAGTCCTCGATGCGATCCGCCTCGAATCCCTCGCGCGCCAGCAGCAAAATCATACCGAATGAGCCAACGCTCATGATCACGTACGCGAAGGTGTAGTACATCGCCGCTTGGTACCCATCGGTCGTGCCAGCAAGGATGCCCAACAAGATGAACCCCACATGCGAGATCGTCGAGTAGGCCAGCATGCGCTTTAGATTCGTCTGCGCGATTGCCACGATATTGCCGAGCGCCATCGAGAGCACGGAGATGACAATCAGCATGTCCTGCCAGTTGGCGACCAGCGAATCCAGCCCCTCGGCGAGGACGCGAATCGCCAACACGAACGAGGAAATCTTGGGGGCAGCGCCGATGAACAATGTTACGGGCGTAGGCGCACCGTGATAGACATCCGGCACCCACATGTGGAAGGGCACGGCACCGAACTTGAAAGCGATGCCCGAGATGATGAATACCAAGGCGAAGACAAGTCCGAGGTGCGAAACACCCACTTCGCGTAGTGCGAGCGCCAACTCATCGATCTGCAATGTTCCGGCGATGCCATACACGATGGAAAATCCGTACAACAACATGCCGGAGGAAATCGCGCCGAGCACGAAATACTTCATCGCCGATTCCGCAGCGATGCTCGAGTCACGATCGAATGCAATCATTGCATATAGCGATAGCGACAGAAGCTCCACACCCAGGTAGACGGTCAGCAAATTGCCCGCCGACACCATCACCATGATCCCAAGCAGCGCTACCAAGCCGAGGATGAAGTACTCGCCTTTGAACAACCCGCGCCGCTGCAGGTATTCCCTGGAGTAAATGAACGTTACGGCGACCGTGCCGTAGGAGAACAACTTCAATAAATCGCCCATCGCATCGCCGACGAACATGCCGTCGAATGCGAGGAATCTTTCGTCGACGCCGTAGCGCAGGGTCATCCAGGCGCAACCGGCTAGCGAGGCCAACGACAATGCGTAAGTCACCCAACGCAAGCGATCGTTCAAGAAGACATCCACGAGGAGGATGACGCAGATCGCACAGGTGAGAAAAATCTCGGCCGCGACCGCATGCATTCCGAGATTGGTGATCATGGACTCCATCGTAGGCTCAGAGTTTCGAGATAGTGATGTGCTGCACGAGGTTCTCCACCGTCGGGCGCATGACATCGAGCAATGGGACCGGCCACACACCTAGCAGCATCACCGCCAGCGCGAGCACACCAAGCACAAAGAATTCTCGGCCGTTTACGTCTTTCAACGCAGCGACGTTTTCGTTCGCAACGGCACCGAAGATCACGCGCTTGACGAGCCAAAGCGTATAGGCAGCGCCAAGAATCAGCGTGATGGCGGCCAGGAAGGCGTACCAAAAATCGGCCCGGAAGCTCGCGATGATTACCAGAAACTCACCCACGAAACCGGATGTGGCCGGCAAACCGGAGTTGGCCATCGCGAACAACACGGCGAATGCCGCGAAGATCGGCATCGTATTCACGACTCCGCCGTAGGCACCGATTTCACGACTATGAACCCGGTCGTACAGCACGCCAACGCAGAAGAACATCGCGCCGGACACTAGGCCGTGCGAAATCATCTGAACCATCGCGCCGTCGATGCCCATGGCCGCACCGCGAACATCTCCGTTTACCCGTAGCAGCTCGAACGCCAAGAATGAACCCAACGTTACGAATCCCATGTGCGCAACCGATGAGTACGCAATCAGCTTCTTCATATCCTGCTGCACGAGCGCAACGTAGCCGATGTAGACGATGGCGATCAGCGAAAGAGAAATGACCAGCCAGTCGAGCTGCGCAGACGCATCCGGGGTGATCGGCAATGAGAAGCGTAAGAAACCATAGCCGCCCATCTTCAACATGATAGCTGCCAGGATCACCGAACCGCCGGTGGGCGCCTCGACGTGCGCGTCGGGCAACCATGTGTGGACCGGCCACATCGGAACTTTCACCGCGAACGCAAGCAAGAACGACAAGAAAATCAGAATCTGTTCATTCAAACCGATCGGCAGGCGCTGGAAGTCGGCAATCGAGTAGCTGCATTGACCTGCATCGCAGGTTTGCAGATAAAGATAGATCAAGGAGACCAGCATCAACACCGAGCCGAGGAACGTATAGAGGAAGAACTTCATCGTCGCGTACACCCGACGCGGACCGCCCCACACACCGATGATGATGAACATCGGTATCAGCATTGCTTCCCAGAAGACGTAGAACAGCAGCGCATCGAGCGATGCGAACACGCCAACCATCAATCCCTCGAGGATCAAGAATGCCGCATAGTATTGTGCGGGCTTCTTCTCGATTACGGTCCATGCGGCGATTATGACCAGCGGCGTAACAAACGTGGTCAGTATGATCAGCGGCATCGCAATGCCGTCGACACCTAACGAATACAGTGCGCTGAACGCCGGAATCCACGCCGCCTCTTCCACGAACTGCATCTGAGCGGTCGTCGCGTCGAAGTTCGTATAAAGCAGAATCGAAAGTCCAAACGTGGCGGCAGTGGTGATGAGCGCGATCCAGCGACCTAGAACGATCGCGCGCTCGCCGAGCGCAAGCGTCACGAGACCGCCGAGGATCGGCAGCCAGATAAGAACACTCAAAATTGGCCAATCGAACTGCATAGTGGATTCGTTGTTGGTTAGCGCAGCACGTACCAGGCTAGCAATGTGGACAGCCCGATAATCATCGCGAAGGCGTAGTGATAGAGATAGCCGGATTGCATTCGTCGCATGACGCCGGAAAACCAGCCGACCACGTTAGCTGAGCCATTGACGAGCGCCCCGTCGATCAATCCAACGTCGCCGGCGCGCCACAGAACCGTACCCAGCCGACGGCTGCCGCGAGCAAACACGGCTTGATAGATCTCGTCGAAGTAGAACTTGTTGACGAGCAACGTGTAGATCGCAGAGAAGCGACCGGCGATCTTGGCTGGAAGGTCGGGACGCTTGATATACAAAAACCAGGCAGTGAGCACACCGAGCAGCGCTATCCACACCGGGGCAGTTTTGAGACCGTGAACCACGAACGAAGCGGGACCATGGAACTCCTCCGCTACGTGCGCCAAAGCATTGTGCGCTTCGCTAACCACGATCGCGTTACCGAAGTAGTCGCCGAACAGCACGGGACCAATCGTAAACCAACCGATCACTAGCGAAGGGATCGCCAGCAGGATCAGAGGCAAGGTGACCACCCAAGGACTCTCATGCGGCGCGCCGTGATGATCGTGCGCGCCATGCGAATTATGGGCACTTACATCCGGCTCGTGACCTGCATCCTTGTCGCTATGCACGTGCGTACTTTCGTGAGCGGCATGATCGTGCGCGCTCGCACTCGCGAAGCGCTCAGGGCCGTGGAAGGTCATGAAGATCAAACGGAAGCTGTACAAGGCTGTAACGAAGACGCCGAGGAACACACACCAGTAGGCATATGTAGCGCCCGGAATGTGTGACGCACCGACTGCCGCAATGATCGCATCCTTGGAGAAGAAACCCGAGGTCCCGGGGAACGCGATCAGTGCCAGCGAACCGATCAGGGACGTCCAGTACGTGATAGGCATGTACTTCCTGAGCCCGCCCATCTTGCGCATGTCTTGCTCGTGATGCATCGCGATGATGACAGACCCCGCCGCAAGGAACAGCAATGCCTTGAAGAACGCGTGTGTCATCAGATGGAAAATCGCGGCGCTGTAAGCAGATACGCCCAGAGCCACTGTCATGTAACCCAATTGAGACAACGTCGAATACGCGACCACGCGCTTGATATCGTTGTTCACGAGGCCGAGCAGCCCCATGAAGAAGGCAGTGGTTGCGCCGATGACCAAGACGGTAGACAGCGCGGTTTGCGATAACTCGAACAGTGGCGACATGCGAGCCACCATGAAGATGCCCGCTGTGACCATCGTGGCCGCGTGGATCAAGGCCGAGATGGGCGTCGGACCTTCCATGGAGTCTGGCAACCAAACGTGCAGGGGTACCTGTGCCGACTTGCCCATTGCACCGATGAATAGGCAAATACAGATGACCGTCATGGCCTGCCACTCCAGGCCAGGAATGATCTGCATCGTATTCGCCGCGATGGACTCCCGCATTCCGAACACGGTTACGTAGTCGAGCGAACCGGTGAAGTAGACGATGCCGGCAATGCCGAGCACGAAGCCGAAATCACCTACCCGATTGACCATGAAGGCCTTGAGGTTGGCGAATATGGCGGACGGACGCGTGTACCAGAACCCGATCAGCAGATACGAGACCAACCCGACCGCTTCCCAGCCAAAAAACAGCTGCATGAAGTTATTCGCCATCACCAGCATCAGCATCGAGAAGGTGAATAACGAGATATAGGAGAAGAAGCGCTGATAGCCCGGATCATCGTGCATGTAGCCAATCGTATAAACGTGGACGCACAGCGACACGAACGTCACGACCACCATCATCAATGCCGTCAGACGATCGACCAAAAAACCCACTTCCATTCGAATACCGTCGCTGACGAGCCAGGTATAGACAGACTCGTTGACGTTCGGTGCACCGTCGAGCAGTAGCTGCTTCAATACCCACGCCGACAACCCGAAGGAGATCGCAACGCCTGCAATGGTCACGCTGTGCGCGCCCACACGGCCGATGAATCGTCCGAACAGGCCTGCGAGCAGCGCTGCGATGAGCGGCGCCAAAACGATGCTGAGCAGAGTGGATTGCTGAATCATGGGCCAGAAGCGGTTAGCGGTTAGCGGTTAGCGGTTGGTTCGGAGATCTGCATGGGTGCAGCTCACGGCAATGGTTGTTTTGCTCGCTAGGTCCTTCGGAAAGGACCAACGCTACTGCGTTCTGAGCAAATCTAACCGCTAACCGCCAACCGCTAACCGCTTCCATCTTCATCCTTTCATTTCATCCAATTCTTCGACGTTGATGCTCTTCTTCTCGCGGAATAGCACGACGAGAATCGCCAAGCCGATCGCAGCCTCGGCCGCGGCAACGGTCATGATGAAGAACACGAAAATCTGCCCGTCCAGATCGCCCAACTGCCGAGCGAAGGCGATGAAATTGAAGTTCACCGCGAGCAGCATGAGCTCGATGCACATCAACAGCAGAATGACGTTCTTGCGATTCAGGAAAATACCGGCGACGCTCAAGGCGAACAGCAATCCGGCCAGCATGAGTACGAATTCCAGCCGAATCATGCGTCCTTCTCCGCATCCATCTTCACGAGCCGAATACGATCCTTCGCACGCACCGAAACCTGCGCCGCAATATCCTGAGTCTTGACGCCCCTACGCTGTCGCATGGTTAGCGAGATGGCTGCGACAATTGCTAGCAGGAGGAGCACCGCGGCGAGCTCGAATGGATAGAGATACTTTGTGTAGAGCAACTCGCCAAGATCCCGGGTGTTGCTATAGCCCTCCGCCCCCGTCGCCAACGCCGGTGCCGCATCGACCCCTAACTGCTTCACCCAAACGACGCTGCCGATCTCGATCACGACCAGCGCCGCGATAACGATGCCAAGCGGCGCATAACGAGTGAAACCCTCGCGCATCTGCGCAAGGTTGATGTCCAACATCATGACGACGAACAAGAACAGGACCATCACAGCGCCCACGTACACCAGCACGAGCACGATCGCCAAAAACTCGGCCTCCATCAGCAGCCAGAGAATCGCACTGTTGAAGAACGCGAAAACCAGGAATAGCGCCGCGTGCACGGGATTACGCGCAGTAATCACACCCACCGCCGCGACGATGAGCACAGCGGAGAATGCATAGAAAAGGATTTCGGTGAGAGTCATGATGAAGATAGAAGGCGATGGGCGATAGGCGATAGGCGATAGGCAAAACCAGATCGATTGGATCTGGTGCCAGTATTCGCCCTCAGGTTGGTTCCGGTTCTGCTACTCATTCGACCTATCCCCTATCCGCCATCCCCTATCGCCTTCATTCTTACTTATATCTCGCATCCGCTGCTTTATCCGCAGCGATCATGGCTTCGTAGCGATCGCCGATGGCCAGCAGCTTGTCCTTCGTCATGATGTTCTCGCCGCGATTCTCCATGTGGTACTCATGGATGCGCGTCTCGACGATGGCATCGACCGGGCAAGCTTCCTCGCAGAATCCGCAATAGATGCATTTGAACAAATCGATGTCGTAGCGCGTCGTGCGTCGCGTGCCATCGGCCGCAACATCGGATTCGATCGTGATCGCGAGAGCTGGACATACCGCTTCGCACAATTTGCAAGCGATGCATCGTTCTTGGCCGTTCGCGTAGCGGCGCTGCGCGTGCAAGCCACGATAGCGCGGCGACTGCGGCGTCTTCTCTTCCGGATATTGAATCGTCACATTCGGGCGGAAGACGAACTGACGCAGCGTCACCCACAGACCGACGAACAACTCCGTCAAGAAGAAGGTCTTGAAAAAGCTTGCAGGCGTTTTCATCTCGCCACCTCAGCCTCGTTCCCAATCATCTTCATGCCACCGCCCAAGGACCGATTTTGTAGATCCAAAACAATCCCTCGACGAAGATCCACACCAGCGTGACCGGAATGAACACTTTCCAGCCCAGACGCATGATCTGATCGTAGCGGTAGCGCGGGAACGTTGCGCGAAACCATAAGAAGCAGAACAAGAAGAAGGAAATCTTCAGGAAGAACCAAATGAAGTGAGGCGCCGCCAACCAAGCTAGCCAACTCGGGAACGGATAGCCTTCGAACGGAGACAGCCAACCGCCGAAGAAGAACACCGCTGTCAGTGCCGAGATCAGAATCATGTTCACGTACTCGGCGACGAAGAACACGGCGAAGGCCATCCCGGAGTATTCAACGTGGAAGCCGGCGACGATCTCGGATTCACCCTCTACGACATCGAATGGCGCGCGATTGGTCTCCGCGACACCGGAGACGAAATACACGACGAACAACGGCAGCAACCACCAGAAAAAGTAGCTGAAGAACCCGCCGCGCTGCGCATCGATGATCTCGCCTAGATTCAACGAACCTGCGGCCATCACCACGCCGACGAGCGCAAATCCCATGGCGATCTCATAGGCGACCATTTGCGCAGCTGCGCGCATCGCACCCAGGAATGCGTACTTCGAGTTGGCCGCCCAACCCGCCAGGATGACGCCGTACACGCCCGCGGAGGTCAGCGCCAAGATATAGAGCAAGCCGGCATTGATATCGGCGACCGTGAAGCCGGGCCATAGTGGCATCACTGCCCAGGTGCACAACGCTGGAATGAGCGCCAGCAGAGGCGCCAGTACGAACAGAAACTTGCTCGAGCTGGAAGGCACGATGACTTCCTTGACGAGCAGCTTGAGGACATCGGCAAAGGGTTGGCCTATGCCATTCCAACCGACCCTATTCGGGCCGATGCGAGCTTGGATCGAACCGATGACGCGTCTTTCAGCGAGGGTCAGAAAGGCCATTGTCAGAATGACGCTGATGAACAGAATCAGCGCGACGACGCCATACCACACGATGGCCTGCGCCCAGTCAGGCAAGAAGCTTAGTAGGCTCGCTGCAAAATCAGGCAACCCGCTCATGGCGTCTGCCCTCTTCGCCCTTCAATGCCTGCCCGCGTGCTCTGTAAAGCGGTGGCCCGCCTTACCAGCGCATCCACTTGATAGATCGGAATGTCTCGCTGAAGCGCCGGGGCATTGAGCGAGAGCTTCGATTGTACGGCGCGACTCGACGAAGCCACCTTGAACTGCGGTGATTGCGCCAACTCACGGCGCAGTTCCTCGGTCACCTCTTCCGAAGTCGTGTACTCGAAGTTCGGTAGGTTCAACATGTTCGCGAGCACCCTCAACACCTTCCAGCCGGGGCGCGATTCGCCAACCGGCTTCGCCGCGCCGGAAACGCTTTGCCAGCGTCCTTCGAGATTGACATAGGTGCCCGACGTTTCCGCAAAGGTGCCGATAGGCAAAATCAAATGGGCGAATTCTTTGGCGCTCGCGTACGGCGATAGCGCGATGACGCATTCCGCAGCCTTGAGCGATTCCAGCGCGCCGGCAGCCGAAATATCTTGAGCCGGCTCGATTGCGCCGAACACTACGTACGCTTTCAACTTCGCAGCCAGCATGTCCGCAATGTTCAGGCCAGCCGATTGCACCGACTGCCCACAGGCTGCGCGATGCGGAAGGACACCGGCTAGGTGCGCACCAACGGCATTGCCGCCCTCTGGCAAATAACCCAGCGTTGCACCAGTGATTTGTGCGAGCGCTTCGGCCGCCAATCGTAAATCGCAGTACGCAGGATCTCTTTGCGCAACCGCGCCTAGCACGATCAGGCGCCGCTCACCTTCGCTCAGCTGTTGCGCGATCGCGCTGTGCACATCCGAAGGCTGCATGTTCGCAATCGATGCAGCGATCGAAGCCGGTGCGGGTTGCCCGTTGCGCGCTACAGCAGCTGCAGCGACCGACAGAAGGTGTTCTAGATTACTTAAACCATTGGATGCTAGATATCCGCAAACCGGGAATAGATAGTCATAGCGGACTGGATTGATGAACGCGACTTTCGCGCCGCGCATCGCTGCCTTACGGATGCGATGCGCGATCAGCGGCACCTCCGCACGCAGGTTCGATCCGACGACTAGAACGCTGCTCGCGTTCTCCAAATCACTAATTGAGCATCCCAACGAGGGATACAGCGGCTCGGATGCCTCGTCACGGAAATCCGTGCGCCGCAAGCGATGATCGATGTTGGCACTTCCCAACGCGCGCGTGATCTTCGCTAGAAGGTGCAACTCCTCGAGGGTCGAGCTCGGCGAGGCGATCGCCCCGATCTGCGCCCCGCTCTGTTGCTTCCCGATCTTGCTTAGCCGCTCCGCGGCCCATGCGAGTGCGCTCTCCCAATCCGTTTCCTGCCACACACCGTTCTCGCGAAGCATCGGTCGCATCAAGCGATCTTCGCTATAGATCCCTTGATAGCTGAAGCGGTCGCGATCCGCGATCCAAGTTTCATTGATCTGCTCATTCGCACGCGGAACGATGCGCATGATCCGACCCCGCAAGACGTGCGCATAAATATTCGCACCGACGCTGTCGTGCGGCGAGACGAGCGGATGCTGCGTCATCTCCCATGCGCGCGCTCGGTATCGATAGGGCTTGTTGTTCAGTGCGCCAACCGGACACAGATCGATGATGTTCGCAGACAGTTCGTGCTCGACGCTGCGCTCGATGAAGGTGCCAATCTCCGTCATCTCCCCGCGCCCGACAGTGCCCAACTGTTGGAAACCTTGTATCTCCTGAGTGAATCGAACACAACGCGTACAGTGAATGCATCGCGTCATATCGGTCGAGACGAGCGGCCCTAAGTTCTTATCCTTGATGACACGTTTGCGCTCGGTGTACCGCGAGATGTCGCGACCGAATCCCAGCGCCAAGTCCTGCAGCTCGCATTCGCCGCCTTGATCACAGATCGGACAATCCAGCGGATGGTTGATGAGCAAAAACTCCATCACTGCCTTCTGCGCCGCAATTGCCTTGGGTGATTTCGTAAACACCTTCATGCCTTCGGCAACCGGCGTGGCACAAGCAGGCATCGGCTTGGGAGCCTTCTCTACCTCTACCAGACACATACGGCAGTTTGCCGCCACCGCGAGTTTCTCGTGGTAGCAGAAGCGCGGGACGTAGACATCCTGAGCATCCGTTACTTGGATGATCATTTGTCCCTTACGCGCCTTCATCGGCACGCCGTTGACTTCGATATTGACCTGATCGTCGCTCATTTGAAGGGGCTGTAGTCTGTAGGCATTAGGCTGTAGCCAAAGAAACGCGAGCGTCCTATGCGAACTTCGCTACGAGGCTGCGATTCCTGGGAGCGCTTCATACGTTCAGGCTGCACGGCGCTTGTCGCGCTCAACGACGCTGTGGCCATGTTCGATCATGTATTCGAACTCGTGGCGGAAATGTTTCATGAAGCTTTGCACTGGCCAAGCCGATGCATCGCCGAACGCGCAAATCGTGTGGCCTTCGATCTTGTTTGCCACATCGACGAGCATGTCCAAATCCTGCTTGCGACCTTCGCCCGCGAGAATTCGACGGATCACGCGATTCATCCAACCCGTGCCTTCGCGACAGGGTGTGCACTGGCCGCACGATTCAGCGTAGTAGAAGCGCGAGATACGCTCCAGCACGCGGACCATGCACGTCGTTTCGTCCATCACAATCATTGCACCCGTGCCGAGTGCGGACCCGACTTTCTTCAGACCGTCGTAGTCCATGGTGACGTCCATCATCATCTCGCCAGGAACGACGGGCACCGATGATCCACCGGGAATGACCGCCTTGAGCTTGCGTCCGCCACGCATACCTCCGCAGAGCTCGAGCAAATCCTTGAATGGAATGCCCAGAGGCAGCTCGAGGTTCGCCGGCTTATTGACGTGACCTGAGACCGAGAAGATCAACGTGCCGCCTGCATTCGCGACGCCGAGATCTGCAAACCATTTCGGACCCTTGCGCAGAATCGTCGGCACCGAGGCATAGCTCTGCGTGTTGTTGATCGTCGTCGGCTTGCCATACAAACCGAAGTTGGCGGGGAATGGTGGCTTGAAACGAGGACGGCCTTGTTTGCCTTCCAAGGATTCCAGCAACGCGGTTTCTTCACCGCAGATATAGGCACCCGCGCCGACGAAGGAATACAGATCGAAGTCCACTCCGGAACCGAGCAGGTTCTTACCTAGCAAACCGGCGTCGTAGGCTTCGTTCAGTGCGGCTTCGAAACGCGGCACCGGCTCGGCAAGGAACTCGCCGCGAATATAGTTGTAGCCAACGGTGGCACCCATCGCATACCCGCCGATGGCCATACCCTCGATGAGCGCGTGCGGGTTGTAGCGCAAGATGTCTCGATCGTGACAAGTCCCCGGCTCGCTCTCATCCGAATTGCACACGGCGTACTTTTGTCCCGGCGCATTGCGAGGCATGAAGCTCCACTTCACACCGGTCGGAAATCCGGCTCCACCACGGCCGCGAAGACCAGAGGCCTTGACCTCTTCGATGATCTGCTCACGCGGAATCTTCTCGCGCAAAATACGTTCCCACACTTCATAGCCACCGATCTTGCGATAGGTGTCCAGCTCCCACGGGCGCTCGAGGGCCAGGGGTTCGAAGCAAACGAGGTTCTGAGGATACGTCTTCATGCGCCAATAAATCGGCTGGTTGAGAGTTGACGGTTGGCGGTTGAGGGCAAGAGCCAGACGGGTCCCATCGTGCGGCCTTTCTCTGGCCGCCAACTGTCAACCGTCAACTGACAACCGCGCTTTGCGTTCCTCATTTGTGTCGATCCAAAATTTCGTCGACTTTTTCGGTCGTGAGATTTTCGTAGTAAACGTGATCGACCATCATCATTGGAGCGTTGTTGCATGCAGCAAGGCATTCCTCTTCCCGCTTGAGGAAGAAGCGCCCATCCGCAGTGCTTTCGCCTACCTTGACGCCTAACCGCTTCTCGACATGTGCCAAGATCTCATCCCCGCCGCAAAGCATGCAGGAGATGTTGGTGCACACGGAAATGTGATGACGCCCCACGGGCTTGGTCTCGAACATCGAATAGAACGTCGCGACTTCATAGACTTGTATCTGCGGTAAACCGAGATACTCCGCGACAGCATCCATCGACTCTTTGGTTAGATATCCGCCGTTGTCGTGCTGTACGGCACGTAACGCTGCAATCACGGCCGAACGCTTCCGATCGGGCGGAAACTTCGCGATCCAATGATCGATTTCATGTTTGGCATGTTCCGAAAGCACGCCGCTCTTGGTCGTCGTCTCACTCACCGATCAATTTCCCCGAATACGATGTCCTGTGTGCCGATCACAGCCACCACGTCCGCCAGCAAGTGCCCCTTCACCATTTCTTCCAATGCAGCCAAATGCGGAAAGCCGGGAGCACGACACTTGAGGCGATAGGGCTTGTTCGCGCCATCGGATACCAAATAGATGCCGAATTCGCCCTTGGGCGCTTCCACTGCGGCGTAGGTCTCTCCTTCCGGCACGCAATAGCCTTCGGTAAAAAGCTTGAAATGGTGGATCAACGATTCCATGTCGCCCTTCATGTCTTCGCGACTGGGCGCGGCGACTTTGTGATCCGAGGTCATCACCGGGCCAGGATTCTTCTTTAGCCACTCGACGCATTGGCGAACGATGCGGTTCGATTCGCGCATTTCCGCCACACGGACCAGATAGCGATCGTAACAATCTCCATTCGCACCGATGGGAATATCGAAGTCCATCCGATCGTACATCTCGTACGGCTGCTTCTTGCGCAGATCCCAAGCGATCCCAGAGCCGCGCAACATCGGCCCAGTGAATCCGAGCTGCAGCGCGCGCTCTGGAGTAACTACGCCGATGTTTACGGTGCGCTGCTTCCAGATGCGGTTATCGGTCAACAGCGCCTCGTATTCATCGACATTCGCCGGAAATCGATCGGTGAAGTCTTGAATGAAATCGAGCAAGCTGCCGGAACGGCGTTCATTCAACTTGTCTACGTCTTGCTGAGTGCGCCACTTCGATGCCTGGTACTTAGGCATCGATTCGGGCAGATCACGATAGACACCGCCCGGTCGATAGTAAGTCGCGTGCATGCGCGTCCCTGACACCGCCTCGTAGCAGTCCATCAAGTCTTCGCGTTCGCGAAAGCAATACAAAAAGACCGTCATTGCACCGATGTCCAGACCATGAGCGCCCAACCACATCAGGTGATTGAGAATTCGCGTAATCTCATCGAACATCGTACGGATGTACTGCGCTCTGATCGGCGGTGTGATGCCGAGCAGCTTCTCGATGGCCATGACATAGGCGTGCTCGTTGCACATCATCGAGACGTAGTCCAGGCGATCCATGTAGCCGATCGACTGATTGAATGGTTTGGATTCCGCCAGCTTTTCAGTCGCGCGGTGCAGCAGACCGACGTGCGGATCGGCCTTTTGAATGACCTCTCCCTCGAGCTCCAGCACCAGGCGCAACACACCATGCGCCGCCGGATGCTGCGGACCGAAATTCAGCGTGAAGTTGCGAATCTCAGCCATGCGAGTCGGCTCCCACCGGCACGTCCTTCAAGGCCGAGTCATAGCGATTGTCTTCACGGATCACTCTCGGCACGAGCGTGCGTGGTTCGATGCTTACTGGCTGATAGATCACACGGCCCTTTGCTGGATCATATTTGACTTCGACATTGCCGATCAGCGGGAAGTCTTTGCGGAACGGATGTCCAATGAATCCGTAGTCGGTCAGCAACCGACGCAGATCGGGATGTTCATTGAATAAAATGCCATAAAGGTCGAACGCTTCACGTTCGAACCAATTCGCGGATGCCCAGACACCGACCAACGAATCGATGACGGGTGGCTCGCCTTCCGAGGTATGGCAACGCAATCGAAGTCGCCAGTTATTCGATATCGAGAGCAATTGGTACGTGACGGCAAATCGCGAAGACTGCGGCTCGGAGACTTTCTCGCGGATGCGATTCACGCCGCGGCTGAAACCAGTGGCAGTGGAACGCACGGTGTTCCATTCGTCGCGGCCATAGTCCAGAAAATCTACACCCGCCAAATCCACCAACTGCTCGAAGCCAAACTGCGGATCATCACGCAGCTCGCGACAAACGCTGAGCAGCTCGCCGCGTTGCACTTCGAAAGCAACATCGTCAGCCACTGTTGAGAGCGCCTTCAAGCGCTCCGCAAAGTGCGCAGTCAATCTCGAGGCCAGGGTCTCGCTGCGTACGCTCATCGAATCCTCTATCGCGCGATCGTGCTCGTGCGCCTGATCTTGTTCTGCAGCTGCAGAATGCCGTAAAGCAGGGCCTCGGCATGCGGCGGGCAACCGGGCACATAGACATCCACAGGCACGATCCGATCGCAGCCGCGCACCACCGCATAGGAATAGTGATAGTAGCCGCCGCCGTTTGCGCACGACCCCATCGAGATGACCCAGCGTGGTTCGGGCATTTGGTCGTAAACCTTACGCAGGGCGGGTGCCATTTTGTTGACCAGAGTCCCGGCGACGATCATGACGTCCGACTGACGCGGACTCGGCCGAAACACCACACCGAAACGATCGAGGTCGTAGCGAGCCGCGCCTGCGTGCATCATCTCGACTGCGCAGCACGCCAGGCCAAAGGTCATCGGCCACATGGATCCGGTTCGCGCCCAGTTGACCAATTTGTCTACCGTGGTCGTGACGAACCCGCGTTCGGTGACGGGTGCGTCATGAGCTTCAGCGGTGGGGGCCGTCAATCCCATTCCAACGCTCCCTTTTTCCACTCATAAATGAATCCCACGACAAGGATGAGCAAGAAAATCCCCATCGCGATCAGACCCACCATGCCGACACTGTCCAAAGCGACGGCCCATGGAAAGAGAAAGGCAATTTCCAGGTCGAACACAATGAAGAGGATTGCGACCAGGTAGTAACGCACGTCGAATTGCATGCGCGAATCGGAGAAGGCCTCGAAGCCGCACTCATATGCCGACAGCTTTTCTTCATCAGGCCGTCTCGGACCGAACAAGAATCCCAATCCGATGAGCAGTGAGCCGAGCGCGGCGGCCACTCCCAAGAAGATCAGAATTGGTACGTAGTTCTGCAACATTTGCCAGCAAACCTCTGACTACCACTGCAGCGGCGAAAGCAACTAGACGAACTTACCTGTTCTACTCGCGACGTCGCGACGCGAACTTCGCGAACCTAAGACGCTGGTCGTAGCGGGCGCGCATTGTAACAGGACGTCGCTGCGCGGTAACACGGAAAATGCGTCACGTAGGCTTTGCGGAGGGTCACTTGGGTGCACATCGGCACCGCATCCAGCAAATGCCTTTCACTACCGCGCGAAGCGCGGGTGATTCGTTATCCGAAGAAGCACTTTCGTGCGGTTGTCACGAGATCTCAATCGGACGAGAGAGATTGGTGCGGATGAGAGGACTCGAACCTCCACGGGTTTCCCCACTACCACCTCAAAGTAGCGTGTCTACCAGTTCCACCACATCCGCACCGAAGGAAGCGCTAAACATCGAGAGCTGTGGTGCGGCTCTCGTGTCTGATTGATGCTCGCCGATCAGCGAGCGCACTACTGAGGTTCGTTTTCCTGATTTTGATTGTTTGCATTGCCGGCCGGGGTCTCGACTGGCTCGTTGGTCGTCTCTGGAATCGCGGGCAGCTCAGCATCACCAGATTCTTCTTGCGCAGGAATTTGCACGCGATCGAGCACGCTGGTCGGCGCCGCTGGATTGCGGCCATCCAAGTACGCAAGCGTGAGACTGGTGACGATAAATAAGGCTGCCAGGGTCGCTGTCGTACGCGACAGAAACGATGCGGATCCGCGCGCGCCGAAAACCGTGCCCGATGCGCCCGCACCGAAGCCGGCGCCGGCATCGGCACCTTTGCCCCGCTGCAGCAGGACGAGTCCGACGATCCCGGCGGCGATCAATACGTGAAGAATGACCGTTGTGGTGTGTAACCAGCTCATCGTGTTTGGCCGCGCGAACCTTGCAAGTGTTTCGAGTAAACCTATCTCAATGCGCCTGTGCGGCGGCGCAGATCTTCAAAAATTCATCCGCTTTCAAGGATGCACCGCCAATCAGGCCGCCATCCACGTCCGGCTTTGCGAAGATTTCGCGTGCATTCGCAGCTTTGACGCTGCCGCCGTACACAATTCGAAGCTCGGCCGCAATCTTAGCATCTCTGCGCGCAACCTCGCCCCGAATGTGGGCGTGGACCTCCTGGGCTTGTTCCGGTGTCGCCGTCTTACCGGTGCCGATCGCCCAGACCGGCTCGTAAGCGACCACGGCGGTGTCCAGCGCACTGATCCCAGCAACGTCCAACACCGCGGCGAGCTGTCGGGAGACAACCTCGGTCGTGTGCCCCTGCTCCCGCTCCTCCAACGTTTCACCGACGCACAAGATGGGAATCAAGCCTTGGCTCTGGGAGGCCAGGAACTTGCGCGCCACCAAGGCATCGTCCTCTCTATAGATAGCGCGACGCTCGGAGTGGCCCACGATGACGTATGTGCAGCCGACATCCTTCAACATGCTCGCTGCGACCTCGCCCGTAAATGCACCGATCGATTCGGCACAGACGGACTGCGCACCAACGCCGATCGCAGAAGACTTTAGAACTCGAGCCGTTTCCCACAAATAGACGAACGGCGGACAAACCGCGATATCGGCCGACGCTTGGGCGGGCAATCCTTGCACGAGCCCATCCAGCAACTGCGCGTTTTCCGCGCGCGAGCCGTGCATTTTCCAGTTTCCCGCGACGAATGGTCGGCGCATCGAAGTCCCCGTTTTGGTCGAGACCGGCGGCATCTGTAAGGAGTGCCTGTCCGGCGAAGGGCGCGGAGCTTAGCGACGACCCGACCGGAAAGCAACGGAATCGCCCCTGCATTGGCTTACATCGATGACGTCTACGGATGACAGCGCGGGGCCAGCCCTAAGCGGCCTCGGCCGCGGAAGCGACCGACGTTGCAAGCCGCTTAGCGAGCTCCCGCACGAGACGTTCATCGCTCCCTTCGACCATCACTCGGATGACCGGTTCAGTTCCAGAGGCGCGCAGAACAATGCGGCCGCTCTCGCCCAGCTGACGTTCTGCGGCAGCAACCGCTTCACGGACGGCTGCTGAGTTATTGGGATCGATCTTCTTGGCGACACGCACGTTCTCCAGCACCTGAGGATACTTGGGCATCGGTGCGGCGAGCTCGGCGAGGCTGCGTCCCGTTTGCTTCATGATAGCCAGCACCTGCAAGGCACTGATCAGCGCATCCCCGGTAGTCGTTCGATCCAAGCAGAGCAGGTGTCCGGATGTCTCGCCACCGAGGACGCCGCCGGTTTGACGCAGCATTTCGAGGACATAGCGATCGCCGACTTTGGCTCGGTGGAAGGCGATGCCCTGTTTGGCCAGCGCGTGCTCCAATCCGAGGTTGCTCATCACCGTTCCGACGACAGGACCAACGAGCGTGTTTTGTTCATGTCTCGCCCTGGCAATGATGTAGAGCAGTTGATCGCCATCCACTAGGCGTCCGAGATGATCGACCATCACTAGCCGATCGCCATCGCCATCCAGTGCGATGCCCGCATTGGCTCGCACACCAGGAACGGTAAGCTGCAAGAGCTCCGGCGAAGTCGAGCCGCAATTCAGATTGATGTTGCGACCGTTCGGAGAGCAGCCAATCGGAACGATCTCTGCGCCGAGGTCGGCGAGAATTCGTGGACCGACTTTGTATCCGGCGCCATTTGCACAATCGATCACGATCTTGAATCCGGTGAGGTCCAGCCCCGGCACCGTCGATGCGCAGAACTCCTGGTAACGGACTCGCGATTTATCGACACGCATTGCACGCCCGAGCTCACTGGAGATGCGAGTGATCGGCGGATCTTCCAAATAGGCTTCGATCGAGTTCTCGATCTCATCGGACAACTTGCCGCCATCGCGGTCGAAAAATTTAATGCCGTTGTCTTCGAAGGAGTTGTGAGAGGCGCTGATCACGACCCCGAAGTCGCATTCGAACCGCTTTGTGAGATAAGCGATGCCCGGTGTCGGCAGCGGACCGATCAGCATTACGTTCACGCCGGAAGCGACGAAGCCTGCCTCCAACGCGGACTCGAACATGTAACCGGAAAGGCGCGTGTCCTTGCCCACGAGGACGGTTCCGCCATTCGGAGCAAGTACGCGCGCGGCCGAGCTTGCGAGCTTCAGGGCGAACTCCACCGTCAAAGGATGCTCGCCGACTTGGCCCCGCACGCCGTCGGTTCCGAAATATTTCCGCGCCACGTTCACTCTCCAGTTAGATCACGTCGTTATAGGTGAAAGCCTGCGCTCATCAGAACGCGGGCTATCTTGATTGCATCTAGCGTTTCGCTCACATCGTGAGTGCGAATGACGCTTGCGCCAGCAAGTACGCTAGCCGTAGCCACTGCCAAACCTCCAGCGAGGCGCTGATCCACGCTGCGGCTCAGTAATGCCTGAAACATGGACTTGCGCGAAACGCCGATGAGCACGGGACGACCATGCACTTTCAAATCGGCCACTCTCGCGAGCAGAGCGAGATTATGCTCAGGCCGCTTACCGAAACCGATACCCGGGTCAAGAAGTAAGCGATCCGGTGCGATCCCCGCCTTCGAGCAAGCTCCGATCCGTTGCTCGAGAAAGCATCGTACCTCGGACACGACATCCAAGTATTGCGGCGCCGCTTGCATCGTTCTGGGTTCGCCCTGCATATGCATCAAGCAAATGGCGGCGGGCAGGGCTGCCGCGGTTTCGAGAGCGCCGGGGGCTCGCAAAGCATAGATATCGTTGATCAGTGTTGCGCCTGCCGCGACCGCCTTCTGCATCACGCGCGGTTTGCTCGTATCGATGGATATCGGCACCGAGATCCTTGCGGCAAGCTCTTCAATAACCGGTATCACCCGGCGGAGCTCGTCTTCGTCGCTGACCGGCTGCGCGCCTGGACGCGTGGACTCCCCTCCCACATCGATGAATGCGGCACCGGCTTCCGCCATCGCGAGCCCGTGTTGCACGGCCGATTCAACTTGGTCGTAACGTCCCCCGTCGAAGAACGAGTCCGGTGTGACGTTTAGAACCCCCATCACCAGGGGTTCCGTCAGATCGAGCGTACGTGAGCCGCAGCAAAGCAACATGACTCAAAGATACCCGAAGTCGTGCTTGTGGCCGCCGATACGAAAATGCCGGCGCGAAGCCGGCATTTTCATTCCTCAGCTGGGCTGACGATCTAGTGCTGGCTGGCTGGTTTGCCGATCGGAGTTTCGGTCGGCTCGCGATCGCGCGTCTTGCCGCCACCCGGAGTCGGCGTCGCGGAATCGTCCCAGCCCGCCGGCGGTTGCGGATCGCGACCTTCCATGATGTCTTTGATCTGACTCTCGTCGATCGTCTCGTACTTGATCAACGCCTCAGCCATCTTGTGGAGCTTGTCCAGATTGGTTTCGAGAATGTTCTTGCAACGTTGATAGTTCGTGTCGATCAGGCGGCGCACTTCCTCATCGATTGCATGCGCAGTTACATCCGACACTTGCTTGTGCTGTGTCACCGAACGACCCAAGAACACTTCGCCAGATTCCTCAGAGTAGGTCAGCGGACCCAACTTATCGGACAGGCCCCAACGCGTGACCATGTTGCGGGCGATTTCGGTGGCTCGCTCGATATCGTTCGAGGCGCCGGTCGTCACGGATTCAGGTCCGAAGATCATCTCCTCGGCCATCCTTCCGCCGAACAAGGTGGTGATCCGGCTTTCCAATCGACGCTTGCTTGTGCTGTAACGATCGGTCTCTGGCAGGAACATCGTGACGCCGAGCGCACGGCCTCGAGGAATGATCGTGACTTTGTAGACCGGATCATGCTCAGGAACCGACAAGCCCACGATCGCATGCCCAGCCTCGTGATAGGCAGTCAAGCGCTTCTCTTGCTCGTCCATCACCATGGAGCGGCGCTCCGCACCCATCATGATCTTGTCCTTCGCGCGCTCGAACTCGTCCATGGTGACGGTCCGTCGGTTCGCACGCGCGGCGAACAATGCTGCCTCGTTTACCAGGTTCGCGAGATCTGCACCCGAAAACCCTGGCGTGCCTCGCGCGATGATTTGAGGTTTCACATCTTCGGCGAGCGGGAGCTTGCGCATGTGAACCTTGAGAATCTGCTCACGTCCGCGGACATCAGGCAATGGAACCACGACTTGGCGATCGAATCGACCCGGACGCAACAGCGCGGGATCGAGCACATCGGGACGGTTGGTCGCTGCAATGACGATTACACCTTCAGTGCCTTCGAACCCATCCATCTCCACGAGCAATTGGTTCAACGTCTGCTCACGCTCGTCGTGTCCACCGCCGAGGCCCGCGCCGCGGTGCCGACCAACGGCATCGATCTCATCGATGAAGATGATGCAGGGGGCGTGTTTCTTCGCTTGATCGAACATGTCGCGCACACGTGATGCACCGACGCCCACGAACATTTCGACGAAGTCGGAGCCGGAAATCGTGAAGAACGGCACCTTGGCTTCACCGGCGATAGCGCGAGCAAGCAATGTCTTGCCCGTACCTGGCGAGCCGACCATCAGGACGCCGCGCGGAATCTTGCCGCCCAGCCGCTGGAACTTACCCGGGTCTTTCAAGAATTCGACGATCTCGACGACTTCTTCTTTCGCCTCGTCGACACCTGCGACATCGGCGAACGTGACTTGCACCTGGTCTTCGCCAAGCAGGCGCGCGCGACTCTTGCCGAACGACATCGCACCGCGACCACCTGCCCCACCCTGCATCTGGCGCATGAAGTACACCCAGACGGCGATCAGTAGCAGGATCGGGAACGAGGAGATAAACAACTGCATCAAGAACGACTGGCGCTCAGGCGCAGCGGCGCTGAACTTGACGCGCTCTTCGATCAACGTGCCGATGAGCTCGGAGTTTTCCGTCTCAGGGTTGTAAACGGTGAACTGCTCGCCATTGGTGCGAACACCTTTCAGGACGTTGCCCTTGAAAGTCACCTCAGAAATGCCGCCATCCTTGACCTGTTCGAGGAAGGTTGAGTACGGAATCTCCTGCGGAGCTCCCGATCGGGCACTGAAGTTGCTGACTACCGTGGCAACGACGACGGCAATCACGATCCAGAGCACGATGTTCTTGGCTAGGTCATTCAAAGTCGATTCCTCGAAAACTCGCTGGCAGGGGCAACTATGCGGTAAGTGGGGGGATGTCGATAGGACTCAAGCCAACAAGGAACAAATATTAAATGCGAGCCCGATCGACACTACTACAACGTAAGCCGGCAATGCCACCAGGAAATACTAGGCAGCGCCCTGACCGCCGCTACGGGATTCCATTAACGTGAGCAACTTACGCTCAAGGACGAAAGTCGCGAGCTAGCAAGTAAAGTTCCGAGCTTCGTTGCCTTGATGCGGGGGGCTTACGCACCTTTACGCTGCCAAAGGACTCTCTGAGCATTTTCATGAACGGCTGAAACCCTCGCCCCTGAAATACTTTGGTCAAAAAGTCGCCGTGAGGAGCGAGGTGTTGCCTGGAGAAATCAAGAGCCAATTCAACGAGATACATGGAGCGATCGTGATCGACGTCGGCAATGCCTGACATGTTGGGAGCTATATCGGACAGCACCAGATCGACAGGCATACCTGCTAGTCGGGCATGAAGCTGCTCCAAGACGGCATCTTGAGCGAAATCGCCCTGGATGAACTCGACACCCACGATTTCATCCATGGGCAAAATATCGAGTGCAACGATTCGCCCCTTCCCGCGCAAGAGCTTCGCAGCATATTGGCTCCAGCCTCCTGGCGCGGCTCCTAAGTCGACGATCGTCATACCCGGGCGAAGCAAGCGATCTGTGCGTTGTATCTCCTCCAGCTTGAACACTGCGCGGGAACGATAGCCCTCCTCACGCGCACGCTTCACATATACATCGCGCTCATGTTCTTGCAGCCATCGTTGGCTCGATTTGGTACGTTTCGGCATAGTGATGGAACTTTAAACTTACGCTGCGAGCCCGCCGAGAGTCATGCAACTGAGCGAACGACAGAAAAAACACCTTCGTGGCCTTGCCCACTCCAAGGAGCCCATCGTCATGATCGGACAGGCAGGTGCGTCCGAGGGCGTCACGAAGGAGCTCGAGATCGCTTTGGGCGCGCATGAGCTGGTCAAGGTCAGGGCTCGAGTCGGCGACCGAGAACAGCGCGACACGATCCTGGAGCAACTCGCGCAGCAGACCGGCAGTCAACTAGTGCAGCGGATTGGCAATGTCGGTGTCTTCTACCGCCCAAGCAAGGACAAACCCCGCATCATTCTGCCCGATTGACCTTCCATACCAGTGCCAAAGCGCACAGACAGGCGACCAAGAAGACGACGCCTGCAAGCCCATGTAGTAAGCCAAAGGTTCTAAGATCTCCCGCTAGTCGCGCGGAATGCATCAGCGGACCCAACGCGATCTCACTAACCACCGGTGCCAAGCCGGTTATCACGATCAGTGCGCGCGTCGATCGCTGATTAGGGCGCCGGCGGATCAGAATCAGCAAAACAATTGCCACAGTCGCTCCGAGCCACGCGCTGCTCGCAAACAACTTTCCGACCAAAGAACCTGCTGACTGTCTATCGAGCACTGAGAAAGCCGTCGGCGCGACCAAGCCACAGATCGTCCAGAGCGCCCCAGCCCAAATCGTCAGCAGTACATGACCGATGCGCGGCATTCAGTGACAACGAGGCGCGAACAACACCTCGCCATACCGCGCTTCTGACTTCGTCGTCACCTCGTCACTCCGTCACGCCTTAAAGATATTTGACGCCGATGATTTCGTACGAACGTGTTCCGTTCGGCGCGATCACATCGACGATGTCGCCCTCGGATTTGCCGACCAACGCACGCGCGATCGGAGAGGAAACAGAGATCAGACCGCGTTTGATGTCGGCCTCGGCATCACCCACGATCTGATAGACGACTTTGTTACCGTCGTCTTGATCCTCGAGATCGACAGTAGCTCCGAAGACGACCTTTTCGGAGCCCGCGAGCCGCGAGACATCGATGATCTCGCAGTTCGATAGGTGCGCTTCGATATCCTTGATGCGCCCCTCGATAAAACTCTGCTGCTCGCGTGCCGCGTGATACTCCGCGTTCTCGCTCAGATCGCCGTGACTTCGCGCCTCCGCAATTGCTTGGATGACGCGCGGACGATCCTCGCTCTTGAGTTTTTTCAACTCGACCCGCAGTCGCTCGGCCCCTTTAGCGGTGAGAGGGGCTCGTTTCATGATGCAATCTCCTTGTGCAGATCTTGCAATCGATTCACGTCAACGTCGTTCATATGTGCGATAGCTTCGCACGTAGCGAGTCCTGCTGCGACGGTCGTGTAGTAGGTCACTTTCTTGTGCACAGCTTCGCGGCGAATAGAGCGTGATTCAAAGATTGCTTGTTTACCTTCGGTGGTGTTCACGATCAAAGAAATCTCGCGATTCTTGATCATGTCGACGATGTGAGGACGTCCCTCTCGGACCTTGTTCGCCGTGCGGCACTGAATGCCGGCCGCGGCGAGCGCAGCGGCAGTGCCGGAGGTTGCAATGATCTCGAAGCCTTGCGTCATCAAGCGGCGCGCCAAAGTGACCGCCGCGGGCTTGTCGCGTTCACGCACGCTCAACAGGCAAACACCTCGCGTCGGCAAAGTAACGCCCGAGGCAAGCTGCGCCTTGGCATAGGCTTCGCCGAAGGAGCGACCCGTGCCCATGACCTCACCGGTGGATTTCATTTCCGGCCCGAGAATCGGGTCCGCCTCGGGGAACTTCGAGAACGGGAAAACCGACTCTTTGACTGCGAAAAATTTCGGCACACGCTCGGTCGTAAGATCAAGCTCCTTTAGTTTCGCGCCGGCCATCACTCTGGCCGCCATCTTCGCGAGCGGTACGCCCGTTGCCTTCGATACGAATGGCACGGTGCGCGAGGCACGCGGATTGACCTCCAAGATGTAAACGATTCCGTTTTGAATCGCGAACTGAATGTTCATCAGCCCGATGACTTTCAGGGCACGCGCGAGTTTACGCGTTTGCGCTTTGATCTCGGTTTGAGTCTCCTCGCTCAAACTGTTCGGTGGCAAAGAGCAGCCCGAATCCCCTGAATGCACACCGGCCTGCTCGACGTGCTCCATGATGCCTCCGATGTAGACATCCTCACCGTCGCAAATCGCATCGACATCGACCTCGATCGCCAAATCCAGGAACCGATCGAGCAGCACCGGGCTGTCATTCGACACCTTCACCGCATCGGTCATATAGACGCGCAGGTCGTCTTCGGTGAAGACGACTTCCATCGCACGTCCACCGAGCACATAGGAAGGTCGTACGACGAGCGGAAAGCCGACTGTGCGAGCCATGGACAATGCTTGCTCTTCGGTACGAGCAGTGCAATTCGGAGGTTGCTTCAACGACAAGGCGTTCACGAGCTGCTGAAAACGCTCCCGGTCTTCGGCGATGTCGATCGAATCCGGTGTCGTGCCGATGATCGGTGCACCAGCGGCTTCCAAGGCGCGACAAAGCTTCAATGGTGTCTGCCCGCCGTACTGAACGATCACACCCAGCGGCTTTTCTTTATCGATGATCTCCATGACGTCTTCGAACGTCAGTGGCTCGAAGTACAGCCGATCGGAAGTGTCGTAGTCCGTCGAGACGGTTTCGGGGTTGCAGTTCACCATGATCGTTTCATAGCCTGCTTCACGCAGCGCCAACGCGGCGTGCACGCAGCAGTAATCGAACTCGATGCCCTGCCCGATACGATTTGGGCCACCGCCCAGAATCATGATCTTCTTGCGATCCGTGGGATTGGCTTCGCACTCCTCGTCGTAGCTCGAATACATATACGCCGTCGAAGTCGCGAACTCCGCTGCACACGTATCCACGCGCTTGTAGATCGGACGGATGCCCATCGTATGACGCCGCCGCCGCACACTCGCTTCATCGATACCCAGCAGCGTGGCTAAACGGCGGTCGGAAAATCCTTTGCGCTTGAGCGCACGTACCTGATCTCGGCCGAAGCCCTCGAGGCCTTGTGATTGGAGCGTTTGCTCTTCTCGGACCAAATCTTGGATTTGCGCGAGGAACCAAGGATCGATCCGGCACAAGGCATGTACTTCATCGAAGCTGAATCCCGCGCGGAACGCATCTGCAACGTAGCGCAAGCGATTCGGCCCCGGCATGCGCAGTTCTTCGCGCATGCGATGCTCCTCGTCTTCGGCCAGCGGCAAGTCGAGGATGGGATCCAAACCATCGAGCCCGGTTTCCAGGCTCCGCAGCGCCTTCTGCAATGACTCCTGGAACGTGCGGCCCATCGCCATGACTTCACCAACTGACTTCATCTGTGTCGTCAGCCGATCATTCGCACCCGGAAACTTTTCGAAAGTGAAACGCGGAATCTTCGTGACGACGTAGTCGATGGTTGGTTCGAACGATGCCGGAGTCGCCCCCCCGGTGATGTCGTTCTTCAACTCATCCAATGTATAGCCGACTGCGAGCTTCGCGGCGATCTTGGCGATCGGAAAGCCCGTGGCCTTCGATGCGAGAGCCGATGACCGCGATACGCGCGGATTCATCTCGATGATAAGCAACCGGCCAGTCACAGGATCCAAGGCGAACTGAACATTCGATCCACCGCACTCCACGCCGATCTTGCGCAACACGGCGATCGACGCATCGCGCATGCGTTGATATTCCTTGTCCGTCAACGTTTGCGCCGGAGCGACGGTAATGGAGTCGCCCGTATGCACGCCCATCGGATCGAAGTTCTCGATCGAACAAATGATGATGCAGTTGTCCTTGCGATCACGCACGACTTCCATTTCGTACTCTTTCCAACCGATCACGGATTCCTCGAGCAATACTTCGCTCGTGGGCGAGGCTTCAAGTCCGCGTGCAACGATTTCCTCGAACTCCTCGCGGTTGTACGCGATACCGCCACCGGAGCCGCCGAGCGTGAAGGAAGGGCGAATCACAGTCGGAAAGCCGATCTCCGCTTGAACCGCGTGTGCCTCTTCCATGCTATGCGCAATGCGTGATCGGGGCGATTCCAAACCAATCTCGCGCATCGCGTTACGAAACCGCTCTCGGTCTTCGGCCATATCGATGGCATCGCGAGATGCAGCGATCAATTCGACGCCATGCTTTTCGAGCACGCCTTCTCTAACCAGATCGAGCGCACAGTTCAGTGCGGTCTGCCCTCCCATCGTTGGAAGCAGCGCATCGGGTTTTTCTTTGGCGATGATGCGCTCCACCGTGCGCCAGTCCACCGGCTCGATATAGACGGCATCCGCCGTATCGGGATCCGTCATGATGGTCGCAGGATTGGAGTTCACCAGGACGACGCGATAACCCTCTTCCCTAAGTGCTTTGCAGGCCTGGGCGCCCGAATAATCGAATTCACACGCTTGTCCGATTACGATCGGACCGGCGCCTATGATCAGAATGCTCTGTATGTCGGTTCTTTTCGGCATCTACGTTCCGCTAAGGCTCTCGCTCGAATCGCCAAGGCGTTCGAGAACTATATGGATCGGCTGTAAGAAGAGGATGCGGCCCATCCTCCAGTGCAAGATCAGCGCTCGGCCGCGGCGCGTCGACCGGCTTCTCGAGCTGCACTTTGCGCATTCAATCGCTCGTGAATCATTGCAATGAATCGACCAAAGAGCTGACTGACATCGTGCGGACCGGGGCTGGCTTCTGGATGTCCCTGGAAGCTAAAGGCAGGACAATCGGTTCTCTCGATCCCCTGTAGCGAGCCATCGAACAACGATTTGTGCGTCGTTCGAACATTGGGGCCCAGGGTCGATTCATCAACCGCGAAGCCGTGGTTTTGACTTGAGATCAGAACGCGACCACTGGCCATATCCAGCACTGGATGATTCGCACCGTGGTGGCCGAACTTCATCTTGACCGTTTTGGCATCGCTTGCCAGGCCGAGCAGCTGATGTCCAAGGCAGATCCCGAACACCGGAATGTCGGTCTTCATGAACGCTTTGATTGCCTCGATCGCGTAGGTGCAGGGCTCCGGATCGCCTGGGCCATTGGAGAGGAAGATTCCTTCAGGGCTCATCTCCAGAACGCGTTCGGCAGGCGTTTGGGCCGGCACCACAGTGACGCGGCAGCCGTGATCGGCAAGGCGGCGCAGGATGTTTCGCTTGATGCCGAAATCATAGGCGACGACGTGCAGACGTTGGCCAGGACGAGATTTAGGTCCCGATTCCAAGCCCCAATTCGTGCCCTCGTTCCACTGGTACATACGTTTGGTGGAAACGACCTTCGCGAGGTCCATTCCCTTCAAGCCGGGAAATCTTCTCGCGGCATGGACCGCGGCATTCGCATCCGCTTTCTCGCCCGTCATGATGCAACCGGCGAGCGCGCCCTTCTCTCGAAGGATGCGGGTGAGCTTGCGGGTATCGATATCGGCGATCGCAACGACCTTGCCGCGTTGAAGAAAGCTGTCGAGCGACTCGGAAGCGCGCCAACTGGAGTAAGCGGCTGGAAGGTCGCGGATGATCAAGCCGGCAGCATAGACGGCTGCAGCTTCGAGATCTTCTGGATTGGTGCCGGTATTGCCGATGTGCGGATAGGTGAGCGTGACGATCTGTTTGCAATAGGATGGATCAGTGAGTATTTCCTGATACCCGGTCATGGCGGTGTTGAACACCACCTCGCCCGTCGTGTTGCCTTTGGCCCCGATAGATCGGCCGTGAAAAACCGTGCCGTCTTCGAGCGCCAATACAGCGGGTGTCGTCACAGAGAACCTCGCGATGTCAGTCGTTTCAGACACGCATGCGGAAGGCGAGATAGGCTCTTTGGCCGATCCCGCGCTAGAAAATTTCACAGCGTGCTGAGGGAAGGGAGTCTACGCGAGCGGGCGGGATGAGGGAAGGGGCAAACTGGCGCGATGGAGGTGATGAAGGTGACGGAGGTGATGGGGCAAGAAGACACTTTAGCCTTTACACGTTCGTCACTTACATCACTTCCATCACCTTCATCACCGCGACAAAGCCAGCACATCTCGCATCGAATACAGGCCCGGCGATCGAGACACGAGCCATTTTGCGGCAGTGACTGCACCTCTGGCGAATGCCATTCGATCGGTGGCCCGATGAGTAAGCTCCATACGCTCCCCGATGCCTGCGAAAGTAACGGTGTGATCACCGATTACATCGCCGCCGCGGAATACGCTAAAACCGATGGCTCCGCGGCGACGCGGCACATTCGAGCCATGACGATCGTGCTCGGCCAATGCTTGCAACTCGACATTGCGCCCCGCAGCAGCAGATCTTCCCAGAGCGAGCGCAGTTCCCGACGGTGAGTCTTTCTTGTTTCGATGATGGGCTTCGAAAATCTCGATGTCGTAATTCTCATCCAGCTTGCTCGCTGCCACCTCGACGAGCTGCATCAGAAGGTTTACGCCCAAACTCATATTGGGCGCTTGCAAGATCGGAATGCTGCGGGAAGCTTCGCTGATTTGGATCTGCACCGCGTCGCTCTGACCTGTTGTGCCGATCACGATCGGACAACGAGCGTTGACACAGGCCGCAAGGTTTGCCGAGGTCGCCTCGGGCAAGGTGAAATCGATCGCGACGTGCGCCTGCTGAAGTGCGCCGGCAGGATCTTTCGACACCGTCGCCTTGGACTTTGCCCCCGTCGCGCTCAGTTCGCGTCCAATCCATTCGCTGTTAGCGGATGCGCTTGCGCCGCTCACGACCGCATTGGGGCATTCTTCCACAGCCGTCACGAGCGCCCTGCCCATTCGCCCCGTCGCCCCGAAGATTGCGATGCGAAGTTCGTCAGCCATATGTTCTTACGTTGTTGAACGCGCTCGTCCCGCGCAGGAACACGTTAACAGAAGCCCACTACGCTGGCAGCTACGACTCGAAGGACGAAAGTTCGGCGGTCATCTCTTCACCGCCGGCCGTCCGTCACTCACTAGCTACGAATGGTCTCAAAGAACCGCTTCACGCCATCCATCCACGTTCTTTCGCGCGGACTGTGATTGCGTGAGCTCTTGTGCATCGTCTCATCGAACTGACGCAGCAACTCTTTTTGTTCTTCGGTGAGGCTCACGGGCGTCTCGACTACGACCCTGCAAAAGAGATCTCCCACGGCTCCGCCGCGCACCGGCTTTACGCCCTTCTCGCGGAGACGAAATACCCGGCCCGACTGCGTTTCGGCAGGCACTTTCAACTCGACTGTTCCGCCGAGGGTCGGCACCTCGACGGTGCCACCGAGCGCAGCGGTGACGAAACTGACCGGCACTTCGCACGAAAGATGACTGCCGTCGCGCTCGAAAATGGGGTGCTCGCGAACGCGCACTTCGACATACAAATCGCCCGGAGGACCGCCGTTGCGACCGGCCTCCCCTTCTCCGGTCAGACGGATGCGATCCCCAGTATCGACGCCTTCGGGCACTTTGACCGACAACGTCTTCTTCTTGCGAACTCGGCCTTGGCCTAAACAGGTATCGCAGGGCTGTGAAATGGTTTGGCCTCGGCCTTTGCATCGCGGACAGGTTTGCTGAACCGCGAAGAAGCCTTGCTGCATTCGAACCTGACCCACGCCGTTACAGGTTTCGCAGGTTACGGTCTTCGATCCTGGGGCAGCACCCGATCCACTACACGTCTCGCACTCGCCGAGGGTCGTGAACTCGACCTTCGCCTCATATCCGAACACGGCTTGTTCGAGATCGAGTTCCAGATCGTAGCGAAGATCGGCACCTCGGTAGACCTGCCGTCCGCCGCCCCGGCGTCCGCCGCCAAAAATATCTCCAAACACATCACCGAAGATGTCGCTGAAGGCATCCGAGGCACCAAAGCCTCCTGGGCCACCGCGGCCCGCAAGACCCTCATGCCCGTGCTGATCGTAGATCGCACGCTTCTGTGGATCCGTGAGGACCTCGTACGCTTCCTTGGCTTCCTTGAACTTATCCTCGGCTTCGTGATCGTTAGGGTTGCGATCGGGATGGAATTTCATCGCCAAGCGCCGATAGGCTTTTTTGATTTCGGCTTCTGTCGCGGTACGCGCGACATCGAGAACCAGGTAGTAATCCCGCTTGGACATTTTGTGTTCGTTAACGGCCGAGTGTTGACGGTTGGCAGTAGGAGCACTCGCCTGTTGCTCTCATGCTAACGCACCGCCCCTCGCCTTGTACGAGGGGCGGTGCCCTGTTCCGACCGTCAACAGTCAACCGTCAACTGCCAACGGGAAGAGCGATCTAAGCGCCCTTCTTCTTGTCATTCACTTCCTCGAATTCAGCATCGAGCACATCGTCCTTGCCGCCCGCACCCGCGGCGCCACTTTCGGCACCGGCATTCGCTTCGGCACCGCCCGCGCCGCTCTGAGCGTACGCTTGCTGAGCAATCGTCGCAGAGGCTTGTGCCAAGGCATTGGCCTTCGTGTCGATGACTTCTTTATCATCGCCGCTCAAAGCGCGCTTCAAATCCGAAATTGCGGATTCGATATTGGCGCGATCGGTCGGCGACACCTTTTCGCCGAGGTCCTTGAGCGCTTTCTCGCTCGAATGCACCAGAGCGTCAGCCTTGTTACGCGACTCTACCAACTCGCGGAACTTGCGATCTTCCTCGGCATGCGCTTCGGCGTCCTTGACCATGCGCTTGATCTCATCCTCCGACAGGCCGCTCGAGGCCTTAATGACAATCTTCTGCTCCTTGCCCGTCGCCTTGTCTCTAGCCGAGACGTTTAAGATTCCATTCGCATCGATATCGAACGTAACCTCGATCTGCGGCATGCCCCGCGGCGCAGGCGGAATGCCTTCGAGATTGAATTGGCCGAGGGATTTGTTATCGCCCGAACGCTGCCGCTCACCTTGCAACACATGAATCGTCACGGCGCCTTGGTTGTCATCGGCAGTCGAGAACGTTTGTGTCGCCTTGGTCGGAATCGTCGTGTTCTTCTCGATCAGCTTCGTCATGACGCCGCCCAAGGTCTCGATACCCAAGGACAACGGCGTGACGTCGAGCAGCAGCACGTCTTTGACTTCACCAGACAACACACCGCCCTGAATTGCAGCACCGACAGCTACTGCTTCATCTGGGTTTACGTCTTTGCGTGGATCTTGACCAAAGAAATCCTTCACCGCTCGTTGGACTAGCGGCATGCGCGTCTGACCGCCGACTAAAATGACTTCCGAAATATCCTTGATGGACAGTCCGGCATCCTTCAACGCGACACGGCAAGGCTCAATTGTTCTTTGAACCAGCGCTTCGACCAGCGACTCGAGTTTTGCGCGCGTCAACTTGATGTTGAGGTGCTTGGGTCCCGACGCATCCGCCGTGATGTACGGCAGATTGATCTCGGTCTGCTGGCTGGAGGAAAGCTCGATCTTCGCCTTCTCGGCAGCTTCTTTCAGACGCTGCATCGCCAGTGGATCGCGCCGCACGTCGACTCCGCTTTCCTTTTTGAACTCTTCACCGAGATAGTCGATGATTCGCTTGTCGAAATCCTCACCGCCCAGGAACGTATCGCCATTCGTCGCGAGCACTTCGAATTGTCGTTCGCCATCGACGTCCGCCACTTCGATGATCGACACGTCGAACGTGCCGCCGCCCAGGTCGTACACCGCGATCTTCCGATCACCGCCCTGCTTGTCCAAGCCGTAGGCGAGCGCCGCAGCCGTTGGCTCATTGATGATGCGCTTGACGTTCAGGCCTGCAATGCGGCCGGCGTCTTTGGTCGCCTGACGCTGGGAATCGTTGAAGTAGGCGGGCACCGTGATCACCGCTTCGGTGACCGGCTCTCCGAGGAAATCCTCGGCCGTCTTCTTCATTTTCATGAGTACGCGCGCCGACACTTCGGGCGGCGCCATCTTCTTACCTTGAGCTTCAACCCAGGCGTCGCCGTTCTCGGCCTTGACGATCTTGTAAGGCACCATGTCGACGTCTTTCTGCACGACGTCGTCCTGGAAGCGTCTGCCGATGAGGCGCTTGACGGCAAACAGGGTGTTGTGTGGGTTGGTGACCGCTTGCCGCTTTGCGGACTGACCGACCAGCACCTCATCATCTTTCGTGAAGGCCACGATCGAGGGTGTAGTGCGGTCGCCTTCGCTGTTCTCGATCACACGCGGTTTGCCGCCTTCCATGATCGCGACGCACGAGTTCGTCGTGCCTAGATCGATGCCGATGACTTTGCCCATACCCGAAACTCCTGGAATCAAAAGGTCGAAACGAAAAATCCCGTTGACGGCTAAATGCGGACCCGCACGCCGCTTTCAAGGCTTCAGACGATTCAAAACGACAGCCATATGCAAGCGCGATACGACCGGAAGTGCAGCGACGCCCGGTTACGGCTCTTTGGCGACGATGACCCGCGCAGGTCGCAGCAACCGGCCATTGAGCTGATAGCCCTTCTGGATCACCTGAATCACCGTGTTCGGCACGTGCTCGGCCGAAGGTTGGGCGATCATCGCTTCATGTAACTCGGGGTTGAAGACCTCGCCCTGAGGCGAAATCTCGATCAGTTGCGCGTTTTCGAACGCCTTGTTGAGAAGTTTTAGCGTCGATTCGGTGCCCGCGCGCAACGCGTCTGCGTTCGCATCGCTACTCAAGCCCAACTCCAGCCCATCCTTGACGGCGAGCAGATCGTTAGCGAAGCGCTCCAGGACATATTTGTGCGCTTGCTCGATATCGCGGACGGCACGCTTGCGTACATTGTCGAGTTCGGCGAGGGCACGAAGATACAAGTCCTTGCTCTCTGCCGCGCTCGCCTGAGCCTCTGCCAAAGCCGCTTGCAGCTCTTGCACGTCCAGGGTTTCTTCGGCGGGCCCTGGATTGCGGTTCTCGGCGATGTCCTGCTCATTCGACATAGTCATGCTTTGGTGGACTCCATAAAGGCAATAGCCGGCCGCGACCGGCGGCCAGGTCAAGGTTTTTCGGGAATGCGGCCTAACCGCGAGAATTCAAGGCGGCGCCCAGAAGCTTGGCGGTAATGTCCACGATCGGAATCACCCGCTCGTAGGCCATGCGGGTCGGGCCGATTACGCCCAATACGCCCACCACTTCTTTATCGAGGGTGTACGGTGCAGTCACGATGCTGCAATCATCGAGAATGGTATAGCCGGACTCCTGTCCGATGAAAATCTGCACCCCTTCGGCCCGAAGGCTCTGATCGAGCAAATGCAAAATGTCGCGCTGCTGAGTGAAGGCTTCGAACAAACGCCGCAGCTTCTCGACATTCGACAGCTCGGCGAAACCCATCAGGTTCGTTTCCCCGGCAATGACATATTCCATTCGATCAGAACCTGCCGGCGGTGCCACCGCCTGCTGCGCCAGACGAATCGCATCCATCATCATCTCATTCAGATGCTCTCGAGTTTCGCGCAGCTGATTGACAAGATGATCGCGCACCGCACTCAACTCTCGGCCAGCGAACTGATGATTGAGGTAGTTCGACGCCTTGCGCAACTCATCGGCGCTGTAATAGCGATCGAGCTGCAGGATGCGGTTTTGCACCTCGCGGCCGTTTACAACCAGTACGACCAGCACGCGATTGTCGGAAAGAGGAACGAATTCGATCTGACTCAAGGATGCGTGACTCTGCCGAGGAAGCGTTACGACACCGGCGAGTCGCGTGACACTCGATAGGAGTTGCGACGCGGAGGCGACTAGTGCTTTCGGATCGTCCGCGTGTTCACCCAGCCGATCGCGGATCGCTGCGATCTTGTCGCTCTCCAACGGCTGGAACTTCAGTAGCGTGTTGACGAAGAACCGATAGCCCTTATCGGTCGGAATGCGGCCGGCCGAGGTATGCGGAGAGGCAACGAAACCCAGCTCCTCCAAATCCGCCATCACGTTTCGGATCGTGGCGGCACTGAGCTTGAGCCCAAGATCGCGAGATAATGTGCGCGATCCGACGGGTTGCCCGTCGCGGATGTAATGCTCCACCAGCAGCTTCAGCAACTGCTGAGCCCGCTCATTCAAACCCTCATCACTGGTCTCAATACTGGCGGCCAAGGCCCTTCTCTCTGTCGATCGATCGAAAGCGACTCAAACCTACGTCTGTCAAGACTTTTTGCCATACTGAGCAGCGTTGTTGCGAAGCTAGCACGGCGCACCGCCGTGTCAAGCAACGGGCGGGCACTCCCTATAATTGGTGTTCGCTCGCCGCCTTATCAACATGTTAAAAACACTACCCATGCCCTCAGCCGGACAACAATTCGGACGCATCGCCCTGATCGGAAACGATCGAGATCCGCGCGTGGGCGAATCGGTGCGGATTCTAGCCGCGCATTTGAAAAGCCGCGGGTGCTTGGTGCTAGTCGATGAGGCGAGCTCATTGGAGTTTGGGGTCGAGGCGCAAAGGGTGCCGGAGGCTTCACTCCCTTCACAAGTTGACATGATCGTCGCCGTGGGCGGAGATGGAACGATGCTTCATGCCGCCAGGCTGGCGTCACCTCATGGTGTGCCAGTGCTCGGAGTGAACCGGGGCAGGCTCGGATTTCTCGCGGACATCGGCCCTACTGAGTTACCTCAGCGGTTGGATGAGATCCTGGAGGGACACTACGTACGGGATCATCGAGCGATGCTGCAAGCGAAAGTGACCAGTCCAGGTCATCCAGATCGAACCTGTCACGCGCTCAACGACGTCGTCCTACTGAAGTGGCGCACCGGCCGCATGCTCGATTTCGAAACCTGGATCGATGGGCGATACGTGAACACACACGGCGGTGACGGGTTGGTCGTCGCGACGGCGACAGGCTCCACAGCCTATGCGCTGTCTTGCGGAGGTCCGATTCTCTATCCCGAGCTCGATGCCTTGGTGTTGGCACCGATCTGTCCTCACACACTTTCGGATCGTCCTATCGTCGTGCGAAGCACTTCGACGATCGAAATTCGCCTGCTCGAGAGGCCCGACACCCAAGCACAAGTCACTTGCGATGGCGTTACCATCGGTGATCTCGCCCCCGGCGATAAGCTCATCGTCATGCCTGCCGACACCCACGTCACCTTGCTTCATCCGCGCGATCACGACTACTACCGCATCCTCCGATCGAAGCTTCGTTGGGGCCGAGGTGATCGAGTCATGGGCACGCAATCTACGGAATGAACACGTGCTCACGCATATCCAAATTCGCGACTTCGCCATCATCGACGCAGTCGAGCTCGAGCTAGATGCCGGATTGACGGTACTGACGGGCGAAACCGGTGCGGGCAAATCCATATTGGTGGACGCATTACTGCTGGCGGCGGGCGGACGCGCCGGCGCAGAAGTCGTACGTCATGGGGCGGAGCGAGCCGAGGTTTCCGCGACGTTCGCGATCGAGGGGAATCGATCTGCGCTGGAATGGCTGGGCGAGCAATCGCTGGAGCACGACGGTGAATGTGTCCTGCGGCGCGTCATCGCGACGGATGGGCGTAGCCGTGCCTACATCAACGGGCAAGCGATGCCTATTCAAGCGTTGCGCCAACTCGGTGAGGCACTTTTAGATGTGCATGGGCAGATGGAATACCAATCGCTGGTTCGCCAAGCAACACAGCGCGCTCTGCTTGATCGCAGCGGCGATTATCCCGAGCTTCTGGAACTGGTTAGAGACAGCTGGCGAACGCTCGCCGCGCTGCGAGATGAGTTCGCACGCGCATCTGCGGCAGTCAACGACCGTGACGCGCGGTTGGACATGCTGCGCTACCACTTGAATGAACTGAACGCATTGGAAGCCAAGGCTGGCGAGGTGGAGGCCTTGCTCGCCGAGCGGCAACGACTCGCGCAGCGGGGCCGGCTCGGTTCCGGAGCGCGCGAAATCGTCCAACTGCTTAGAGAATCCGAAGATGCGAGCGCCGAGCACGCCATTGCCCGCGCGCTCACCATTGCTCGTTCTTTGGTCGATTTCGACAGCAAGTACACCGACATTGCCCGTGTGATCGAAGAGAGCCTGGTTGCACTGCGCGAGGGCGTAGAGGCCGTCGAACGCTATGAGTCCAGCTTGGATGCAGATCCGGCTCGGCAAGAGTGGGTTGAACAACGCTTGGCGGCGATCGAATCGATCGCGCGTAAACATCGCATCGAACCTGCCGCGCTTCCACAGCTTCAGCAGGAACTCACCGGCGAATTCGAAGCTCTCGAGAGACTGGAAGCCTCGATCGCACAGGCGCAGAAATCACTCGAAACAGCAGAAAAGCATTTCACGGAAGCTTGCAAAAAGCTCTCGGCGGCTCGGTTAGCCGCCGCCCGGAAACTCTCCGAGCGGATCTCCTCGCTCATGCAAGCCTTAGGCATGCCCGGAGGCATATTCGAAATCGCAGTGCGCCCAGCACAGACACCCGCCGCTCAGGGGGCGGATGAAATCGAGTTTTTGGTCAGTGCAAATCCCGGGCAACCGCCCAGATCGCTCGCTAAGGTCGCCTCCGGCGGCGAGCTGTCGCGCATCAGCTTGGCTGTGCAGGTTGCAGCGGTTCAGGAAGAAACCATTCCGTGTCTAGTCTTCGATGAGGTCGATGCGGGAGTCGGAGGCGGCGTAGCGGAAATTGTCGGCCGACAACTCAGAACGCTGGGCGAACGCGCGCAGGTCCTTTGTGTCACGCACTTACCTCAGGTCGCAAGCCAAGCACATGCGCATGTGCGTGTTGCGAAACTTGCGGATCGCAAGACGACTCGCACCTCGCTTCATACGCTCACCGCGAGTGAGCGTGTCGAAGAGATCGCCAGAATGTTGGGCGGGATCGACGTGACGGCGAAGGCTCGAGAGCACGCGGCGGAAATGTTGCGCGTCGGCTCAAGTAAGAAGAAAGTCGCGCGCCGATAGCGCGAACGCCGCTTAAACTCTGCGCCGCACTTGTTGCTCGCGCCAGGGACAATTCTGGCGTTTGCAGCGTCCGTACAAGATCATGGAATGATCCTTGATCTCATACTGCATTTTGCTCGCTACAGCGCGTTGCCGCTCCTCGATTCCCGCGTCCATGAATTCTTCCACTCTGCCGCAATCGAGGCACACGATGTGGTCATGGTGCTCGCCTTCGTTGAGCTCGAAGACCGCAGTGGTGCCTTCGAAATGATGACGGCTCACCAGCCCTGCCGCCTCGAACTGAGTTAGAACTCTGTAGACGGTGGCGAGTCCAATGTCCTCGTGCGATTCCAAAAGGTGCTTGTAGATGTCTTCCGCACTCATGTGCCGCGGCGTCGCGGTGCCCAGGATTTCCAGGATTTTCAGGCGCGGCAACGTGACCTTGAGGCCCGCTTTGCGAAGATCGTCAGTTTCGACTGGTTTCATGCTCGGGCCCACCCCACGTGCGGGGCGCTGCGGCGCCACCGGCTTTTGAGTATCATGCCCCGCCATTATCACGCAGGGCGGCGGACGTTGACCACCCTTCCCTACCGCGAAGTCCTAGAACCGAACCTACATCTGTGGAAACGATGACGACGACTTACCGCTTTCCGTGCTCCTTGCGAGCTCTGGCCTTTGCACTCGCGCTCACTGTGGGCTTAAGCGGCTGCGTGCACCGCATCGGCATTCAACAAGGCAATTTTCTCGATAGAGAGGACCTCGATCGCGTGACCGTCGGCATGACTCGAGTGCAAGTGCGCGCACTGCTGGGCACGCCCATGATCGCGGATCCATTCCATCAAGAGCGTTGGGATTACGTGTTGTATGTGAAGATGGGTCGTTGGAAGCAAGGCTCGCAGCGAAACTTCACCGTCTATTTCGACGAGCAGGACAAGGTTGCTCGCATCGAGCGGCCGGGGAAGGACACTCTGGAATCAGATCCTACGCAGGCAGACGAGCTGATTCCCGAACAGACGGCGGAGGCGGATTAGCTCCACCGTTGCTTAACGGTTCTTAGTTCTTGTTGAAGCCGCTGCCTTACGTCGCGCTTCCTTTGGATCCATCAACAAAGGCCTCAGAATTTCCACTCGATCGCCTTCATTGACGATCCGAGTACCCTCCACAACTTGACCAAAGATCGCACAGCTCGGCGCGGTGCCGATCTCAGGAAATTTCTCTTTCAAACCCGAAGCGGCGATCACATCGTGCACGCTGGAGCCTCTGGGAACCACGATGCTCAGTACTGCTTGTTGATGCGGCAACGCATACACAATACCGATCCGAATCTGTTCACTCTCGCCCATAGACCTCTCTCGCGCGAGCGACGAACGAGTCGACCAACTCGCTGCAGCTTTTCTCGAAAGTTCTCGACAGCAGCAGGGAAAGCATCGGGTTGGAAAATTCAAAACGCATCCGAAGGCCGACTTTCGAGCCGCGCCCCGCGACATCTTCGAAGGTCCATAATCCCGATAGTGTCTTGAACGGCCCTTCCACCAAGCTCATGTCGATCTCCTTCGACTCACGCATCGAATTGCGCGTCGTGAACGTCTCACGCACGCCACCTCGATGCATACTGAGCCGACCGACTACGTAGTCGTCTGTGCGTTCGAGTACCTTCGAGTCCGAGACCCAGGGCACGAACTCTTTATAGCGCTCCACGTCCGCCACCAGAGCAAACATTTGGGCGGGCGTGTAGGGAACCAAAGCGCTTTTTACGACTTCGCGCATAACCTTTAGACCGATTTCAGCGATGCGCCAGTCTACGGAACCGGCACTGTCTCTCGCCACCCGTTACAATTCGACCCCTCTATGAGCAAGAAGAAATCCCCAAACCAAGGCGCGACGATCGCAGAGAATCGCAAGGCGCGGCATGATTACTTTGTCGAGGAAACCTACGAGGCCGGTCTGGCGCTGCAAGGTTGGGAAGTCAAAAGCCTCCGCGATGGAAGAGCTCAACTCAAAGAGGCGTATGTCTTCCTCAAAGATGGCGAGGCTTATCTATTTGGAGCACACATCTCCGCCTTGCCAACCGCATCGACACATATCGTCCCAGACCCAATTCGAACCCGAAAGCTCTTGCTCAATCGCTCCGAGCTCAATGGGTTGACTGGCGCGGTCGACCGAAAAGGCTACACGCTGGTTCCATTGGAGCTCTACTGGAAGGCAGGAAGAGCCAAGCTTCGTGTCGGGCTTGCAAAGGGCAAGAAAGAGCATGACAAGCGGGCGTCTTCGAAGGACAAGGACTGGCAGCGAGAGAAGTCGCGGCTCATGAAACATAGCGCAAGGTGACTTTGCCCCTTGTGATTCCCGCGCTTGCCCCTACACTAGTCTTTGCTCTGGGGGCGACCGGCTTCGACGTGGGTTGCGAAACTTCAGGTGCATGCCGAGGTGTAAGTGCCTCGTAAAACTTCTTACAAACTTATAGTTGCAAACGACGACAACTACGCTCTGGCGGCTTAATCCCGCCTAACCCTCGCCTGATATGTGCTTGTGCATTCAGAATCGAGGGACGCGCTCACAAGCTCGCGA
>JAICPY010000205.1 GCA_025929585.1 Steroidobacter sp.
GACGGGTGACGGGTGACGGGTGACGGGTGACGGGTGACGGGTGACGGGTGACGGGTGACGGGTGACGGGTGACGGGTGACGGGTGACGGCACGATGATGAGTTCAGCTTCAAACCTGTCAATACATGAGATGAAATGAGATGAGAAAGCGGCGCCTGGGCCGTAGCCGTCTTGCTTGTCACCCGTCACCCCTCACTTGTCACTCAATCGGAACCGCGGCGCGGTTCTTGCCGTTCCACCGCCATGCCAAGAACGAACACCTTGCATGGTGCGGCTCCGGACGAACATCCCGTTGCGCTATTGATCATCGATCTGATTTCAGATTTCGAGTTCGAAGATGGTCAGAAGTTGGCTCGAATAGCCAAGCGGCTGGTCAAGCCCGTGGCTCGTTTGACCGCGCGAGCACGCACCGCCGGCGTACCTGTTATCTATGTGAACGACAATCGCGGGCGCTGGCGCTCCGATCGCTCCGAATTGATTCAACGTTGTTTGGCTGCGAATTCGATAGGCAAACCCATCGTGGAAGCCCTGGCGCCGCAACCGAAGGACTACTTCATCTTCAAACCCAAACATTCGGGCTTCTTTGCGACGCCGCTTGCGGCGCTCCTCGAGCATTTGGGCACACGCAAGTTGATGCTGACCGGGCTCACGACCGAACAATGCATCTTGTTTACGGCCATCGACGCCTACGTGCGCGACTTCGAGTTACTAATTCCTCGCGACGCGGTTGCGGGTCTGCGGCTTTCAGCACCAGCACTCGCGCATATGAAGACCGTGCTCAAGGCGAATACGGCTTCCTCATCACGCGTGCGCTTCTCGAAACGCCCCCGCAAGGCCAATAAAAAAGCCCACCCAGGTAACTAAGACGAAGCAACTCGCGTCGGACTTTTCACCGCTTGGTGAGCGAAAGCGCCGTCACCAGGCTCGGAACCCCATCGACTGCCAGGGGGTTAGGTAAGCGGAAGGTTCGAAAGTCGGTGAGACCGGTAATCGGGATTCGTCTTGAGATCCGAGAGATCCGCTCGAGTCTTCCGCCGAAGCCCCGGTCCCGCGACGGGGCTTCGTTCTTAGCCTGGCTATCTGGCAAGTTGGCCATAGAGAAGGTCATCGTGGATCGCAGCTCGTTAGAGGAAATACAGCGCGCGATTGAGGCTGCTAGGCAAGCCGCTCGCGAGGGCGGTTTTGATGGCTGTGATGCCGCGGATCTCGAAGAAATCATCATGGCCGTGGACAATGAGCTCAAGGCAAATCGACCCAACTCGCAAACACTCTCGACCTACCTGAACTCGCTCGCGAAGAGCTTGCGCGCGGATCCCGCCAAGCGCGCGCTTTGCCTACAGATCGATGCAGCTATGCGCAATGCAGGCATCGCAACCCACTGGGAACACTAGCCCAGTGGGAACATCAAGAGCGAACTAGCCTCGTCTGTAGAGCCGCGGTACGCAAAACTTTCCGCTTGATTGCGATTCCAACCTGTCGCCAAATAGCGAATTGCTGAGGTAGCGGCGACAACTTTCGCTATAGTCTCGCGCGGACGACGGCGCTTAAGCGCCTCTGCCCCTGTCGAGCGCTTGATTCGGAAGGAAAACCTCTAGATGCGAAAGACTCTGCTCGCCCTATCGCTCATCTTGTTGACGATCTCGTCCGAGGCAGCGACCGTTTACATTTCGGACGTCCTCACCGTTCCGCTACGCCGCGGGCCCTCGACAGGCCACAAAATCATTCACGCCGGGCTACCCAGCGGGATGGCATTGGAGATCTTAGGTGAGGATAAAGCGGCCGGCTTCACGCATGTGCGCACACCGAATGGCACGGAAGGCTGGGTTCCGACGCAATATCTCGTGGATCAACCCGTCGCCAAGGATCGCCTGGCCGTCGCGAATCGACGCGTCCAGACATTAGAAGCCGAGCTCAAGGCGCTACGCGAAAATCTGCAGCAGGCGCGCGGCACGAGCACGGAGGCTCAACGCAGCGCCTCCCAACTGACTAAACAAACCGAGCAACTTCAAGCCGAGCTCGCCGAGATTCGACGTGTGTCGGCAACCTCGATCGCGCACTACGAAGAGAATAAGCAATTGAAGGCGCTGACCCAGGACTTGCAAACCCAGAACACTCAGCTCACCGAACGCGTGCGACAGCTCGAGCGCAATGTGATGTTGCGCTATCTATTGGGGGGCGGCGCACTCGTGCTAGCGGGACTGATTTTCGGCGCATGGATCAAATCGCGACCTAAGCGCAGCACCTGGGCATAGGGCACGGGTGATGAGCTGATAAAGTGATAACGACAGAGTTGGAGCTCCTGAGCTTCCCTTCTGGCATCATCGCCTCATCACCGTATCACTTCATCACTCAGTGCCAGCGACTCTTCTCGTCGGCGGAAAATGAGCGGCTTCTCGGATACGACAGGCCGTTGAGCATTGGCAACCGCGTCAGTTACAACATGATGCTGCGGGCTTTTCGCACATACCGGATCTGCGGCAGCAGGATCCTGCGCGAGTAGGTAAGCCTGACAGCGACAGCCACCTAAATCACGCTCACGTTCTTCGCAGCTTGCACAGGGCTCTTTCATCCATCCGGTGCCGCGAAATCGATTGAATCCTTCTGAATCGAACCAGATCTCTCGCATGCTGTTGTGGGTCACATTTGGGAACGAGAGACCCGGCAACATGCGCGCAGTGTGGCAAGGCAACGCAGTGCCATCTGGCGTCACCGTCATGAACGTCGATCCCCAGCCATTCATGCAGCGCTTGGGACGCTCTTCATAGTAGTCCGGCACTACGAACAAAATTCGCATGCGTTTACCTAACCGGGCGCGCCACTCGTTCATGGTGCGCTCCGCTGCTTCGAGCTGAGCGCGCGAGGGCAGGAGTTGATCGCGATTCACATGCGCCCATGAATAATATTGAGCGTTGGCGATCTCCAGGTAATCGGCACCCATCCGAACCGCCATATCGATGATCGAGTCCAGATGATCGATGTTGAGCCGGTGGACCACACAGTTCAGAACCATCGGATAGCCAAGTGCCTTTATCCAACCCGCCACACGCTGTTTGAGCTCGAACGTTCGCGTGTGCGAGAGAAAGTCGTTCATCTCGCGAGTGGAATCTTGGAAGGAGATCTGAATGTGATCGAGGCCGGCCGCTTGCAGTGCACGTAGTCGCGACTCCGTCAGCCCGACACCGGAAGTAATCAGATTGGTATAAAACCCGAGCCGATGCGCTTCGGCCGTGATTTCCTCCAGATCATCGCGTAGTAGAGGCTCGCCACCGGACAAACCAAGCTGCACCGAGCCGAGCTCACGTGCTTCTCGCAGAACACGCAACCATTGCGCAGTCGGCAGCTCTTGTGAATGACGCGCAAAGTCGACCGGGTTGTAACAAAACACGCACTGCAAGGGGCACTTGTAAGTGAGCTCGAAGAGAAGCCACAGCGGAGGGCCAAGTGAGTGAGGTGATGTAAGTGATGGAGGTGATGAAGGCAAGACTGTGGACATTTCAGCTCTCCCATCGCCCATCACTTACATCACCTCCATCACCCTCCTCCCAATCCACCCATCCTTTCTCGTGCGCGATCCCGAGGAATCCAGTGACATCGTCTTGCAGTCCGGTGCGCGCGAATGCGCGCTCGAGGTCGATAACGATCTCGCCGAGAGTCAACTCGCCGGTGCAGCGCTTCAAGATTTCGCCGGCGGCCATGTTCAGCTTCACCATGCCTTCGGGATAAAGCAGGACATGGGCGTTCTGAGCCGGTTCCCATTGCAGGCGAAATCCTCGCCCGATCGAGGGTCGCGTGTTGTCGGATAGATTCAATGAGCTCATTGACTCACTCCGTAATGCTGGGCCATCGCATCGTTCATGGCCCACAGTACATCTAGCTTGAACTTCAGTATTTGCAGCGCGCGCTGTTGCTGCTCCAGAGTGCGAAAATAGCTGAGCGTGATCTCCAGACCCTGCGCGACATCACGTTGAGCAAGCGGAACGCGGGTCCTGAAGTAGTGAAGGCCCGCCTGATCGATCCAGGGATAGTGTTCGGGCCAATTCGCAAGTCGCTGCTTGTGAATCTCCGGCGCGAACAACTCTGTCAGCGAAGAACAAACCGCCTCTTGCCAAGCAGCCCGACGAGCGAAATTCACATAGGCATCAACGGCAAAGCGCACCGCCGGCAACACATCGCGCATGCTCTCGACCCGCTCGCGAGTCAGTCCGACAGCTTCGGCCAGACGGACCCAAGACTCGATCCCGCCTGGACCATCGCCATAGCCATCATGATTCAGAATTCGTTCGACCCACTGCCGCCGCACCGCACGGTCCGGACAGTTCGATAAGATCGCGGCGTCCTTGATCGGAATACTTGTTTGATAGTAGTAGCGATTCGCAACCCACCCTTTGATCTGTTCCGGGCTTGCCTTCCCTGAGTTCAGCATCACGTTGAACGGGTGATGGATATGATAGGCGCTGCCCTGATCACGCAATCGCGCCTCGAACTCTTCACGACTCCAAGGCACCGCGTTCACGGTTCGATCTCCATGCCGTCATAAGCAACTTCGATGCCGTGATCTCGCAAGTCGGCACGCTGCGTCGAATCCTCATCGAGAATCGGATTGCTGTTGTTGATGTGAATGAGCACCTTGCGTGTCGATGAGGGTAGCCGATCGAGCCATTCGATCATGCCGCCAGCGCCGCTTTGCGGAAGGTGCCCCATGTCGCGAGCAAACTTGCTCGACAGCCCGAGCGCGAGCATTTCATCCTCTGCCCAGAACGTGCCATCCACGAGCACACAATCCGCGGCTCTCATGTACTCCCAAACTTTGTCATCCACGCCTCCGAGCCCCGGCGCATAGAACAGCTTGCGATGGGTGGACTGATCCTCCAGAAAGAGTCCGATGTTGTCGCCGGGAATAGGCTTCGCGCGATTAGGAGAAAACGGTGCCGGCTTGCTCGACAAATTGAAAGCCTTCCAGCGGACGCCTTCGGCTCCTTTTACCTCGAACCAAGCATCGCTGAGATCGACGGGATTCCACTCGATGCCACAATAGTGATCGAGCACCTTGAGAATTGGATTGCCGTCGGTCAAATCTCGATGCACGGCAGGCGTGCACCAGATGGGCCAGGGCGCACGCGCCTCACGCAGCATGAATAGGCCCGTCGTATGGTCGATCTGGCCATCGACGAGCACGATGCTCTTCAGTGCCGTATCGCGGATCTGTCGCGCAGGCTGTAGCTGCTCGAAACTCTTGAGCTGCGAAAGGATGTCTGGAGATGCGTTGACTAGAACGAACTCGTGTGCGGTATTTCCGCCAACGACGATGGAGGACTGAGTTCTAGACGAGGTGCGTATCGTGCCGGATCGGACACCGGAACAGTTGCGGCAGTTGCAGTTCCACTGCGGAAATCCGCCGCCAGCCGCCGATCCGAGTACTCGTATCTTCACGGTTCCAATGAAAAGCCCGCGACCTGCGCGGGCTTTTAGTTCGACTAGGTGATCAACGATTCGAAATGTACATCGTGATTTCCATGCCGAAACGCAGATCGACCGCACAAGGGGTTTCCCAGATCATGATGCTCTCCTAATAATCGAGGCTGAACGTTTCGCGATGGACCTGGCGGTCCTCGCAGGTTTAGATCGTTGCGCTATGCGCCGTCCAGGACAACGCCAGGATCATGAATGGGGACTCATGATTTTCATGAATCGGGGGGCGCTAGCCCTGACGCGCGCGTGCAAACGTGTAGGCGTGCAAGCGTATACAGGTCAGAATAGGAGCGCTGGCGCGCGTGTGCAGGTGTAGGCGTGTAGACGTGTAGGGGTCAGAATAGAAAGGAAGTTCACGTCTCCACCCTACACGTCTTCACGATCGATGAAACTCCGCACCCACATCAACCTGATCGTCGCTTGTTTGAGCGCCATCTTCA
>JAICPY010000116.1 GCA_025929585.1 Steroidobacter sp.
CGGCCGATCACCCTTCGGCGCTCAGGGGGGTTACGACCGACCGTATGGGGACGCATCGAGGCCCCAAGGCGGTTACGGACAGAATTACCGCGAGCAATTCGCCGAGCAGCGCTACGGACGAGATCCCGAATTTGGCTACGGCTTCGATGCCGAGCGCTCCGTCGGCACCTTCCGTGGTCGTGGACCGAAAGGTTATGAACGCTCGGATGAGCGGCTGCGCGAGATCATCTGCGAACGCTTAACCGACGACCCACGTATCGATGCCAGCGAAGTTCACATCGAGGTCAAAGACAAAATCGTCAAGCTGACCGGCACCGTCTCCGATCGCCGTACCAAGTATGAAATCGAAGACCTCGTCGAGCGGTGCGGCGGCCTCAAGGATATAGACAATCAGGTGCGCGTACGCGCGGGTTCTGGAATGACTCAGTCGAGCGGCGGTGCGATTCGATCGAACCAGCGATCGCATGACGAAGGCATTGCGAGTGCCTCGAGCTCCGACAGCGACACCAAGAGCGCTGCATCACGAACTACCGGCGCGAAGCGTACGCAGTCGTAAACTTGGCGTGAGCTGGCTCGAGTCGACATCGCGCGGCCTCCAACGAAAAGGCGGACCCAGTGGGTCCGCCTTTTGTCTACAGACAGCTATGCCTATCAGGCGCCTTCTTTCTTCTGTGCCTTCTCGTGCATGTCGTGCGCATCTTCGCGATGGTCTTCCAACGTCGAAAGGGTCGAGGCTGCAAACTCGCGAAGGTCCTCGGGCATCTGCTCGGTTTGAGACGCCGATTCGAACAGCGCCACAGCCTTATCGTGCCCCTTCGCCATCTCCTTGCGATACTCCTTATCGAAAGCAGCACCCTGAAGGGATGCGAGCTTCTCTTTCACGGCGCGGTGTTCAGCATCGAGCGATTGCGGCAGGCTCAAATTTTCCTTGGCCGCGATCTTCTTCAGTTTCGCATCGGCCGCAGTATGATCCTTGATCATGCGTTCAGCATAAATGCGGATTTCCTCGTTCTTCGTGTTGTTCAAGGCAATCTGAGCCAGCTCAATCTCGGCCTTGCCGATGACAGCCGCTTGAGTCGCGAACGACTGCGGAGTGACATTCTTCATACCTGCATGCTTGGCATCGTGCTTGGATTCGCTGCGCATCGTGCCGCGGTCGTCGTTACGCGCGCCGGGCGCAGCTCCAGTCGCATCGGCACTCGTGCCCGCACCCGTCGTGGTGCTCGTAGCACCAGCTGATTGCTTGGTCGTGTCACGTGTGGAGTTGGGGTTAGTCGTCTGCGCTGTAGCACTCAGCGCCAACGCTTGCACACCCATGGCCACCAACGTGAGAGAACCTACACGTCGTAATTTCCTCGACATAGCGCACCTCTTGCGTCTCATTGAGACTCACGGAAGCTCCGCCCGTTCAAGTTTGTTCCCGAACGTTTCGTTGATAAATCATCTGCCCGGCGACGGCGGTAATCAAAAGGGCTGCATTGGTAAAAACGAAAACCCAATTTTTCAGCATGAAGCTGTAGATCAAGAATCCGGTAGAAGCCGTGAGTTGACCAATGAACAGCCAACTCGAGATGCCTTGCGTCGAACGCTCGCTCCACTGTCTATAGACTTGCCTAATCAATGTCGCGAGCAGGACCATCGAGCTCGCCCAGCCAAGGAGATCGGGATGCATTTGTGTCTGTCCGATTAGGGCTCGCGATCATCGAGCCGGATGTTCAAGGGGACGATGCGGATATCTGGGCGAGACAAAAAAAAGAGGCCGTACCCTTCAGCACGGCCTCAAATGCGCAATCGCTTACTCATGGTGTCCGATGGGTTCTCAGCGGGTGCCCCCATCGTCCTGGGGAGGTCCATGACACGAGTTGCGCAATGTTCTTGTCGGTTCGGCGATTTACCCCAACGCACTAAGGTGCAATTTGGATCCATCGAGTGGCGCGAAATTATGCCGCTTGCCCCAAGCGCAGCAGTATTTCGCGCACCTTGTCGAACTCGGCGCCTTTGTCGAAAAAGTGATCGGCGCCGCAGTCACGACTGGCACTGCGGTAATCGTCATTGGGATAATTGGTTACGACGATGATCATTTCGGGTCGCGAAACCCCTTCGGCCCGCATTCGCTTCAAGAGCCGGAAGCCGCTGCCGTCTCGCAGCTGGACATCGAGTATTAGGACTCGAGGCTTCGATCGACGAACGCCCTCCAAAGCGGCCGTGACTGCTTCTGCGCTGCCGACGATGCGGGCGTTCGGAACATCGACGACCGCTTCCACCAGCCGCTCGAGAACCACCGGTGAATCCTCGACGATAAATATCGTCAGCTCCGGCATACGTGTTGTTCGCTTCAACGAGGGACTACACCGCCACCGCCGCAACGACGCTTGTACCCTGTCGCGTCTGTAACGGCTGGCAGGCGATCGCCATCATCGGGCTTGCCGATGGATGCGCGCGTGGGCTATTCGACCAGTTGATTGCGAACAGCATACGCTGCGATTTCCGCGTTGCTGCGCATGCCCATCTTCTCGAGGATTCGCGCCCGGTAGGTACTCACCGTTTTGACGCTCAACCCCAGTTCGTTTGCCATGACTGCAGGCGACACACCGCGCGCGATCCGCGTGAACACTTGCAGCTCTCGTTCGGACAACCGATTGTGCAGCGGACCTTCTTCATCAGCAGCGCATTCCGAAGCCAGCAACTCGGCGACGAGAGGAGTGATGTATCGACGGCCCGTACCCACGGCGCGGACGGCCTTCACGAGTTCCTCTGGGACGATCATCTTGGGCACATAGCCGTTGGCGCCGGCACGCATGAGCCGCACGGCAAAGCTCCGCTCCGGGTGCATGCTCAGCACGAGGATTGCCAATTCTGGCCGGTCCCGACGAAGAGTCTTCAGTAAATCGATCCCGCTTTGTCCGGGCAAAGTGATATCGAGCACGACCACGTCCACGCTGAGGCCATCGCGCAATTGCTGCAACGCTTCCTCCGCGGACCCGGCCTCGCCAACGACTTCCAGATCGCCTTCTTCGGACAGCATCTCGCGTACGCCGGCGCGCAAGATCGCGTGGTCATCGACGATCAATACCTTGATCGGCGACTGCGTCCCTGGGAGGCCTTCCCGAGCCTCGTTCTCTCTTACATCCAGCATTACTCAGGTACCTCTGTCAGATCGCCATGCATGCCCGTGATCTGAATCGGCTCGTCAATGGGCAGACCCGCGTCCATCACGACGCCTTGGGCGCGATATGCATTCAGGCGGTTGTACAATGTCTTGAGACTTACCCCGAGTAACGCGGCTGCTCGCGTCTTGTTTCCACCGCACTTCTTCAGGGTGGCGTAGATCATCCAACGCTCGACGTCTGCGAGATTTGTTCCCACGGGAATGCGCAGCGCACGAATTTCTGCCGGCTCGGAGCCAGCGTGTGACACATACGAGGATCGAACATCTGCGCTGTGCGCACTCTCTGTCATTTGGTGGTTCTCCATACGATGCTCCTGCCGGTCATCTTTACAGTCCGACGAACAACGGTGTCAGACGGGCCAAAAGTTCCCTAAAACCGGAAGCTTTTCTAACTTCCGGTCCGTAAGATGTTTCCTACGTCTGCCGATTGAGCAGCCGTCGGGATGAACGCTTCCACTAAAGTGCCTTTGCCTGCCGGGCCGGGCGCGATCGTGAACGTGCCGCCGACCTGCCGCATTCGTTCGCGCATTCCAACAATGCCATGAGATTTCGGTTTTGCTGCCGCGCCTTCGGCCATGCCGACGCCGTCGTCGATGATCCGCAACCTCATGCCTGTGGCGTCACGATTCAGCGTGATGTGCACCCGGGTTGCGTGCGCATGCTTGGTGATATTCGTGAGTGTCTCTTGCGCGATGCGATACAGCGCGATCGACCATTCAGGATCGATATCGTCGAAGTCCTCGCTGACATCGATATCGCAGGGAAGTCCGGTGCGCCGCGAAAATTCACGACAATGAGAGCGCATCGCGAAGGCCAACCCAAGATTGTCGAGATGGCTGGGCCGCAATCCCTCGATCACTTCGTGCTTCAACTCCACCGTCTCCGCAAGCATTTGCAACACGCGCTGCAGGCGTTCGCGGAGCTCCCGCGCTTCTTCTGGAATGCGCCGTTGAATCCAATTCAGATCCATGTTGATGGCGGTGAGATTGCTGCCGAACGTGTCGTGCAACTCGCGCGCAATCTTCGCCTTCTCCTCCTCCGAGACCCGAATCAGGTGCTGCGAAAGCTCGGTGAGCTCGGCGGTACGTTGCTCCACCAGATGATTGAGTTGCTGATTGGCCTCGAGCAGCGCGCCTTCCGCTTGTGCTCGGGCGCCGACGTAGCGCTGGAGGAGTTTGTTGAGCCCGATCAACACCGCCACCGTCACGACCGTCGTCAGCAATGCGACGCCGAGCGTGATCCAGACGTCACGCAATACCGCCTTACCGAGCGCATCGATGCGAGCATCTTCTTCGACCAGGAGCCGGTCCACGATGCTCCGAACACGATCCATCGTCTGAGTAGCGCGATCGGTGCCCACGAGATCCGCATTTCCGCTCGGGCCAGGGCGAGGGCTACGTTCGATCGTCTGTTCGAGGCGACCGATGGCGGCTGCCGTGAAGCGCTCGAGCTCAGCGATATCTTTCTGGCGCGCTGGATTGTCCGCAGTCAAATTGGCGAGCCGATCCAACTCCGTACGCCAGCCACGCATTGCGCGGTAGTACGGCGTTAAATACTCGGTGTCGCCCGTCAGGAGGTAGCCCCGCTGCCCTGACTCCGCAGTGGTAATCACGGATTGAAACGTGCTCAGCGCTCGCTTGATTTCGTACGAGCGTGCGTAATGCGCGTTCGAATCCATCGCCTGCCCGGTATTGATGATCAGGAGCGATGCATTGATCACCAGCAGCGCGATCGAGACGAAGATGACCGCGACGACATGCAACGGAACCCGCACGTCGGCCGCCGCAACGGCGCGAGGCGGGGCAGACTCGAGCAGGTCACTATCGGTCAGGGGTAAGGCTTGGGCCATTCAACGTCTGGATCAGGTGGGAATCTGTTAAACGTGTGCCGTCAATTTACGGTTCCCTCGTCGGCGTTCCGTGCAACACGTTTCGAGCGTTTGGACTTCAGCGCGCCGGAACCTTGTCAAGAACCAGCACGTTACCGACGCGGACTCGTGCCTCAGGAGCGTAAAGCGTCGATTACACGACATATGCCGCTTCCGTGCCGCGTGTGCGGCGCCCGCCCAAATGATCTTCCCAAATGATCTCCAAGGGGGCGCGAATAGTTTGCCCTTAAAACATCGAGGACAGTGACATGAATGCTAATCTATTGTGGATTATCGCCGCTGCGGGGCTCGCCCTGGCAGGCTGCAACAAGGCGGAATCGCCAAGCGAAGTGCAAGGTGATGTGGCCGATGCACAGACCGAGGCTCAACAGGATCTTGCGGATGCGCAATCCGATGCCCAGGATCAAATGGCCGATGCGCAGGAAGAGGTGATGGATGCGCAGCAGGAAGGCGACAGCGGAGCTGTGGCCGATGCGGCGCAGGAGGCGAGCGAGGCTCAAGCGGAAGGTGAACAGAAGATCACCGTCGCGCAAGCCGAAGCGACCCATCGCGTGGCGGTCGAGAAATGTGAGGCGTTGACGGGTTCTGCGCAGGAAGATTGCAAAGAACGCGCCGACAGCGATTTAGAACGTGCAAAGCGCAACGCCGAAGCTCGTCGCGACGGCAGCGGCTAAGTTGAGGATCATGTCTGTATGAATACCGCAAACAAAGCGGCTCTCGTTCTGGCAGCGTTGCTGGGGTCTGCGCTCGTCGCATGTACTTCAGTACCGATGCAGCAAGCTCCGGCAGAGGTCATCGACGATGGTGTTGTCACTGCAAAGGTGAAGGCAGCATTGATTGAGGACCCCGTGACGAAGGCACACCAGATCAATGTGGAAACCTTCAAGGGCACGGTCCAGCTCAGCGGCTTTGTCGAATCCGATGAGACTCGCAGCCGAGCCTTGGAGCTCGCCCGTGACATCGATGGTGTCAGGAACGTGAAAGACGCGCTGGAAGTGCGGGATACGAGGAGCTGAAGAGAAGGGTTTGCGGTCCGCGGCCAGCGGTCTGCGGCCAGAGTCAAAAGGGCGGACGCCAGCGTCCGCCCTTTTTCTTTGGTTCACTGTGTAATAACTTACTGAAACGCGAGGTCTATCGATTCAGATTGTATTGGCGCTTGCTTGCAAGTAGACGGTCGTTCGTATCCTCCTCTGGCCGCGGACCGCTGGCCGCAGACCTATTGATCTATGCTTTTCCCTCATCTTGGTTTCGGATTGGGTGTACGTCCTGAGCACTACGAGGCGTTGTTGGGAGAGCGGCTCGGGTGCGTCTCTTGGTTGGAAGCGCTGACCGAAAATTATTTGGTGCCAGGTGGCCGGCCGTTGCATTACCTCGAACGTTTGCGGGCTCACTATCCCATCGTGCTGCACGGCGTATCGCTTTCCATCGGCGGTAGCGACCCGCTCAACCTCGAGTATCTGAAGCAAGTACGCACGCTTGCCGAGCGTTGCAAGCCTGCGTGGATCTCGGATCACCTCTGCTGGACGGGTGTCGATGGGGTCAATCTGCACGATCTGCTACCCCTACCCTACACGGAAGCGACGGTTAGACATGTCGTGTCGAGAATCGACGAGGTTCAGCATCGACTCGGACGCCGGCTGGTGCTCGAAAACGTGTCGAGTTACCTGACGTATGCGCAATCGGACATGAGCGAGTGGGAATTTCTAACCGAAATTGCCGAACGCGCGGATTGTCTGCTGTTGCTCGACATCAACAATGTCTACGTCAGCAGCATCAACCACGACTTCGATCCGAAAAGTTATCTTCGGCATATTCCGGTGCAACGAGTGCAGCAGTTTCATCTTGCGGGTCATCGCGACTGCGGCACCTTTTTGATCGACACCCACGATGAGCCGGTCTGCGAGGCGGTATGGGAGCTCTATTCGTTTGCTCTCGGTCGCTTTGGCCCTGTCTCCACCATGATCGAACGCGACGGCAACATCCCCGGGGTCGAGGTGTTGCTCGAGGAACTGCAGCGCGCGCGTGAGATCGAGCGGGAGATTCGTGCTGCATGAGCCCCCTGCTCGAGCTTCAGCGCATGTTCCAGGCGGACGTACTCGGCGCACAACCTTCGTCTTTTGCTACAGAGGTAGTCGAGCACCCTGCGAAGCCCGCGGCAGTGCGAATCGCAATCTATCGAGATGCTTATCGGATCCGCTTGCGTGAGGCTCTCGCGAGTAACTATCCGCAATTGAAGCGCTGGGCGGGAGACGAAACGTTCGATGCGATCGCTGATGCTTACATTGATACGCATCCATCTCATCAGCCTTCGGTACGCTGGTTTGGCGACACGCTCGCAGCAGTACTATCGCACTCGCTACCCGCTCAACCTTGGATCGGAGAATTGGCTCAGTGGGAATGGCTGATGAGCCTGGCCTTCGACGCAGTCGATCGTGCCACGCTACATCCTGGGCGGCTCGCGGAATTTTCCGCCGAGCAATGGCCCGAGCTGCAATTCGAGTTCCATCCTTCTGTGCACTGCCTGATACTGCGAACCAATGCTCCCGCTTTGTACAAGGCCTTGAGCGAAGGACATACCGTTGCAGCGCCATCGCATACGCACGAGATGCAGTGGCTTATCTGGCGCCAGGACCTAACACCACGCTACCGCTCGCTGGATCCAAGCGAAGCAGGTGCGCTACGCGTTGTGCTCGATAACGGCACGTTCGAGTCGATGTGTACAGCTTTATGCGAATGGTATCCCGAAGAGGATGTGCCAATGCAGGCAGCAAGCCTTTTGCGTGAGTGGCTCGACGCGCAAATGATCTGCAGCGCCGCATCACCCTAACGACAAGCATCGCCAGTCCGCACTTCGTTCTCGCGCGGTGCATGTGTTGGCGCCACATTGCATACATTGGTCGTTGCGCGCGTCGTCAATTATTCCCATACGACACGGATGACTGTGAACAGTGTGAGTCCGACGGTAGACTCCCAACATCTGCTGTGATCGCTACCGAAGACTCGTGGTGCCCGAACTTCCATACGGCAAATTGCCAGCCGACCAGATTGTGCCCGCGTTGCCCAAGCGCGTGTGGTTCAATTCCGTTGGCACTCCGCTCGGCGATATCGAACGCGAAGAATGCGCGCTGTACTTGCGCGGCTTAGGTGCGACACATTGCGATTGTGTAACGGTCGGCAGCTGGGAAGAAGCAGTTGCGTTGGCGACCAGATCGCACTGGTGCGAGCGCTACTGGGAACGGGAACGGCTGGAAGAACGCCGCTTGTTCGAAGAGGCAGCGACACAGCATTCTCCGGATGCACTGCTATTGCGCTTAGCGAACCTCATGCAAGGCAGCGCCACGCTGTTTCATTCGCCTGCTTCGGTCGCGTGCAGTCGCGCCGGCATCACCGACTCCGCAATCGCCTATTCAGCTGCGGGTGCTGCCGCTCAAAGCCTGCATCAATATGGCCTCGCATCCATCACCGGGCAAAGCGACGAGCATATGTTTGCCGCCAAGTTTCGTTTGTTTCTGGCAGGACGCTGGCCACTATGCGTAACCGCCGAAAGTTTCTTCGTGTTCTAAAGTTGTACAACGCATGAGCCAATTCGTTTTCTCTACGCCCGCGTGGCCTTCGGTCGAGATCAGCGGACTCGATGCGCGTTTCCCGGTGCATCGCATCTATTGCGTTGGACGCAACTATGCGGCGCACGCGCGAGAAATGGGCCAAGATCCCGAACGCGAGCCACCGTTTTTTTTCATGAAGCCTGCCGATGCGATCGTAGAGAATCATCAGACGATTGTCTTTCCCACCCGCACGGGCAACTTGCATCACGAGATCGAGATGGTCGTCGCACTGAGCGGCGGCGGTATCAACGTCCGCGCCGATCGAGCACTCGACTTGGTGTTCGGTTACGCAGTGGGCAACGACCTCACGCGGCGCGATCTTCAATCCGAAGCACGCGATAAGGGGCGACCTTGGGCGACGGCGAAGGCCTTCGATCGTTCCGCCATCATCAGCGCAATTCATCCAGCAAGCCGTATCGGTCATCCCAATAGCGGTCGCATCTGGCTGAGCGTCAACGACGAGCCTCGCCAGCAAGGCGATCTGGCCGATTTGATTTGGAGCGTCCCGGAAATCATCGCGGAGCTATCTACGCTGTTCGAGCTAGCGCCCGGCGATCTCATTTACACAGGAACGCCATCAGGTGTCGCTGCCTTGAAGCCTGGCGATAGATTGGAGGGTGGAGTCGAAGGCATCGATACGTTGATTACCACGATCGGCGACTCACCATGAAGTTGTACTCGTACTTTCGCAGCTCCGCAGCCTATCGCGTGCGGATTGCGCTGAACATCAAAGGCCTGGAGTACGAAACAGTAACCAAATCGCTGTTGGACGGCGAGCACCGAACCATCGATTTTCGCACACTGAATCCGCAAGGGTTGATTCCGGTGTTGCAAACCGAAGAAGGGGCACTGTCACAATCGATCGCAATTATCGAATACTTAGAGGAGCGGTACCCCACTCCGGCTCTGCTTCCAACCGACCCAATCGCACGAGCCCAGGTGCGCTCGATGGCATTGGCCATCGCATGCGATATCCACCCGCTCAACAATCTGCGGGTGCTGAATTATCTACGCGGCGAGCTCAAGCTCGATGTCGTCGCGGTGAACAAGTGGTATCGCCACTGGATCATGGATGCTTTCACAGGATTGGAAACTCTGGTCCGCCGGCATTCGACACAGGCTCGCTACTGCTTTGGCGATGAGGTCACGCTCGCGGACGTGTTACTCGTTCCCCAGATGTTCAATGCGCGGCGATACGAAACCGACTTATCGCCGTTCCCCACTTTGGTCGCGATCAGCAACCATCTGGAATCCCTGCCCGCTTTCACGTCCGCGCGCCCGGACCTGCAGCCAGACGCGATGTGATCGGAAAAGAAGGCGATAGGATCGGGAGATGGATTTGTCACCTATAGAGCCATGCCTCTGCTGACTATCCCCTATCCCCTATCCCCTTCCATCTTTCCCATGCTCTACCGCGCGTTAGCCGATGCCGTTCTCCTGGTGCATCTAGCATTCATTTTGTTTGTTGCGCTGGGTGGGTTTTTCGTATTGCGCTGGCATTGGCTTGCTTGGTTACATGTACCTGCCGCGCTCTGGGGCGCGTTCATCGAGCTCAGTGGCGGCATTTGCCCGCTCACGCCGCTCGAGGTGTCTCTTCGTCAACTCGGAGGCGGCATCGGCTACGAAGGCGGCTTCATCGAACACTACGTCACCGCATGGATCTATCCTGAAGGCCTCTCGCGCGAAATTCAGCTTGCGATCGGCGCAGGCGTTCTCGTCATCAATGCACTGATTTACGGATGGTTGGTGCGGAACCGAAGGAGAGAAGTGACGTAGGTGATGAAGGTGATGTAAGTGACGTAGGCAAGAAGTAAGGTCCGCCTGCGATCTGACTCAACCTCCCTCGCTGGGGACATTCCTCGAAGACGAGGAACGTCCCCGCAACTACGGATGGTTGATTCTGAGAGGAAGGGAAAAGTGACGTAATTGATAGATGCGTACATCAGGAAAGTGGTCGAATCCGATTCTGACTTCGTCACTTCGTCACCCGTCACCCCGTCACCTGATCACTCTGATAAACAATGCCCTCTCTCCTCATCCTCGGCGCTGGTGCAATCGGTGCGTTCTTCGGCTCGGCACTCGCGCGGCAAGGGATGCGCGTCTCTGCCGTATGCCGTTCGGACTATGCAGCCGTCAAGCAGTCGGGATTCGACATTCGGAGTCCGTTGCTCGGCGATCATTGCTTTGAGCCGCACGAAGTTTTTCGAGCGGCCGAGCAGGCAGGAAGGGAATACGATTTGGTTCTTCTGAGTACGAAAGTACTGGAAGGGGTCGATCGGGCGGAGCTACTCAAACCTGTGATCGGTGCGAACACCGTCATCGTGCTGATACAAAACGGTCTGGATATTGAACGGGAAGTGCACGCGGCTTTTCCTCGCAATGAGCTGTTGAGCGGTGTTGCCTTTATTGCGGTGAGTCGCGCCGGCGCGGGGCGCATCCATCACCAATCGGCGGGGTCGCTCACGCTGGGGCGGTATCCAGAGGGTCTCACGCCGATGGCGAAGGACCTCGCGGCACGTTTCGAAGCGAGCAACGTGCCATGCAAACTCACGCAGGACATCGTCCAGGCGCGCTGGCAGAAGGCGTTATGGAATGCGACATTCAATCCAATCTCGATCATGGGGGGTGGACTGGATACCGCGTCGATACTGCGCACGCCCGAACAAAGGACGTGGGTACGTTTAGCGATGACGGAGATTGCCCAGGTCGCGCAGGCGGCCGGCCACCCGATTGCAGCCGATATGATGGATAAACTAATCGAGGCAACGCTCGGGATGCCGGCTTACAAGAGCAGCATGGCGCTGGACTTCGAAAACGGTCGGCCAATGGAAATAGAAGCGATTATCGGCAACGTCGTACGTTGCGCTCACCACTACCAGGTGCCGATACCGACGCTGGATTCAATCTACCTGGTCGCCAAAATGATAGAGAACAAACACAGATCAGAGCGCGATAAGCGCTCTGATGCTGGCTGAAACTTAGCGCGCGACCGCTGTTTTCTTCTTTTGCACGGACTTCGGCGGTTGCCGCACCGCGTGTAACACATTGTCCGCGACGCGAGACATCCATCCGCCGGAGTACAGCATCATCTTCAACGAGTGCAGCAGGATCTGTCCAGGCCCCTCGACCGCCAGGCGGCAGTCCTCTTCGATCTTGCAATTCTGCATTTCGAATAGGCCGCTGCCCTCCAAAACCAGGGTCGTATCCTTGAACTGACAGTCGATAAACACCTTGCTGTCGAGCACGACTCGCTGACCGGTGAAAGATTTCCCACGTATCGTCTTCATGTGCCGTCCACGCGACTTGCTATTGAGCGCGCCTTTCTACACGAACACGACGCATCTTGCATCACCAAGGCGGACGCGAACGGGCGCCAGCATACCGCCGGTGCGACAAGCTGGACGGCGGCTTCCCGTTCAGGATACCGCCGCCCTTTAGGCCGACGCCTACTTTGCTCGCCGCGGCCGCTTGGCCACTTTCTTGGCCGTCTTTCGCTGCCCGCTTCGTTTGGCCTTAGCGGCCTTGCGCGCCGGACGCTTCGCGCTTCGAGCAGCCGCACCGCGCTTCGCGACGCTCCTGGATTTCTTGCTCGATTTCTTGGCCCGCTTGGCAACCTTGCGCTTGGGAGCGGATCGCGCAGCTTTCTTCGTAACTTTCTTTGCAGCCTTTCGGGTCGCCTTCTTTCCGGCTTTTTTCGCGGCTTTCTTGGCTGATTTCTTAGCTGACTTCTTGGCTGACTTGCCCGCTGCCTTTGCGGCGGATTTTCTCGCACCCGTCTTGGCGGCTTTCGCGGGTTTCTTGGAAGGCTTCTTCCTCGCGGGTGCAGCGACGATGTCTGCAGCCGCAACGGCTTCTTCATGCCGTTGAGATCCAGTCTCCTCGGGCGTCACATCTGCCTCAGATTCCGCAGCGCCGGCCTGTTCGCCTGACTTCAGGTCAGCCGCAAAAGTGTGCGCGGCGAAAATAGCGCCCTGCGGATCAGTGAACTGCGCAATCCAATCCCCGCCTGGAACCTCCATCGGGCCAGTGATCAGCGTGCCACCTGCCGACTTCGCTTTTTTGACCGCCTTCTGAACGTCTCTGACGCGAACGTAGCCAACCCAGGCGGGTGGAGGCATCTCCGGCATCCGGTTGAATATGCCGCCGAGCGCGACACCGTCGCGGCCGAACATGAAATACACGCCGTTCGGCGCACCCATGTCGTGCTGCCCAGTCTCTTCCCAGCCGAACAATGCCGAATAGAACTCGAATGCGGCTTGGTAGTCGTCTGCCGCCAGCTCGTGCCACGAGTACTCACCGCGCTTCGCCATCTTTTGTGGCCCGTGCTCGGAGGTCGAGGCGTACACACCGAATGCCGCGCCTTGCGGATCTTCGAGCAGCGCGTACTTTCCGCCGTTGGGAATCTCTGTGACATCCTTAGTGACACGGCCGCCGAGCTCTTGTGCCTGGCGAACCGTGGCTTCGATGTCATCGGTGCCGATATAGCTAATCCAATGAGGATCACCGGACTGAAGTGCCCAGATACCGCCTAGCGGTCCGCTCGAGGCAGCGAACATCGTGTATGACGGATCCTGATCCCAAGGCTGGGTTTTCCAACCGAGAACCTTGGGGTAGAACTGCTGGGCACCGGCTGGATCGGTGGTCATTAATTCGTGCCAGACAAATCGTCCACGAACAGTCGCATCTGCCATCTTTTGTCTCCCTTGACAGGTTTTTGAAGTTCGAGCGGGATCGAATAGTCGTTGCGCGCGAGCATAACTCGCCGTCGCAAGCAAAAGTAGGAGAGTGTGCGTCGTAGTCTTCAGTCCGTAGACAGCAGTCAGCAGTCCGCAGCCAGCCGAAGAAACTGCGGTCTTGCGCTGGCCATAGACTGCGGACTGAGGACTGCGGACTTATTCCTCCCTTCCCTCCGCTCCTCCTCCCGTTGCACTCACAATGACTGCTGCTACCATCCGTTCGCGCTGGGTCTGTTGGGGAAATTGATGACAATAGCGAAGCGAATCGTGCCGAGTCTGCGTGAGTGGATGCTGCTTGCGATCGCAACCGTGCTGCAGGCGTTCGCGCCGACGGCGTTTTCCATGGAAGCCGGCGAGCCGGCGCAGCTGCAGATTTGGTTCGTCAGGCACGCGGAAAGCGAGCTCAATGTCGCAACGATGCCGCATCCGCTC
>JAICPY010000125.1 GCA_025929585.1 Steroidobacter sp.
GGGCGAATAATTGCCTATCCCCTACCCGCCACCCCCTATCGCCTTCCAGGCAAACAGCGCGGCGTCGCCCTGATCACTGCCGTACTCATCGTTGCTCTCGCAACCATTCTTGCGGTCAACGTCGGGTTCAAGAGCTTTCTCGATCAGCGTCGAACCGCGACTCGCTATGCGATGGATCAAGGCTTCCAAGTTGCTGTCGGCGCTGAGGCGTGGGCAGCGGACACCTTGCGCAGAGATGCGATGCAGAGCGCTCAGACCGATGACTTCACGGAGGAATGGGCGATGCCGATTCCGCCGATTCCGATCGAGGGCGGTGAAGTCGCCGGCTTTTTGGAAGACATGCAAGGCCGATTCAATATCAACAGTCTGGTTACGCGCGAAGGCGATCAATTCGTGCCCGATGAAGGCGCGAAGGCACGCTTCGAGCGGTTGCTGGAGCTGCTGGAAATCGAGCCCAAGTGGGCGGGCGTCATCACGGATTGGATCGATTCGGACGGACAAGCCGGATTTCCCGATGGTGCCGAAGACTCCGTGTATACGAGCCAGGCACCTGCCTACCGCACAGCCGAAATGCCTATTACTCGAGCCAGCGAGCTGCTCGCGATCAATGAGTTCGGCTTGGAGCGCTATCGAAAGCTCGAACCGTTCATAACCGCGCTGCCGATCGGTACGCCGATCAACCTATGTACCGCGCCGCCTGAAGTGCTGGATTCGCTCGTACCCGGTCTGCAGGAGTACACAGTCGGTCGCGACACGACGACGGATTTGAGAAAAGAGCGCTGCTATCCGACCCTCGCCGATTTCAAGAGCCGGCTGGGCGATGAGCAGCAACAAGCTTTTGAAGATGTCGTCGGCGAAAAAAGCTCCTACTTCCGCTCTACTGTTTGGGTCACTATTGGCACTACCCAGTTCACCCTGTACAGTTTGTTGTATCGCACCGACAGAACGAATCTCGTTCGTCCAATCTTGAGAAGCTTCGGGACCACTTAATGGCGGAACTCTTGGTGATCCGTTTGAACCCGGCTGCAAGCGCTGCAGATGCCGCGCAATGCCAATGGGTTGCCGTGGACGGAACTGGTGAGCGCCTGGGCCAAGTTCAATCCGGCATGCTCGCGGACGCGGCTGCCCTAACGCCGGGTCGGAAATCTATCATACTGGTCCCCGGAACCGATGCGCTGCTCGCCGAACCGGTGTTACCGCTGAAGAGCGGCGCGAAACTGGCACAGGTCGTGCCGTTTGCGCTCGAAGAACAACTCGCAGCCGATGTCGAGGACTTGCACTTTGCAGTAGGCAAACGCGAGGGACGACCCGGCACACCCGTGACCGTCGTGTCGCGTGCCCGTATGGATGAATGGCGGGATAGTTTGAACGCAGCCGGCATCTTCGCGGACGCTATGTATGCGGAAACGGCGGCACTACCCATTACGCCGAACGGTGTCACGCTCGTCATCGACGACGCGCGTGTTTATGTCAGGCGCGAAAACACTCAAGGCGCAGTGCTGGAAGTCGAGCCGCTGATTGAGGCGCTGCAACTCGCGCTCGCCTCGGGCGATGAGGCTCGCGAACATGTAACGATCTATGTCTGCGAATCCGACTACGAACGCGAGCGCGACCTGTTGGAAGGTCTGCGAGAATTTACCGCCAGCTTGCAGCTGAAATTGCTGCCGGATGGCCCCTTGCCGCTGATGGCCAGCACGATCGCCGCTCACGCCCCGGTGAACCTGCTGCAGGGTTCATACGGCGTCAAACGGAAGTTCAACATGTCGTTCGCACCGTGGCGTTATGCCGCCGTGCTGGCCTTGATCTTCTTTGCGACGCATTTAGGCCTAAAGGGATGGCAGTACTTTCACTATCAGAAGGTCGAAGCGCAACTCGATGCGCAGATCGCCGACGTGTTTCAGCAGACGATGCCTGGCGCGCCGATTCCCGAGCCCACTCAAGCGCGCAGGCAAGTGGAGATGCGTCTGAATCAATTGCGAGGCGCCGCGCCGATGAGTGGGATGATGGTGACCCTGGCGGCGTTGAGCGAGGCAATCGCGCAAACTCCAGAGACGAACCTAGAAGCAGTTGCATATCGGAACAATGTCACTGACGTTCGAGTCCTTGCCCCATCGGTCGATGCGCTGGATCGCATCCGCCAAGTGGCGACCGAGAAAGGCCTCAGCGCCGAGATCCAATCGGCGAACCCGCGAGAGTCGAAATTCGAAGGTCGTCTGCAGTTCAAGAATGCGGGCGCTTAAGGTTCAAGGCTCACCAAGATGCAAAAACTCAAGGATTGGTACTACTCGCTGCAAGCACGTGAACGCTTGATGGTGAGCATCGGCGGGATCCTAGCCGTGCTGACCATCCTCTATCTATTCGCCCTTGCCCCGTTCTACTCGGCGATCGATGCTCGTGCAGAACGCGTGGCGCAGAAACAAGGCGATCTCGCATGGATGCGCAGCGTTGCAGGCGATGTCATCGGATTGTCCCAAGATGCCCCTATTCCCGTCGCGCCGAGTGGTGAGTCGCTCGTGGTCCTCGTCGATCGTGCTGCTCGCGAATGTGGTCTGAGCTCGGCACTCACTGGGCAAACGCCGAACGGTGCGACGGGCATTCGTGTGCGCTTGGAGCGAGCCGATTTCGACAAGCTCATTCTGTGTCTTGCGAACCTGCAACAAGGGCACGCCGTGAGCATCGAGTCCGCAACCATCGACCGTACGTCCGAGCCTGGATTCGTGAACGCCAGTCTGGTCCTGAACCGCGCGCCGGTCTGAGCGGAACCAATCGATGAAACTGCGATGGCTGATTGTGCTGGGCCTTGTGACCTTTATCGTCCTGGCGATCGTCAGCGTGCCTGCAAGCGTATTGCTTGGGTTGTTTCAGAGCTCGGGCATCACGGCTGCGGGGGCCGAAGGTACTGCATGGAAGGGCCGCGCTCAGATGCTGCAAATCCAAGGCGTCAATCTCGGCGCACTCGAATGGGATCTGCATGCGCTGGCGTTACTGACACTCAAGCTGCAAGCTGACGTCAAAGTCACGCGTCCGGAAGGATTCGCTCAAGCGCAGGTGGGCCTGAGGTCCACTGATTCCATCACCTTGAAAGATCTCACTGCTTCGCTGCCGCTCGGCGCACTATCCGGCGTAGCCCCGCCAGGCTGGAGCGGAACCGTTAATCTCAAATTCGCAAGCTTGGTATCAGAGAACGGTTGGCCAAGCTCCGCGAATGGCACGGCGGAAGTCCTTAACATCACCAGTACCGCACAACGCTCCCCGCTGACCGGTAGTTATCAGCTCACCTTTCCCGCACCCAACGTGCAAGCCGCCGAAGGCGTGCTCGCCGCAGAGGTGGTCGATCTTGGCGGGCCTTTGGAGATTGCAGGCGAACTGGAGCTTCGGCCCGATCGAAGTTATCTACTCACTGGCACCGTGAAGGCGCGAGCCGATGCGCCTCCCAACCTAGCCAAGCAATTGCAGATTCTCGGCCCACCAGACGCTGAAGGCGCCCGCCCCTTCTCGCTCGAAGGCACCCTCTAGCGACGTTCAGCGTGCCCTGTAGGGGCACCCCGTTGGTCTCGGCTTTGTGTGTGGTCGCGATTAGGTTAGCAATCGGGGCAGTCAACGCTGTTCCTCGTAACGCTCGCGCAACGTATCGCTGCCATTCTCCCCGTGCTCTGAATGCAACCGGCATGAAGAATCTCTCGCAGCGGCGCGGCGCGGAAACGCAACATAGAACCTTCTGTCTTCCCTTGCGTTCTCTGCGCGCTTTGCGAGAGCCTTGATCTCGGTGCAGTGGAAGCGATCCTTAAGATCAGAATGACTCTCGCCAAGCACGCCAAGTTCGCGAAGTCAGGAATATGAACTGTGCCCGATGCTGCAGCAGAGTATAGGCAAACGCCATCAAGAGGTTCTCGCGGCGGCGCGGCGGCGCAGCGGATAAGTCAGATCGAACAAGAATGAAGATGAATCTCGCGGACACGCGGAGATCGCAGAGATACAAACGAAGTGAATCTGATCAATTATCCGCCGCGCCGCCGCGAGAAATTCGAAAGATCGCAACTTGCGCATCCTTTGGCAGTTCCCGCAGATCTCCGCTTGCGCCACACCATAGAATCTTTGCGAGAGTCCATTCCTGATCCGAACCAGTACACCGCTGCGCCGCCGCGCCGCCGCGAGAAGCTCCTGCAGCAGCCAGCACCTCGCATGACAGTCGGCGTGGGACTCTTAAATCAGCAAGTCTCCGCGATCTCTTGCGCGCCTTTGCGAGATAATTTTTCTTCTGTATCGATGGCACTGGGCGCGAGACGCAAGAACCAACGAGTCAATCTCACGACCAAACTCGGTTCGGCTTCTCGCGGGAGGCGAAATATTGATCGGTGGCGTTGATGAGTCTTTCTTGTTCGCTGTTGATGGAGCCGTCCATTGCGGCCAAGCGGCGCATCATGGCGAGGAGCGATGCCACGGCTTCGGACTCGAATCGCTCGGCACTGCGCTCGAGAATTTTGTCTAGGTGATCCACGATATAGATCTCGTCGCGAATCAGGTGCGAGCTGGCGAGCAGCAAGTCGCTGGCCTCATCGCGCGAGATGTCGAACTCGCTCTGAAACATTTCCAGCAGCGTCTTCTTCTGGTCGGAAGTAATGGCGCCATCAGCTTTGGCGATGCCAAGCAACAAGACTGCGGCGACGTCTATCGGACGATCGAGTTTGTAGATCGGCCGGCCGCCATACGTGCGACGCCACTGCCAGCGCCGATACGCAAGAAATGGATTCAACGCATTCAAGTTGAACCCGGAACGTTGCAGAGAGTTCAACGCCCAGATCAGCCCGGCTAACGCTGTGATGACGGCAATGATGATATGCACGGATGCTCCTCGAGCCCTAAGAAGCCGCCGCCATTGTACTCAGCCGAGAATCTAGAAGGGATGTATAGACGTCACAAATGGAGGCCCCCGAAGGAGAGAGTCTGCAGTCCGTGGTCCGCAGTCTGTGGGTAGGAGACTCACAGGGTTATTGCGGCTAGACCGTCTTCCTCCCAATTCGTCGGAAAGGAATTCTTCAATCAGGATCTTTCAACCCAATACGACTTCGCGCCACTGCTTCAACAGCGGGAAGTACAGTGCGGCCTTGAGTTCTTGTGTGGGTTTGAATGCGCGGATCAAGGCGGCGTATCGGTGGAGTTGGGCTCGGTAACGCTCGACTTCTTGATCCAAGAAAGCCTCCAAGCCGCTGCCCTCGTGGGTACTCGTTTTGAAATCGACGATCCAGCGCACGCCTTCGCGATCGACGAATGTTCGATCGATGATGCCTTCGAGGATCTGACCTTGTTGCGAGCTGCTCAGCGCCAGCTCGGACTCCGCTTCGCTCAGATCTCCCTCGAGGCCGAGCAGCCATCGGCCGCGTTGGTCGGAAAGCGTGCGCTCAAGCGCGGCCACCACGCGATCCGCCGCGGCTTCGCTGCGCTCTAGCGGCACACCCATTTCTTGCAACTCGATGACGAACCGTGCTCGTGCTGCAGCGGGAGTGCTTGCCTTGCCTATCGCTTGCAGCCGGCAGAATCGCTCCAACTCACGATGCACGAGCGTTCCCACATGCCGGCTTGTGAGCGTAACCCACTCGAACGGTGGCTGCTCTTGCTCGATGTCCACGACTTCAAGTGCATTCGCTCGGATCGGTAGCGGAGGCTGCGGCGGTTGCCAGGTGATGGGCAGGCGACGCAGCTTTTGCACTGGAAGCTCGATCACTGCGGGTCGCCCGAGGTCCGTAGGCGCGGCAGCCTCGAACTCCGGCGCCAAAGCATGCCACAACATTCTCAGCATCGAACCCCGGCGAGGCTCGCGGATCATGACTTCACCGTCGCGTCTTCGTGCCTGTACGGTTCCCAGCAAATGCAGCGCGCACTTCGCGCGAGTCGCCGCTACATAGAGCAGGCGCGCTCGCTCGCGAAGAATGCGCTGACGTTCGAGTAACTCGATCCAGCGGTAGATCGGATCCGCCTCGCTCCCTTCCGCTTTGATCGGTGCCAGCACAAATCCTCCGTGCACACCGGCAATTCGTGTCCAGCGTAGGAGCTCACGATCCTCAACTCGCAGTTGGCGCTGTAAGCCAGGCAGGATCACCGTCTCGAACTCCAGACCTTTAGCGGCGTGTATCGTCATCAGCTCAACGCGCACCTCTCCCACGACGCGGGCGTTCGCAAACAACCGTGCGAGTTGGTCATCGAGGCGTGCGATATCTTCGAGATCGCCCGCAGTCTCGAGATCCTCCAGACGATCGAAGAACGCCTGTGCGTCCGCCAAATCCTCGATGCGCAGCAGCGTGGCGGGCCCGCTCAACGCGTTCCACGCCCGTTCGACCCAAACCCGTAACGGCCACCTGCCCCGCTCTGCTAGAGCGGCGTTCAATGCGGTATGCGTGCGTTCCAACCGAGCTCGGCCGTCCTGCGTTAGGCCTCCTGCAGGAGATCTCAGAGCGCTTTCGATCGCTGCATGGAGCGTCTGCTCGTGAATACCGGCCAGCGCATGCAAATCCGGCAACTGCAGCCCGCACCACGGCGCACGCAGAATCGCGAGCCACGCAGTTCTATCGGCAAGATGGACCAGCGCACGCGTCAGTGCGATGAGATCCTGAACGACCGGTCGTTCACGCAGCTGTTCGATTTCGATGGCCTGGAAAGCAATGCCTGCTTCGCTCAGGGCACGAGCAATCGTGCCGACATGCGTGCGCGCCGTGACGAGCACAGCCACGCGCCCCGTTGTGTCTCGGGCAAGCGCTTCTTTGACGATCTCGACTACCCGCTGTGCTTCCGTTTGTTTGTCGCCATCGACGAAGGCATGCACATGCACAGCGCCCTCGCCTTCTTTCGCCGCTGTACTCGGGCTGTATTGCACTGCGCCTTGCTCGGCGTCGCTACGTGCATCCAATACATTCGGAAACACCCGATTTACCCAGTCGATGATGGGTGGCACGGATCTGAAATTCGTTTCCAGGCGCAGCGGGTGTAGCCGCAGATCGCGCAGACCGTGCTGCTGAAGCTCGATGAACAATCCGACTTCAGCTTGCCGGAAACGATAGATCGATTGCATGGGATCGCCGACGCAAAATAACGTGCGACCATCGCCATCAACCCACCCGGCTGTTAGTCGCTCGAGCAGATCCAATTGTGCAAACGAAGTATCTTGGAATTCATCCAAGAGAATGTGCTGCAAGCGATGATCGAAAGCGAGCGCCAGATCCGTTGGCTCATCCGTGGTGCCGAGAGAGCGCAAGGCTCGCAGCGCAACTTCAACGTAGTCGGCTTCACTGCGAGTTTGAAACACGATCTGCAGCTCGGCAGTCGCCGCCGGCAAGAGCTCCAACAATGCTTGCAGCGTGCGCCACTGCTCTTCGCTGTAAACCGGATCAGGCAGAGTTCGAAGCTCGATCAATCGATCGCACGCAAGTGAATCGACACTGAGCCCCCTGAGCAGGTTCAGCATCCTGGTCTTCATTTCGCGATTGGTCGTCGGAAATCCGTGACGCACCGTAACGGTCTCGTAGAGATCGCCGTCTTGTTTGAAAAGCAAGCTCGCAACGGCACGCCATGTCGAGAGGCTCTCACTATTATCATCGAGCACCGGATAGGCCAATGCCGCTTCGAGCTGAGTGCGACGCACAGCACTCGTCGTTGCAGTCTCGAGCAAGTTCACGGCAGCGTACTGCAATAGCTCCAGGATCTCCTCGCGACGCTGCGCACCGAGCGATTCGCATAACAATTGCAGATGCCGTTGGACGAGTTTTTGGAGCGTGCTTTCCAAGAGTTGACGCAGATCCGCGGTTGCCCGCGCACGAATGACGGGATGCAACCACTGATCGCGCTTTGCCAATAGATCGCAGATGAGTGCGACGATTCGATCGACGCGATTACCCAAATGAACGATCAAGACTTTCAGCTGCGTCGAAACTATTGAATCCTCGCCAAGCCGCTCGATCAAGCGACGCGCAGCCAACTCATATAACGGGAAAGCATCGTCGGTAGGCTCGAGCGCCGCACCGGTACCTGCTAAAAGCGGCAAGCGGCGCGCGAGAGATGCGTTCAACGCATCGATGGTTTGAATACGCAGCCGTGAGGGATGTTGCGTGAGTTGCCACTCGTGGCGATCGTCCGCCTCGCGCACCGCGCGGGCGAGCTCCCAAGTGATGCGCTTATGCCGTTCCAAAGGCGGCGCACCAGCGGCTGCCGCGACCGCTTGCAGAATGCGCGTGCGCATCTCCGCTGCGGCCTTGCGAGTGAAGGTTAGCGCGAGGATCTGCTCTGGCGCCTCGACGGTCGCGAGCAACCGCAAATAGCGCTGCGCAAGCAGCTCTGTTTTGCCGGAACCTGCCGGCGCCTGCACGATGAAGGACCTACGAGGGTCGAGCGCTTCGGCGCGCGCGGCAGCATCGCTAACCATCGCCGCGTCCCTCCATCAACCTGTCGTCCTCATCACGGCTTAAGGTGAGCTCATGAATGCGGCACAACGTGCTCAAGTGGCAGGTCGCGCATTCCTGCGGCAGCGGATCGACTTTGGCTTCTCCGGCCACATAACGTTCCGCCAAGCGCGTCAGCGTGAAACGCCAGTGATGCATGAGCGCAGTCCAATCCGCCGGATCGCCTAAGTCGACGCGAATTCCGCTCGGATAGGCAACTACGCCAGGCCCCACCTCTGCACCGTCGCTCCAGCCGCGATACTCGACCGCTCCAGGCGCGAGCACGACGTACGCGAGTGCGCGCAGTTGGTCAGCATGAGCCAGAGCGTACACCGGCAGTTGCGGTCTCCTTGGGCGTCCCGGCAAGGCATCGAACCAATCGCGCGGTCGATGCGAATCGCCGAGTTTGTAATCGATCAGCAAAGCCCCGCCTTGCGCGAGATCATCGATCCGATCAGGACGCAAGGTAATCGTAAGACCGCCCAGGGTGTAGGTCTCCGCACTTTCCGCGAGCTGTACGGAAAACGGTGGCCGCTGCTTCTCGAGCCGGAGCAATCGCATCACCTGACGCACGACACTCTCTACTTCGAGCGCCGCGAGATGGACTCGATGCCGCGTATCGGGACGCAAGGCATGGGCCGCATGACGCTGAGCACTGTCTCGCACTCGCTGCTCGAGTTCCTTCTCATCCAAACTGACCAGGTATTCCTGCGTCTTGAGCGTGTCCCAAATCTCTTCCAGAACACGATGCAGAATTGCGCCGCGGTCGATTGGCTCGATACCCAGGCTGACACGCGGCAAGGGCTGCGCTTTCAACCGCAGTTCGGCTTGAGCACGGAAAGGGCAAATCGACTGCAATTCCAGCGTTCGCGTTCCTCCGCGTGCCGGTTGAGGCAAAAGCGGAGCACGTTCGTCGACGACGTATTCGAATTGCGGGCGAGCATTGAACAGCAAGCGACTTAGAGTGGAAACGTTGCTCGCGGCTGGCGTGTCGCGAGCATCGATGCCGAGATTCGCGACCAGTGGACTTGCTTGCAGGTGCGCATCGCCATCGCGTTTCGGCCAGGACAGCACAACGTGTTTGGCAGAACCGCTCCACCGTCGCAATTGCATCGTGGCAACCTGCAAAACTCCGCCGGGTGTTGCGTCCGGGATGCCTGCGCGACGTTGTAGCTCCAGAGGTATCAGTGTGTCGGGATTGATGGGGGCTGGTAGACGTTCCGCATCGAGGCCTGCGACCCATAGCGCATCGAACTGCATCCCCGCGCTCGTCGCGGCGTCGATCACCATCACCGATCCGGTCGTCGTCTCAGGTTCGAATGGCGTGTCGTTCAGCAAATCACGCAGCCGAGCGACAGCGCGCTGCAAGTTCATGCGTCCGGCGACCGCATCTAAGCTGCCGAACTCCGCCAGGACGCTCTGCATTTTTTCTACGGTTTGATGTTCGACACTGCTCAACGTGCGCTCACCCGGCCAGCCGCAGGTCAGCCACAAGGCTTGGAATCGCTCGACCCATTCGCTTGCGCATGCGGCAGCAGTGATGCTTCGAATCAATTCGTTGACCTTGCGTCCGGCGAGCTGCAGTTGCTCGCATTGGGTCATCTGCGCCCATCGCTCGAGCTCGAACCAATCCCAACGCTCCCGCTGTTCTTCGCGTAAACGCAGGTCCGCCAGGGCGCGTGCACCTCGCTCGCTAATTCCGCCGCTCAAGAAGGGAGAACGCAGCAAGCGGCCGGCATCGTTGCTAGTCGCAAAGGCAGCGAGTTGCAGCGCGAGGAGTGCCGCATCGACGATTGGGTAAGAGGCAAGCGGCGCAGGCGCGGCAACGATCACGGGGATGGCTGCGGTTGCTACGCCCGCCTGACGCTGTCCAGGTGCGAACACGTCTTCGAACACGCGCACGACCTCGGCACGCCGCGACTGCAGGTCACTGAAGATGATCCCGACGCGACTCTTGCCTGCGAGCACCTGCTCTCGCGCCCAGCTGGCTGCATGAAAAAGCTCGTCTTCAGAATCCGCTGCCGCTACGACATCGATCTGCGCTGCACGCTTGTTAGTCACATCGAGCTCTATGAGCTTACCTGCCCGACGCCAGCGCTCGATGAGTCTGCGCATGGCGGGAGGCATGACGTCGAAGCCGGCACAAGCGATGCAATCTTCGGGCACGAACTGAGAGTCCTCGGCCCAATGAGACAGCAGAGCTTCATCGATCGCGTTCAATGCCAGGCACCGACGCTCGAATTCCTTACACCAAGCATGAAAAGCCTGTGCTTCTGCCGTGTCGTACTCGGCCAGAGCATCGAGAGAGATCAGATGATCGTGCAGACGACGCCAGCTGCGCGCAGCCAATCGAGCTGCATTGGAAGGATTGAGCAGATCGCGCGCGAGCGAACTGTTAACGACGATATCGTCCCAAAGCACCCGGCTCTGCGCGCTCGCTAGAACTCGAGTGGGCGATCGGGCTTCGCCGGCAGCAGCACGCGCTTCCAGATACTGCCGACGCAACCACGTCTGCCAAGGCAGGATCTGCGGAGTTCGCCAAACGGTGAGCCCCTTGGCCTGCGCTTGCGCGGCATGCGCCAGCCGCATCGCGTGCGCTAGCCGCCGACTCGCGGTCAGAACGACGGGGTCGACAGGCGTCGTGGTTAGCGGGAGGGTGAGTTGCAACTTGAGTGACGGGTGACGGGGTGACAAGTGACGGGCAAGAAACGCTGCGCGCTTAGTATAGCGAGAGCCTCCGCTCTGGACCCGTCACTCGTCACCCGTCACCTGTCACTTCGTCTTCACCACCTTCAACTCCGGTGCCGGGCGCGACATTGGGGTGGTGCCTGAGGCATACGTGTCGAGGAGCTCTTCCATGCGCCGGAAGACGTCCGCGAGCACTTCTGCGGTCGGGAGATTCGTGATGCGGAAGTGGCTCTTGTAAGGCGTGTTGAAGCTCGTGCCGGGGGCAAGGAGTACATGCTTGTGTTGGAGGAGATCCATGGCGAACTGTTCGTCGTCGAAACCGGGTAGCGCACGGTCTTTGACGCCGATGAAAGCGTAGATCGCGCCGCGAGGTTGGCGAACCTCGAAATACTTGCTCGCTGCGATGCCATCGAGAATGGCCTGCCTGGATTGATACAGTCTGCCGCCAGGGCGCGTGAGCTCGTGAATGCTCTGATATCCGCCGAGTGCGGTCTGCACGGCCCATTGTCCAGGCACGTTGCTGCACAATCTCAACGAAGACAGTTTGTCTACCGCGCTCAAATATTCGCGAGCCTGTTCGATCTCACCGGAGAACACCGCCCAACCGACGCGATACCCGCACGCTCGATAAACTTTCGACAGCCCTGACATGGTCGCGCACAACGTGCCATGGACCAGCGTCGCCATCGGGATGAACTGCGCATCGTCGTAGAGAATCTGGTCATAGATCTCATCTGAGAACACGACCAGATGATGCTTCTCGGCCATGCGCGCGATCGCTTCCAGCGTCGCTCTCGAATACACCGCGCCAGTGGGATTGTTTGGATTGATCACGACGATCGCGCGCGTGCGACTCGTGATGAGCGCCTCGATGTCGGCCGGATCCGGTTCGAAGTTGTTCTCAGGTCGACAGGGATAATGAACGGCGCGACCGCGGTTCAAATTTACCGCCGCGGTCCATAACGGATAGTCCGGGCTGGGTACCAGGACTTCATCGTCGGTCGACAACAGCGCTCGCAGCACCAGATCGATGAGCTCGCTCACGCCATTGCCCATGAACACCTCATCGGCGCTTACACCGCGAACACCGCGGCTCTGCTGCTGCATGACCACGGCTTCGCGCGCCGGGAAAATGCCCTTCTGGTGGCAGTACGCTTCGCTGGCGCGCAGGTTTTCGATCATCGCCAAGCGCATGGTCTCGGGCGTCCGAAAACCGAATACACCGGGATTGCCGATGTTCAACGGGATGATGTCGTATCCCATCCGCTCCATCTCGTTCGCACGCCGTGCCAAATCGCCACGGATCTCGTAACGGACGTTGTTCAAGCCGGCGCTGGGTCGAATCGGACGCATAAAAGACCTAAGTCGCTACTGGACGAGTAGGAACGATAGCAGAACAGGAGCGTAGTACGGCATACAGCTCCGCACTGAGGTAGGCATCACAGTCGCACGCGAGGGGCGGCTTCCTTACTACCCGTATTCCCTATCCGCCATCCGCTATCCGCTTCCCTCTTCCTAATGCTCCATCAGCAGCGAGCCGAATCCCTCGATCTTGTCCTCGATGCCGAGAGTTCGCAGCGCGTGCCAGTAGGTGCATGTGTTGACTGCAAGCACGGGTTTGCCTAACCAATGCTCTGCCTCACCGGCGACTTTGGCGAAGGCTAGATTGGTGCCGACTTGCATGATGAGCTCAACGCTCGGATCGTCTAC
>JAICPY010000001.1 GCA_025929585.1 Steroidobacter sp.
TCCAGCAAGTGAGCCACGAGAGCCGCGTTCATCTGGATATCGAATCGGATGACATCGAAGCCGAGGTGAAGCGTCTGGAAAAACTCGGCGCGAAGCGCGTGCAACCCATCCACACCTGGTGCGTGATGGAAGCGCCTACGGGGCAGCGCTTCTGCGTCGTGCGCCCGCAAAGGACGGGAATCGCGGCAAAGGAGAATCAGCGAGAGTGACTAGTGATTCAGACTCGTGATTCGTCGGAAAGGAAGTTCTCACTATCCAGCGATTCGCTACTCACTATCACTCTGCTCGGTGGTACGAACAAATACCTATCCTTACGCACTCCTGATCCATCAACTTCCACGGCGCATAAGGATGATCCTTTCCCGCTAAAGACCACGGACTGCGGACTTGCTTGATCCATCTTGCTTGCCGGCATTATGTAAGTGGATCCAACACGCATTGTCATGCGTTAGATGACGTCAAGAAGGGAAGTTTGCGGGGATAACGACAATGATCTTCAAGTTCAAGCGATCGACGGACGTCGTAGTGCGTCCGCGGGTAACACCGGATCCCAATCGGGCCGCTGAGTTACAGCGGCGTATGAGCTCGCTCGAATATTGCCCGGAGAACGGATTTCACCGTGACCGGATGCAAGATCGGGTGGAGTATCTGAGGCTCAGGCGCGCTTGCGCCTGAGCCGTAAACGGGTGTGAAGTGTAGGCGTGTACGGGTCAGAACACAGATGTGACGTGAGGGTCAGGTTTTTAGCTCTGACCTTACACGTCACACCGTACACGTCCTTCACCGATACCTACTACTGTCCTTCGGCGAAGCGCAGGCGAACCATGGCGCGCTGCTGGACGGCTTTGCCGTTGCGCACGACGGGTTCGAAGCGCCACTGACGAATCGCCTTGATTGCGGCATCGTCGAACACTTCCGCCGGGCTGGCGTTGCGTACTTCGACTTCATCTACCGAGCCATTCGGCATCACGGTGAAGGCGAGCTCCACCCAACCCTCGATGCCTTTCTTCAGGGCGTCGGAAGGATAGGAAGGCGCCACAGTGCGAGTACGCTTCAGCGTCGAAGCGGACACGATGTTCGTGAGCAGCGCGTGTTCTTCGCGGGCCGCGCTAAGGTCGGCTTCAGCCTTCGCGACATCTCCGGCCATCGAGGCGCCGCCGACATCGCGAGACGCCGCGATCAGCTGTGCCGAGCGATCAAACGCCTTTGCGGCCATCGCTTGTCGGCCTGAGCTGAGCAGACGCGTGGACAACGTGCGAGACAGCTCTTCGACTTCGGGTCGGGTCGGAGCTTCGGCACGCAAGCTGGCTAAAGCCTCGCGAGCATTGTCGCCGGCTGGATCGATGAGTTTGCCTTCGGTCATCCGTTGACGAACTTCCGCGACGAGCGTGTCGACGTTCGGGCCGCCGCCGCCGGCGGGCGCTGAACGACGCGCTGGAGTTGAACTGCGAGATGCTTCCGTGAGCGATCGTTCAACCGCTGCAAGTGAGGAACCTGAGAATCCGAGCCCGCGAGCGGCGTTCACATAGGCCTGAGCGTCATCGGTCTTGCCTGCCGCCACAAGCTGACGAGCCTCTTCAGTGAGCGTACCGCTCAACTCGCGAATCGATTGGGCAACCGTGGGATTCGTGGGATCGAGCTTACGAGCCTCTAGCAAGGCATCACGTGCATTGCCATTGGAGGGCGTAATCAATCGGCCTCTCTGCATGCGCTCGTTCGCTTGTGCGACCAGCGTATTGACGCGATTGCCGACTTCTTGTGCTTGCGAAAGCTTCAAGCGCTCGCGCTCGCGCGCGATCTGCGAATCCAAGAATGCCAGTCGAGGGTGAGTCGCATCGATGTCGCGGGCACGCTCGATACTGACGATCGCTTCTTCGACGCGCTCAGCGAGCAGAGCCGCTTCGGCGCGCTCCAGAACTTTATCTGTTACCGAACGAATGCCGGCGAGCGCGTCCTCATTGTTCGGGTCGAGTGCCAATGCGCTGCGGTACAAGTCCAGCGCACTTTCGTTCGCAGGCTCCAGATATTTGCCCTGATCGAAAGCTTCCTTCGCCAATGCGAGCTCAGCTTTCACGGGATCCGGCTTATCGGGCAGGCCGGGAGTTTCGAGCGTCGTGGCTGTCGGTGCAGGTGCTTCTGAGTCGCCGGTGAATTGGCTGACACCGAACCAAATACCGCCGATGACGACCAGCAACCCTGCAGCGAGCGCGCCGTAAGTCACTACGTAATTCTTCGAGCCGCTGCTGCCACTACCGCCCGAGGACAAGCGATCGCCAGCCGCGGCCAGGTCGGCATGCTGCGTTACTGCAGCTTCCAACGCGAGGCGCGTCTGGCCGTGCGAGAGCGGGGTGAGTAGAAAGCGGAAGATGCGGCCCGCAGCCGTCAATTGCATTAGGCCAGCGCTATCTTCGCGCTTACCGGCAACGACGACGACGAGCTCTGGGAAATGCTGTGTGAGCTGCGCGACCATGCCTGCCACATCGGCGGTACTAGCGGTATCCGCCACTAGGACGCCCGGCTTCAAGGTCGGTAATTTGTCGGCGACGCTGTCCAGATCCGGTGCAGCGTTGACAGCCGTACCCCGGGGAGCGGCCTTTTTGACCGTCTCAACGAGGTTCGCGTCTCGGCTCAGCACGAGAATGGGCGGATGATGCCCTTCATCGAGCTGCCTTAAATTCTGCGTGTCGTCGATCTCGAGATTAACTTCGTCATTCCCGCCGTGAGAACGACCGTGCTGGGCATTGGCCATATGACCCCTCCTGGGGGTTTTCATGCTTGTCGCGCAATACTACTTATGCAACATCGCGCGACTGAGAACTGATTCCGCATTTCTCGTTACGCGCGCGTGAACTGGGCCCCAAATTCGGTACTCGCCGCACCCGATGTTCGAAACGGCCATCTGGGCCAAGGCTCGACGCCCTTGCGAGTATCCCCGCCGCCGCGCGATTTAATCGCACATGCAGCGCGAAAGGTAGGACCTTGATGACGGCGCGAACCGCCTAGGAGCGTTGTATACGTTCCGAGGCGCTGAACGCGCGCGACCACGTCACCCTTCGTGACGAGGTTCGCCGGTCGTGCGGATTTACGGCGGGCAAGTGCGCACGTATAAACCAGTGGAGCCAAAACGAGAATATTGGAAGCATCGTTGACGACGTCCGATCTGAAATACCCGCCCCGCGCGCCATCCCGGCCCTTTCCCGTCGTTTCGGCGCATGGCACTCGGGAAGATCCCTACTACTGGCCGCGCGACGACACTCGCACGAATCCCGAAGTGCTCGAGTTTCTGCGTGGCGAAACGCGGTACGCCACTGCGCTTCTTGCACCGCACCAAGCGCTGATGGGGCAGCTCTACAACGAGATGCTCAGCCGTATCAAACAAGACGATGCCTCGGTGCCGGTTTTGTACCGCGGCTACTGGTACACGACGCGATTCGAAACAGGGCTGGAATATCCAATTGTCCTGCGCCGCAGCGCGGTGGAAGGAGCCAGCGAGGTGGTGCTGCTGGATTGCAACCAACTCGCAGCCGGGGAGGCATTCTTCAAACTTGGCAGCTACGAAGTCAGCCCCGACAACCGGTTGCTCGCCTATACGGAAGATACGGTCGGTCGACGCCAGTTCAGATTGCGCGTGAAGGATTTGGTCAGCGGCGCGTTGCTGCCCGATACCATCGAGAATGTCGAAGCGGCGATCGCTTGGGCGGATGACAGCCGCACCTTCCTCTATGTCGAGAAGGATCCGGTGACGTTGCTGGGCAGACGAGTGCGACGCCATCGACTCGGCGCGATCGGTGCGGATCCGATCGTTTATGAGGAACCGGATGAAGCTTTCGATCTCACGGTCGCGCGTAGCAAATCCGAGGAAGTTCTGCTGATCGGTGCCGAAAGCACGACTTCATCGGAGTGGCGTTACGCGCGTGCCGACGATCCCGGCTTCGATTTTCGCATCTTCTGCGCGCGCGAGACGGACCACGAGTATCAACTCGATCATCTGCCTGGAAGCTTCATTGTCCGCACGAATTGGCAAGCTCAGAATTTCCGCATCGTTCGTGCGCCATTCGAAAATCCGAGTGATCGTGCTTTGTGGCATGACGCGGTACCGCACGATCCGGAAGTGTTCGTGCATGCCTTCGAAATCTTCCGTGATTTCCTCGCCGTCAGCGAACGCTCAGGCGGTTTGATGAAACTGCGCGTGCAGCGCTGGGATGGGGAGCCCACTTACTTGGATGCCGACGATCCGGCGTACACGATGCGGTTTTCTTCCAACCCCGAGTTGAATGGCACTAAGTTGCGCTATGTCTATACCTCGCTCACCACGCCGGCCTCTACGTTCGAATGGGATCTTCAGAGCGGGGATCGCACGCTTCTGAAGCGCGAGCCGGTGCTGGGTGAATTCGATCCTGCGAACTATGTCAGCGAGTTTGTTTGGGTCCCAGCACGAGACGGCGAGCGAGTGCCAGTTTCGATTGTTTATCGGCGTGATGTTCGCAAAGACGGAAATGCGCCGCTTTATCTATATGCCTATGGCTCGTATGGATTGTGCTCCGATCCGATTTTCAGCTCGACGAGACTATCGCTACTGGATCGTGGCATCGTCTTCGCGATCGCGCACGTTCGCGGCGGGCAAGAGCTGGGCCGACGCTGGTATGACGCAGGGCGCTTGCTGAACAAGTGGAATACCTTCACGGATTTCATCGACGTCACCGACTATCTGGTCGAGCATAAATATTGCGCGCCGCACAGAATCGTCGCTGCCGGCGGTAGCGCAGGCGGACTATTGATGGGCGTGATCGCCAATGTTGCGGGGTCGAAATATGGCGGCCTCATCGCGCACGTTCCGTTCGTCGACATCGTCACGACGATGCTGGACGAAACCATTCCATTGACCACGCTGGAATACGACGAGTGGGGCAACCCGAACGAGCGCCGCTATTACGACTATATGCTCTCGTATTCGCCGTACGACAACGTAAAGTCGCAACCCTATCCGGCCATGCTGATCACGACCGGATTGTGGGATAGCCAAGTTCAATACTTCGAGCCTGCGAAATGGGTTGCCAAGCTGCGTGCATTGCGGACCAACGATGCGCCGTTGCTGATGCACGTCAACATGGAGGCAGGCCACGGCGGTAAGTCGGGCCGCTATGAGCATTTGCATGAGGTCGCTCGCGAGTATGCTTTCGCGATCGCAGTGTTAGAGAATCTTCCTTTCGGCGGGGCGGAGGCAGCTTCATGAGAATGGTTCGGCAATCAATTTATGTGCTCGCAATCGCTCCTGCCCGTCGTCGGATCGAGCATCCCTCGAGTACTCGGGGTGAGCCATGATTCATCCTGGCTACATCCTGTTAGCCGACGACAATGCGACCGATGCGGAACTGACGATCCGCGCCTTGGAGCTGGGCGGCGTCAAGCAGCAAATCGTGTGGGTTCAAGACGGCGAAGCTGCGCTGCATTACGTCTTTTGTAAGGGCGTTTACGCGCAGCGCACCTCTGGCAACCCGCGTCTGATGCTGCTCGATCTGCACATGCCGAAAATCGACGGACTCGATGTGCTTGCGCAAATCAAAGCCGATCCTGCGACCCGGGCGACACCGGTGGTCATCATGTCCTCGTCCGATCAGCAATCCGACATGCTGCGCAGCTACGAGCGCCACGCGAATAGCTACATCGTGAAGCCTGTGGATTTCAAACAGTTCACCGATCAGGTCGGGACGTTGGGAAAATATTGGATGGGGGTGAATAGGGTTGAGTGAAGAAATGTGACGAGTGAGGGGTGACGAGTGACACGCAGGAGAACTCTGATCGCACGCTTTGGTCTACGATCTTAATGCCGGCGAGTATCGTCACAGGTCCGTCAGTGCTTTGTCACCCCGTCACCCGTCACCCGTCACTATCGATGCTATGCATCTAAGTCGCCGTTCCTTCCTAACGCATTCCGCTTTGGCCTCGGGCGCCTTGCTTTCGAGTGCCGTGGTCGGTGCGGAGGCGATATCGAAACCGAAGACCATGTTGACTCGTACTATTGCAAGTGCAGCGACGCCGGATGCATTGCCTATCGTGGGGATGGGTACCTGGAACACGTTCGATGTGGGTCCGAGCTCCGAGGAGCGCGCACCGTTGTTGGATGTGCTCAAGGCCTTCTTCGAATCCGGAGCGCGCCTCATCGACAGTTCACCGATGTATGGGCAGGCGGAGCGCACCACCGGGGATCTGGTACAGCAGCTCGGGAAGCGCGCCAATACTTTCTTTGCCACCAAGGTGTGGACGACCGGTCGGGACAACGGAGTCGCGCAGATCGAACAATCGATGCGGCTGCTCAAGGCGCCGCGATTGGATCTGCTGCAGATTCACAATCTGCTCGATTGGCGCGCACACGTGCCGACCCTTCGTCGACTCAAGGATGAAAACAAGCTGCGCTACGCAGGCGTCACGCACTACACCGTGAGTGCGCATGCAGACATAGAGCAGGTGCTGAAAGTCGAGAAGCTCGATTTCGCTCAGTTCAACTATTCTCTTGCGACGCGCGAAGCCGAGAAACGATTGCTGCCTTGGTGTCAGGAAAACGGCATCGCTGTGCTGATCAATCGACCCTTCGAAGAAGGTGCATTGTTCACGCGCGTTCGCGGGCGAAAACTGCCCGCATACGCGCGCGAGTTCGATTGCACGAGCTGGGCACAGTTCTTCCTGAAGTTCATCCTCTCCCACCCCGCCGTCACCTGCGTAATCCCCGCCACCTCGCGCGTCACGCACATGCGCGACAACCTGCAAGCCGGCTTCGGCAAACTACCTGACGCGAAGATGCGTGAGAGGATGGTCAAGGAGTTGGAGTAGGGTCGCTGCGCTGGGGTGAAAGACGTGTGGAAGGTGTAGACGTGTAGAGGTCAGAAACGTCTACTGATGGCTCGGTACCTTCTGACCTCTACACGCCTACACCCCTGTGCACCTCTACACGGCCGCGAGCGGCCTTACATCACACTTCACACCTCACACGCCCCTTGAAGCGTGCCATTCAAAGGCTTAATCGGCATACTCTTCGGCTGTTGCTGGGCGACATAAGTCGGCCAACGGGCCGTGGCGCAGAGCGCCGGATTGGACACTTCGCCTAGAACGCGGAGCGGGGAGAAAGCATGGGTGTCATTCTGATCGCATTCGAGCGCGATTCGGAGCAGAGCGCGATCGAACAATTGCTGGTCGGCCGCGGCCATCAAGTGCAACGAGCCGCAAACGGCTTGGCGGCACTCGATGCGGCTCGGCGGGATCCGCCCGATGCCGTTGTTTCCGACATTGTCTTGCCGCGCATGGATGGGTTCGCGTTGTGCCGCAAGTGGAAGCAAGATGAGCGGCTGCAGAGCGTCCCTTTCATCTTCTATACGCGCCGTCACGACGATCCCAAGTACGAACGCTTTGCCCTCGAGCTCGGAGCGGAGCGATTTCTGGCGCGATCCGTTGCGCCAGATGCGCTGCTCGCGGCAATCGATGAGTTACTCGTAAACACTGCGCCGCGTCCCTCGGCTACGCCTGCACCCGCGGCATTCAGTCAAACGGGTGCACATGCTGCGCGAGCGAGCGCTGAAGCGAATCAGAAGCATTTGGAAGCGCTCGAGCGAGCGCAACAAGTTCAGACCAAGCTTCGATCCCAGCTCACTGAGCTGGAGACGATGAACGAGCGACTGTCCGAAAGCGAAACGCGTTTTCGGCGCATCTTCGAATCCAATCCATTGCCGATGTGGATCGCCGATCACGAAACCGGCGGTTTCATCGCGGTGAACGAAGCGGCACTGGTGTTCTATGACTTTTCGCGCGCAGAATTTTTGGCGCTCAAGTCGAGCAACCTGAGCGCACAGGACGGGCGGTCGAACCCTTCGGGCGTCGTCCAGCACAAGCGCAAGGATGGCAGTCTCGCGAGCGTGGCGTTGAGCATTCAGGAGATCGAGTTCGATGGCCGCCGAGCGGATCTAGTATCGGCTTTCGATCTCAGCGAGCGCCTCGCCCACGAGCAGGAACTGCAGAAGAAGGCCGGGGCAGGGCGCGCGATGCTGGATGGAATCGCGGACGGTGTTTTGGTTTTGGACAGCGAAGGGCGAGTGCTCGATGCCAATCCTGCGTATTCCCGGATGACTGGGTATGCGCATGAAGATCTTCTGAAGATGAAGGTCGCGGATATCGAGGATCAAAGCTCGGGCGAGAGCACGTTGCGCTTGCAGATGGGACGCGGCAGCGGCGGCGGACGCTACGAAACCAAACACAAGCGACAGGACGGCACGTTCATCGACGTCGAAGTGACTGTAGGTGTTCTCAGCGCGGCAGGGAGCGACACGATGCTGGTCGTTCGCGATGTATCGCAGCGACGCCGTGAGCTGATGGCGCAGAAGATCCAGCAACGGCAGCTCGAGTTTCTGGTCGAATTGTTCAAGCAATCCGAAACGTTCGATGAATCCGCGATCGTACGTCGCCTCATCGATCAAGCAAACGAGATGACGAACAGTCCGCTCGCTTATCTGTACTTCGTCGATCCCATGGAGAAGACAGTGCAGCTCGCGGCTTGGCGGGATCACGGTCAATCCCATGTGATCATGGCCGACAGCAAACCTCGAACCGTTGCGCGTGCCGACTTGTTTACCGAGTGCGTGCGAGCCAAACGTGCTACTTCGAGCAATGACCTCGCCCGCAAGCCTCAACCGGACGGCTTGCCGGATTTGCAACGCTATCTAGCAGTGCCGATGGTTTCGAATGATGAGACGGTCGCGATCTTGGGTGTTGCGAATCGCGAGGCGGGCTATGCCGAGGAGGATCAGCGCACGCTCGCGGCGCTCGCCGAAGGAGTATGGCGCGTGCTGCAGGCGAAGCGCGCGCATGCACAAACGCTGGGGTCTCTGCAGCGCACCGATGTTGCGTTGCAAGCGATGATCGATTCCTTCGTTCGCGTAAGCGAGCGACACGACCCGTACACCGCTGGATCATCGCGGCGCCTCGCGGCATTGGCTGTTGCCCTCGCACGCGAAGCGGGACTGGATGGCGAACGTCAGCATGGCCTTCGCATTGCTGCCTTACTCCACGACGTCGGCAATATCGCCGTGCCGGCGTCGATTCTCTCCAAGCCGGCGCCGCTTACCGAAGCCGAGCACGCTTTGATGCGCACTCACGTGGAAGAGGGCTGCCAATTGCTCGCGGAAGTCGACTTTGGCGCGCCGGTGGCCGACATCATTTATCAATCTCACGAACGTTACGACGGCAGCGGCTATCCGCGTGGCCTGAAGGGCGAAGAAATCATGCTCGAAGCGCGCATCCTTGGCATTGCCGATACCGTCGAAGCAATGTGTTCAGCGCGTCCATACAGACCCGCGGCCGGCATCGAAGCGGCCATCGATGAGATCAACCGAGGAGCCGGCCGCTTATACGACTTGCGCCTCGTCGCCGCGTGCACTCGGTTAGTTCGGCAGCACGGATTCGTGCTGCCGGAATGAACAGAGCGAGTCCGCAGTCCATAGTCCGCGGTCTATAGCCAGAGCGCTCCGCGAGTTTGGCTAGCGCCAGGGCGCCTCTTGCTGCGGACTATGGACTGCAGACTAGGGGCTTCTCATCCTTCCCCCTCCTGCTCCTGCTACTTCTCCTCATCCCCTTTGCGTCTGCCTACCTCGAGCCGATGCGGGCTCGCCCGATATGTCAACTCGCTTAGTTGCAGCAGACTGCCGACCGTCGACAAGGGCATAACCGTCGAAAGACGGTGACGCAAAGCCTCCGGTCCTCGGATGCGCAATCAAAGCGCATCACGGATAGCGGGGTTGCCGCAGAGATGTTCTCTGCGTGAAGTGAGCTCACGGGACGCGAACTCTTCGCACTTCCGACAACGCAGATCTTCCCTTGACCGATAGGTGCTCGCGCTCAAAAGGCGAGCTTGTGGTTTGGGTCTTCCGCGTGCTCGTCGGAGTAGTTCGCTATGCATTTTTCCGCATCTGTTCGGCAGTTGAATCTGCCGAAGTTCCTGCGCGTTCTTGCTTTATCGCTTGTCGGTCTCTCAGGCTTTGCTCAATCCGCTCTTGCAGCGGCCCCCACGATCTCAGGTACACCGGCAAGCTGGGTTTATGTGGGCTCGTTCTACTCGTTCACCCCAAAAGCCTACGATTCAGACCGTCAGACACTTAAGTTCACGATTTCCAACAAGCCTGCTTGGGCGAGCTTCAGCAGCACGACGGGCCGGTTGAGCGGTACGCCATCAGCGGTGGGTTTGTGGAATAACATCCAGATCCGCGTGAGCGACGGCACGACGACGAAGTCATTGAAGGCGTTCTCGCTGCGTGCCGTGTCGCGCTCCAACGTTGCACCGACGATATCGGGCACACCTGCGACGACAGCGAAAGTCGGCGTTGCTTATAGCTTCCAGCCGACGGCGAAAGATTCGAATGGCGATCCACTCGTCTTCACGATCGCGAACAAGCCAACTTGGGCGAGCTTCAGCTCGACGACCGGACGACTGAGCGGCACGCCTTCGAGCTCGCATGTCGGTACCTTCTCGAGCATCGTGATCACGGCTTCCGACGGTGGAAAATCCGCGAGCACCCCAAGTTTCTCGATCAAGGTCAGCGCAAGCACCAGCACGACGAATCGTGCGCCAACGATCTCCGGCACTCCCCCGACCACAGCGAAAGTCGGAACCGCATATAGCTTCCGTCCGGTCGCGAGCGATGCCGATGGCGACACGCTCGGCTTCAGCATCGTGAATAAGCCAAGCTGGGCGAACTTCTCGACCTCCACGGGCACGTTGTCGGGCACACCCACTACGGCGCGCACACACAGTAGCGTCACGATTAAAGTGAGCGATGGCAAAGCGACGGCAACGTTGAAGGCCTTCACGATCACCGTGTCTGCGGGATCCACTTCGAATGCCGCGCCCGTCATCAGCGGTAGCCCCGCGCGATCGGTGAACATAGGTTCCGCATACAGCTTCCGTCCAACCGCCTCGGATGCGAACGGTGACGCGCTGACCTTCTCGATTACGAACCGTCCGACTTGGGCGACCTTCAGCACAACGACGGGTCAGCTCTCGGGCACACCTACTTCATCGCATGGCGGCACCTACTCGAACATCGTGATCGGCGTGAGCGATGGCAAAGCGAATGCATCTTTGGCCGCATTCTCGATCAACGTTACGCAGTCGAGCTCCGGCAGCGCGACGCTGAGCTGGATCGCACCAACACAGAACACGGATGGCACTTCACTGACGAATCTCGCCGGCTATCGCATTCACTACGGGACATCGGCGAGCGTGTTGTCGCAGACAGTTCAAGTAGCGAACGCGGGCTTGACGACGTACGTGCTGGACGATCTTTCCCCCGGCACCTACTACTTTGCGGTCAAGGCATACACGACGGGCGGCGCCGAAAGCGAAGCTTCGAACGTGGTGTCGAAGAGCGTGCAGTAATTTTGTCTGAGAATTCTTGTTGACCCACAGCGGTCGTAGAGCGATGCGTAGTACGCATCGAGCTGCGGCCGCTGTTTGCTCTAACGCGGGTTGATGACTGTCCGTCGTTATGTGAAGCATGAAAGTTCTCTCTGTCGTCGGCTGACGACAATTGCAACATAACAACTCCTGTTGTCTACTCGCGCTCGCTACGCCAAGGGCATAACCGTCGAAAGACGGCGACGCAAAACCTCCGGTCCGATCGCGCGATTGCGCAGGATAGCGGGGCTGCCGGTCGAAGTGATGAAACTTCTACCGCTTCCTCTGCAACCTACTGCGACTCTTTTGCGAATCCGGTCCGATTAGCGTCGGCACCGTTGCTTATCTATTTCATGTAGATCGGCGAGTGGGGCAGGTATTAGAAGATCAAGGGAGAGCGCATTTTGAAACGGGCAAACCCGTCGAAAGGCGGGGACGCAAAGCTTCCGGTCTACAGGACTTCCGTCCTACGACAGCGGGGTTGCGGCATGACGGCCATACAGGAAAGACGATCGCGAACGGTTGTTTGCGGGCGCGCGTCGCTTTGGATCAAACAGCTATTTCGAGCTGCGGTGATTTTTCCGCTCGCCGTCGTGCTCAGCGGATGCTTGGAGGATGGTGGGAGCGGGGCAAGCGCAACTGGCGCGGATCCGAGCCCCAATCCAATCATCGCGCAGCCCGATATCCCACCGGCTGCTCCGGCAAATCAGGCGCCGGAGATCAGCGGCACCCCATCGTTTACGGTGCACGCAGGCCAGCTCTATTCATTCACTCCGTCCGCAAGCGATGCGGATGAAGACTTCCTCGAATTCTCGATCACGAATGCGCCGGCCTGGGCCGAGTTCGATGACGAGACCGGCACCATCACTGGTACTCCGGGGGATGAACATGTCGGAGAGTCCGAAGACATCACGATCACGGTGACCGACGGCCAAGACACCCGATCGATCGGTCCCTTCCGCATTCGAGTGAACGCTCGCAACCAGGCACCGGCGCCGTCTAATACCGAACCGACGCTCACCGGCACGCCCGCCGAGTCGGTGATGATCGATGAAGAATACGCATTCCATCCTAGCGCGAGCGATCCGGAGGGCGACGCGCTCAGCTTCTCGATCTCGAATCGACCGTCTTGGGCGACGTTCAGCACATCGACCGGCACACTCACCGGCACGCCCGGCAGTGCGAACATCGGCACGTATGCGAACATCGACATCACCGTCAGCGACGGTGAAGCGAGTGCCTCGATCGGGCCATTTACGATTCAAGTCCGCGGGCCGGACAACAACGCTCCGACGATCAGCGGCTCCCCGGTCGTCGCTGTCCAAATCGGCAAGACTTACGCATTCGCGCCGAATGCACGCGATCCCGATGGGGACATCTTGCGATATTCGATCTCGAATCGTCCGCAATGGGCCACCTTCAATTCTTCAAGCGGCCGGTTGAGCGGCACGCCATCCAGCTCTCATGCCGGCACCTACCGCAACATCGTGATCTCGGTGAGCGACGGACGCGCATCCGCATCGCTACGTTCGTTTGCCATCAATGTGCAGGCTCCGCAGAACACCGCTCCAACGATCTCGGGCTCGCCAATGACGAGTGTCAACGCAGGTGCGCCGTACTCCTTCCAACCGACTGCGGCCGACGGCGATGACGATACGCTCGGATTCTCGATCCAGAATCGGCCGAGTTGGGCACGCTTCGATACGGCCACGGGTCGCTTGTCTGGCACACCGACGCAAAGCGGGACTTTCCGGGACATCCGTATCAGCGTGAGCGACGGTCGGGCCACGGATTCGCTGAGCGCATTTTCGATTCGGGTCAACGCCGCTTCCAGCTCCAACAGCCCACCTTCGATCAGCGGTAGCCCGGCGACGAGTGTGAACGTCGGTTCCGCCTACTCGTTCCAACCGCGAGCCTCGGACCCGAACGGCGACTCGCTGACCTACAGCATCAGCAACCGCCCGACTTGGGCTACGTTCAACACCACCACGGGGCGACTATCAGGAACGCCTTCGAGCTCGCATGCCGGTGCTTATCCGAACATCGTGATCTCGGTAAGCGACGGCAAGGTGAGCGACTCGCTTGCGGCATTCTCGATCAACGTCACTTCAACCGGCGGAAATGGCTCGGCCACTTTGTCCTGGCAACCTCCGACGCGGAATGAAGATGGCAGTGCGCTTACGAACCTCGCCGGGTTCCGAATTGCCTACGGCAAATCTTCGTCATCTCTGTCGGAACAAGTCGAGCTGTCGAACCCCGGCTTGAGCTCGTACGTCGTCACAGGCCTAGGTTCCGGTACGTGGTACTTCGCGGTGAAGGCTTACACGAGCGCAGGTGTCGAAAGCGATCTGTCCAATCTCGCAAGCAAGACGATTCCGTAGTTCCCCTCCATTCAATTCGACTTCAAGGCCCGCACTAGCGGGCCTTTTTTTTCGCGGGACCGAGGCTCGATTCCGCACGTATTGCGACTACGAACCGTCGCGGCTGGAATAGATTTCGGAATATTGCTCGCAGAGACGCGGAGCACGCAGACAAGAAAGCAAATAACCGCACAGATAGAAGAACGCCCCCGTGATCCGCGAGCGCTTCGCCTCCCCGAGATACATCCTTGTTTCCGGCCGGCGTTCGCCTTTGCGAGCATCCTCGAGCCAGGTGTATTCTGCCGGTCGCACTAAAACCGATGGCAGATATCCGAGCGGAGCCGAGCACCCATGCAGCGGATCGCGATTGCACTACTTACGATGGTTTGCGCGCTCCCATTGCACGCATTGGCTAGCGCGGTTCGTGTCGATTTTACCGAAACCACACTCAAGAACGGCTTGCGCGTGCAACTAGTGCAGGATCGCTCTGTTCCAGTCATTGCACTGAATATGGCGTATGACGTTGGATCCAAAGACGAACGCAAAGGACTAACCGGCTTCGCGCACCTCTTCGAGCACATGATGTTCAAGGGATCGGAGAATGTCGGAGATGGCGAGCATTTCTACCAGATCTTCACGAACGGCGGCGTCATGAACGGCACGACGTCCGCGGACATCACGTTGTACTATCAGACACTGCCTGCGAATCAACTAGAGCTGGCGCTATTTCTCGAAGCCGACCGAATGCGGTCTTTGGAAATCACGCAAGAGAACCTCGACAATCAGCGACAAGCAGTACAGGAAGAGCGTCGCCTGCGCATCGATAATCGCCCTTATGGCCGCTCCTACGAACGTTTGATCGAGCTCCTCTATGACAATTTTGCCTATCGGCATTCGCCAATAGGCTCGATGGAGGATTTGAACGCCGCGAGCGTCGAAGATGTCGCGAAGTTCTTCAAAACTTACTACGCACCGAACAACGCAGTGTTGACTCTGGTTGGGGACTTCGATCCCAAGGCAGCAACGCAGCTGATCCGCAAATATTTTGAAGACATTCCGCGCCAGCCAGAGCCGCCGCGCGTGGAGTTGACCGAGCCTCCACACAGTGCCGAACGGCGCGACACAATCAAAGATCCGCTTGCGCGCATGCCGCACATGTTCGTGGTCTTTAGAACCGTGCCTGGCAACACTCCTGATCACCACGCCATGGAAGTGCTCTCCTCCATCTTGCAAGACGGGGACAGCTCGCGTTTGTATCAAAAGCTGAGCAAGGAACGTGAGCTCGTAGCCGGTGTTGGAGGAACTGCCGATGAACGCATAGGCACCGGCTCGCTCATGATCTCCGCTACCGTGCGGCCTGGGGTGAAGCCAGAAGACGTCGAGACGGCGATTTACGAGGAAATCGAGCGCCTGAAACGTGAGCCCGCCGCAGAATGGGAAATTCAGAAAGCCAAGAATGCGACTCAAATCGGCTACTTCGACGATATCCGCAGCGCCAGTTCGCGTGCGACGATGCTCGGCTCCCTCACGGTCAAATTCGACGATCCCAATCTCATCAATACGAAAGTGGAGAAGCTCAACGCCGTGACGGCGAAGGACGTGCAGCGAGTCGCGAAGCAGTATCTCATCGACAAGAATCGTATCGTGCTGCTGACCATGCCTGCTCAAGCTCAGGCGGCTAAGTGAGAAAGTCTATGAAGACATTGACTCGATTCTCGATCTTCATGGCCGCAGCACTGTTGCCGTTGAGCGGGATGACGCAAGGCAGTCCGGGCGCGACGCCTGCACAGGCCGAGCCGGCTTCGATCAGCGGCGTGGAAATCAAGGGCAAAGCGCCGGTGAATCCGGAAACGCTGCGAGTGAGACTGCCCCGGCCGCAGCAAGCCACGCTCGAGAATGGCCTTCGCGTATACCTATTGGAGGACTCTAAGCTCCCGACTTTCAGTCTGCAGTTCGTAGTCGAAGGAGGAGGACTGGCAGACCCAGCCGACAAGCGCGGCGTTGCGATGGTGACTGCAAGCTTGCTCCGAGAAGGCACCAAGGAACGCACGAGCCGGGAAATCGCCGAGCAACTCGCAACGTTGGGTGCCAGCTTTAGTGCTGGCGCATCACCTTCCTCGGGGGAGTCCGGCGTTGCACTCCACGGATTGAGTGAGCATTTCGCTGCAACGCTTGCGATCGGCGCCGATGTGATTCTCAACGCAAGTTTCCCGCAAAGTGAGATCGACAAGTTCAAAACGCGATTTGCCTCGCAGCTCGAGTACCAACGATCGCTCCCCAGCTTCGTTTCTCAAGAAAGGTTCATGGGCGTGATCTATGGAGATCATCCCGGCGGTCTGATCGTTCCGCCCGAGAGCGTCATCGCATCGCTCAGCACAGCCGATTTGGCGAAATATCATCAGGCGTTCTACACGCCCAACAATACATTCGTCATCGCCCACGGCGATTTGACCTTGAAGCAACTCACCTCGCAGCTCGAGAAGGCATTCGCAGGATGGCGCAAGGGTGAGAGTTCCGCTGATCCACGTTTCGCGCTCGCAGCTCCCGATAAAGCGCGAGTATTTATCATCGATCGACCCGGCTCGGTGCAGACCTCGCTTCGCGTCGGCACACTGGGAATACCACGAGCTAGCGAAGATTATTTTCCGATGGTCGTGATGAATCACATCCTGGGAGGTAGCCCCGCATCCCGGTTGTTTACAAATCTTCGCGAAGACAAAGGGTATACATACGGCGTCTCTAGTAACTTCACCGGCTCATCGTTTCCCGGCGTCGTGTTCACAGCGACTGACGTACGCACCGAAGTGACTGAAGGTGCGATGCATGAGTTGTTCAGCGAATTGAAGCGCATTGCCGAAGAACCGGTCAGCAAACAAGAACTCGAGAATGCCAAGCGCGCTCTGGTGGGCCGCTTCGCGTTATCGCTGGACTCTCCGCAATCCCTGATATCGAACCTAGCGACTCAGAAAATCTATGGATTCCCCGACGATTATTGGGACACCTATCCTCAGCACATCGAAGCCGTTACGCCGAAGGATATTCAACGCGTCGCCGATAAGTATCTGGATCCTGAGAAGCTGCAGATCGTCGCAGTGGGCGACGCGAAAACAGTCGGCGACGTTCTCAAGAAATATGGTGTCGTGGAGCCCATGCCTAGCACACCTTCTGCTTCCCCCTAGCGCGGCGGATCAAAATCTGGTTGTCACGACGAATTGGGTGCACGAATGAACCCGAGCTCTCATTCGCCGTGGCGTCTGGTGGAGCCACGAGAGCGGCCCGCGGTCATCGCCGCGTTCTTTCTGTTTTTCTGTTTTTGGGCCGGCTATTTCGCGGTTCGACCGGTCAGAGAGACGGTCGGGACTTTGCTGGGCCGTGATCGCGTCGCGGATCTTTGGGTCATTACTTGGATAGCGTCTCTCGCCATCGTGCCGATTTATGGAGTGATTGTCGCGCGCTTTCGACGCACGACCTTCCTGCCTTTCACCTATGCATTCGTTGGCCTCGTGCTCACCGGTGTCGGATTCGCAATGCAGGGAGAGGCCATCGATGCTCGTATCGGCCAGTTCTTCTACGTGTTCATCAGCGTGCTGAACCTGTTTCTGATCTCGATGTTCTGGAGTTTCCTGTTGGAGCTGTTCGATAGCGGCCAGGCTAAGAGACTGTTCGGTGTCATCGCTGCAGGCGGCACGGCTGGCGCACTCGTCGGACCGTTCATTTCGGATCTGAGCGTCGAGACCATCGGCAACAGCGGCATCCTATTCCTGGGCGGAGGCATGTTCTTCGCGGCGATCGTCGCTCAGCGAATCCTGCTGAAGATTTGGCGCGACAATGCCCCGTCGGACACGGCAATGCAGGCTAATGACCGACCTATCGGCGGTAACCCATTCGCGGGTTTTGCTTTGGTATTGCGTTCGCCTTACCTGCTCGGCATCGCATTGTTCGTAGTCTTGCTCTCCACGGTGAATACGTTCTTGTATTTCGAGCAACTCAGGCTCGTCGAGATAACCTTTGCGGATACGACGGAGCGCACCCGCGTGTTTGCTCGATTGGATTGGATCGTGCAAGGCCTCACGATTCTTTCTCAGTTGTTTCTCACCGGACGTATCGCCGGACGATTCGGAGTGATCGCGTTGTTGACGATCGTGCCGTTCGCAATGGTCTTCGGATTCCTCGCGCTCGCGGCAAGCGGCACTTTCGCTGTACTAGCCGTAGTCTTCGTGCTCAGGCGCGCGTGTGAATACGCCTTCGTTCGGCCTGGGCGGGAAATGCTTTATTCGCCGCTCGATAAGGAAACTAAATACAAAGCGAAGAACGTCAACGATGTGCCTGTCTATCGTGGTGCCGATGCGCTATCTGCCCAGGTCAATTCGCTACTCGGCGCGGCAGGGTTCGGCGCTTCTGCGGTCGCGCTACTCGGCGCAGTTGTGGCAGCCGCGTGGGGAGTCGTCGGGATCTGGTTGGGCAAGCGGTTCGAGAAGAATGCGCAGGCGGAGCTAAGTCCGCAGTCCACAGTTCGCAGTCCACAGGCGGAATAGAGCAATCGGAAAGTTCTTAATCTGGCCTCTGGCTACGGACTAGGGACTAGGGACTAGGGACTTCTTACTCTGTCCTTCACCTTTCCAACTCGTACTTCACTCTTAGCAGTGCCCGCTGCCGTATTGGCCGACCCTCTTTGAGGAAGGGCTCGAAGCGCGCGCGCTGAATTGCCTCGAGCGCCGACGTGTCGAACAGATCCTTGGGCTCTGCCTGGCGAACCACGAGGTCCTGCGTGGAACCATTCGGAGCAATCGTGAACTCCACATCCACCCAGCCCTCGGCGCCGCGAACGCGAGCTTCGCGCGGATACTCCGCTTGCACCGGGCGGGTCGGTTTCAGCGTCCCGGCTTCCGCAATAGATTGCCAAAAATCACGTTCTTCTTTCGCTTGCCTGACCTGCGTACGCAGACTCTGCGCCGCAGACATGCCTGGCATGAGCTGTTCAGCGGCAGCGAGGAACGCTGCAGCGTCGTCGAGCTGTTTGCCCGTCAGCGATGTGCGTGCGTTTTCGAGCAATGTGAATGCTAGACGCTGCTGTTCCGTGCGTACGCCCTCCACGTCCGGATACTGTGCAATCAGTGATTGCATGTACTCGAGCGCATTGTTGCCAGCTGGAGAGAGCAACATGTTTCGCTCACGCAGCCCAATCGCAAGCGTGAGTTGTTCCAGCGCATCTGAGTGCTCCGCTGTCGGTACTTCCTCTGTCTCTGTCAAAGACCCTTCGCCACTCGGGTTCGATGAAGAATCCACAGCGATCTGTGTCTCTTCGGGGAGAATCTCCGCAGGCTGATCCAAATCTTCACCGTCGATCGACGTGCCCTGAGTGGCCATCGGCGCGATCGTCTGCTCCGATGCGAGTATGGCCGGTGCTGGCGCTTTGCTGGGAGCGACAGCTGGCTTCGCCGGCGGACTTGGATGCATCGAGCGCGACAATCCAATGAGCTCGCTCTGCAATTCGGGGAGACGTGCGTAATCGGGGCGCGCGCGGCGCAGCGCAGCCAAGGCCGCGGCCGCCTGAGGAGGATTGCGCGCCTGGATAGCCGTATTCACTTGTTCCTCGAGCGCAAGTGCGATGCCATTTAATCCCGCCAATGCCTGGGCGTGCGACGGTTCGTACTTGAGCACAGCTTGGTAGTACTCGACGGCGTTGTTGCCTCGAGGTTCGTAAACTCTACCGCTTGCTTCGGCAATCTTCGCCGCTGCAAACCAATCAGCCACGTTCTGAGCCTGCTGATTTTGTGCGGCGGACTCGCTCGAGGTCTGCAACGTGACCTCGTCTCGCGAAAAGAACCAAATCAAGCCCACACCTGCCGCGAGGATGCTCGCAGCGATTGCGCCTGCCATTTTGCCGGCGTGCGGCTGCCGCGCCATCGTTCTTACCGTGCTCATCATCATCGGCTGCGCGTTGCGCAACTCGAAGTAGCGGCGAGAGGCGGCGCTCAAGAATAAATTGCCGCGTGCGGGAGAGATGGGTTTGTGCAAAAAGCGATAGATGCGTCCATCACCGACCAGAGAGGCGACGCCGGCCTCTTCGTCGCGCCGGCCTGTTGCCATCAAGACGAGTTCGGGAAACTGAGCATGCAAGCGCGAAAGCAACGCTGCGGCATCGGTGCGCAGCGTACCCAAATCGGCGATGAGAATGCCGCAGCGGCCGCCAATCAACAGGTCGACGGCTGCATCAGCGGAGGGAGCGTGCCAGATGGCGTGTTCGGGACTGGAGGCATCTCGCAGGGTCGCGAGTAAGCCTCCATCCGAAGTTAGAACGATGACATCGAGTACATATCCAGGCAGCGTACTCGCGTGCAGCGCACCAAGGTTGGCATCATGCCGCGTGCTCTGCACGTCCTGTCTCTTCTAATCACTCGAGACACACGACCAGTTGGGCGGAATGACTGCGCCAGTTGATCGGAATGACGAAGGAGCGAATGTTGTCTGGAGTGACGACCTTGTCCGGCTCGCCTGCGACGACCGTCGGCACGGAGATCATGAAGTCCTTGCCAAAGTCGCGGCGTGCATTGCCGGAAATCGTGTTCGCGACTTCACCGACGAGATCGCACATGTTTTCTTGAGTGAGCTCGGTTTCACCCATGCGCATGAGCATGACCGTGAGCATCGGGCGCGAAGCAGTGAAGTACACGATGCCGCGGCGTTTGCCCGCGATGCTGATGAGCCCAGTGAACTCCTGCACCGTCGGACGTCCGTCCTGCACGATGTAGGGTGAGCCGACCGATGCGGGCTGATTCGCCGCGGTCGCAAAATAAGTCGTCGTTCCTTCGACGAAGGTTTCCAATTCGACTTTAGTCATCATTGCCGGCGCCCCTCAGCAGCTCTTCAAGCGCTTCCGTGAGCTGGCGGTCGGTAAAGGGTTTGCAGAGAAAGCCATTTGCTCCTTTCTTCAATGCTTCGATAGCGGTTGCTTTGTCGGAAAGCGCGGAGATCACCAGAATCAGAACGTCTGGCTTGATCTTGACCAGATTTTCGACGCATTCGATGCCATCCATTTCCGGCATCGTGATGTCCATCGTGACGACGTCCGCCGGTTCCTTGCGGAACGCGTCAACGGCTTGTTTGCCGTTGGATGCGGTCGCGATGACCTGCAATCGTTCGATCTGCAGCTCACGCTCGATCTTGCGACGAATGATATTCGAATCGTCACAGATCATGAGCTTGAGCTTTCCATTCGTCAACGGTTCAGCCTTTGCGGTTGCGGCCATGTGTGCCTCTGGGTCTTCTTAAACGTTACGCGGCTACTGCGCGCTCGGCGGCGGGCAGCCAAATCTTGAACTTCGAGAACTTCCCGCCTGCCGAGGCCAGGCCGACGCGGCCTCCCAACTCGGCAACCAGAATCCGTACCAGATCCATGCCCGCACCTCGGCCGGCATCCGTAGTTACACGGTCTGCCGTCGAAAAGCCCGGACGGAAGATCAGTGCCATTGTCTGCCGCGGATCGAGCATCGCCGCCTGCGCAGGCGTGATCAGGCCACGTTCGACAGCAACTTCCTTGATGCGATCGAGCTGCAGCCCTCGACCGTCGTCTTGAACGATGAGCTCGTAACCATCGGCGCGCCGAGCGAACTCGACTGCGAGCGTACCGGTCTGCGTCTTGTGAGCTTCGGCACGCTCGTTTGGATCCTCGATGCCGTGCACCACCGCATTGCGAACCAACTGGATCGTGATGTCTTTGACAGCGCGACGGTAAGTTTCAGGTACGACTTCCAATCCCTTGCAGCGAAGCGCCACTTGCTTGGCCTGGCTGCTCGCCACACGAGCGGCGAGATCCTCGAGCGTGCGCTCGAGCCCGGTGCTGACTTCTTCGGAAGCCTGAGGTGCGGCTGCGGGCGTGGGGTCTTGCTTGCCGCCCAACCATTGGTCGACTTTCTCGGCATCCATGTGACCGCCGGCCGTACGCTTGGTCGCGATCGCTTGGTGCAGATCCACAAGGCGACCCAGCATTTCGCGCACTTGAGCCAAGTGGTTGAACAAGTCGTCCAGCTTGACGACGAGAGGCAGGAAGTCGCTGCCCGACAATGTCTGCCGACCTTTGAGATCGTTGAGTGATTCTTCGAACGCGTGCGCGCGTTGCTCGACGGTCTTCAAGCCGAGCGCAGCAGCTTCGCCCTTGACTGCGTGTACCTGACGATAGATGCCGTCGATCTTCGCGCGGAACGCCGACTCTTCGCGAGCTGGCTCCTTCAAAATCGAGTTCACCATCTTCAAGGAAACATCTGCGTCGGTGAGGAAGCCCGTGAGACTGTCCGGCTCGACGTGCAGGATGCGCAACAACAGATCGAGCTGTGCCTGCGCCTTTTCCTGCGACTCTTGCAACTCGCGAGAGAGCATCACGCGCTTGGTGACGTCGTTGACGGTCACCAGCAAGTGAGAAAGAGTGCCTTCCGATTTCACGCGGTTGAAATCGAACTCGAGAAAGTGGGTATCGAAGCCGCCGGACGGATTGTCGAAGTGCACTTCGACTTCGTTCAACGGATTGATGGTCTTGACCAGCTTTTCGTTGACTCGCTCACCCCACAACAGGGCTACGTAGTCCATCGCCGTGCGCAGCGTCTTCTCCGGCACGATTGCTTTCAGGAGCTGATCGAACGTGAAGCCAGTGAAGTCATCGCGACGGAAGATCTGGTTGAGCGCCATCGAACGTTCGGTTCCGATCTTCAGGTCCTTGTCCAGCAGGAACAGACCTTCGTTCACCGTGCGCAGGATGTCCTCGGTTTCTTTGCGTGCGCGAGAGGCGACGAGCTCTTCCTTGCGCAGGTTACGAGCGAAGTAGAAGAAGATCGCGCCGAGCAACAGCAGTGCTGCGATGATGCCGCCGACCTGCAAGCCTTTCAGCACGGCCGCATTCTTGGCGCTGTCCGCTTCGACGATCGCAGCGAGCTCAGTCATCGACTTCTGTAACGGAGCGTGCGAAGCCGCGCCGTATTCATTGAGTTCTTCCAGCGAGGCCAACAAACGACGACCGCGCGGACTGTATTGCACGCCAGTAGCTACGGCTGCGGGTGCCTTGTTCGCCGCTGCCGGCGCCGCGGGCTCGGCACTCTCAGCAGGGTAAGGTGAACCTGCGAAGTTCAGAACAGGCGTCAGCTTCTGCTTGTAGCCGTCCCACAGCTTCGCGGTGCTGCCGAGGAGTGCCTCGGACTGGGAGCCACGCAGAACCGACAGAGCGATCACTTCACCGCTGCTGTCCGAGATCATGCCGCCGCTCGTCAGGCCGCTCAGGCCGTGATCGAAGGAGTGCGCCGCTTTGCGCAACACTTCCAGTTGCTCGTCGATCTGCTGGCCGCTTTTCAAGCGCGCCGTCAGCTCGCGGCTCGCTGCGTACACCGCAGCGGGTTGAGTTTGTTGTTGAGCGAGAAATTTCACGCCCGCGACGTTGTCGGCAAATTGGCCGGCGATGCCGTGGTTGAAGGCGAGAATCACCGCGATGAAGACGAGAAAGCCCGCCATCGCAAAAACGATTCCCTTATACCGACCGAGATCTAAGATGCCCATGCACAGTCCCCTATAATCCCAAGTGTTCGACGCGGCAGAGTTGCTTCTGCGGCGTCCTTAACGTCGGGTGACCCCTCGCCATCTAATCCAGGCGCAGCCGTTACCGACGATTTCGCAGTGCGCCTATCTGACAATAAGCTGGGACGTGGCGCTCGAACCAGTTCCCGTTTTTTAAGCACCAGAACTTGCGCCAGTTCAAACTTTGCGTAGTTATCTCGGTATTTCGAACCCTCAAAACTGAGGCAATCGCTGAGGGTCTCTACAGCCGAGGCCTAACTCCCGAGCTTTAGCCCTTATCGAGGTCGAAAACTGAGCCACCGCTCGATGTGAGGAAAAAATAGCAGGTTAGGGCTCGCCGATTAACTTAATCCTTCACAGTTCGCGCAACTTCCTCACCACAGTCTTAGGGCCGAAGAGCTCGCGTGCCCACCGGATCAAGGCCTTAAGACCTACAAATTGGCGCTAGTAATTTGACGCTTTTGCGCGACAGGCGTCATTTTTCTCTCAGTTTGCAATGACTTAGCGGCGACTCGGAACGCTTTTTCGCTCGACAAGCCTTGAGCGCCAGATCATGATGGCGCCGCGCGACCAGTCTGGCTTTGAGGCAGGACCCAAAAGGCCTGGCGGAAGGGGATGGACTCGAACATAGAATTCAAATCGCACGTGCCCGTCGCGCAACGTACAGCGCTCGAGGCGCTGTTGTTCTTCAACTCATGCCAGGCGCGCGTGTCCGATTGCATTGCAAACGCCGTGGAACGCTTCGGCGCGCCAGAGATCGTTGCCGAGGCAGACCGGCTGCGCATCCACATGAGAAACCTTACCGACGTGCAATCGCTGTTCGCGATAGAGAAGAGTACCGGGCGCCCGGTCGGTGTTGCCGTCTATACGCGCCAGGACATCGAGCACGTCACCGTGATGCACATCGGTATCGCTGCCGAGTACGCAAGTGGGGGCCCGCGCTCGAGCGAGCAGCTGCTATTGCGTCTGCTTCGGGAAGTACGCCGCTCGACGAGGCGCATGAAGGGTGTGCGTCGGGTCGAATTATTCTATGCCTCGAAGCGTAGCTCCTCCTCACGCTGGCGCGCTCCGATCAAAGCCGCTTTGTAAGCGCTCGTGTCCGAGTTTCCACGGTGGGTTTGAGGCAGGATGGCCGCGCAGCTTCGATCGCGCGTGCTTTGAACCGATTCTTCACGTTCCTCGTGCTCGCCTCGATCACCGGCCTGCTGCTGGGGATGTTGGGCAGATTCTCCTGGCTCCTGGATTTGTTCTCGCACTTTCGCCTCCACTACGTAGGTGCGCTTTGTTTGAGCGGCCTCGTCTTGCTCGGTCTGCGGCAGTGGCACAGCGCAGCCCTCGCCGTACTGGCCGCAGTCGTCGCTGCGATCCCGGCCTTCGATTACATCGCCAATGCGCCGCGTGCGACCTCGAGTCCGATATTCAAGGCGATTTCTTTCAATGTTTGGTTTCGCAACACTGATCTGCGCGCAACGGTGGAGTATTTGGAGTCAAGCGGCGCCGACGTAGTGCTTCTGCAAGAGATTCCACAGGAGCGAGCAAACTCGCTCGCTCCGATGCTCAAATCCTTCCCGCATCGCTATCTCGAAGCCGCCGACACCAGCGACACGGTTCTATTTTCCAAATGGCCGTTGCTCCAGACCTCGACGGAACGCTTATCCGAGAACGGCGTGAGCGCTGTCCGCGCAATCATCGATTGGCGTGGAAAACCGATCACTGTGATCGGCGCCCATCTGCATTGGCCGATCGGACCGAGAACGGCCGCGCGCCGCGACGCAGAGCTCGCGGGCCTAGCTCGCCTGGGTCAACCATTGAAGAATCCGTTGGTGATGTTAGGCGATTTCAATATCACGCCATGGTCGCCGCATTTCAAAAAGCTGACCAGCGCATTCGGCTTGAAAGATTGCGCCGTCGGCCACGGGTTGGACGTTACTTGGCCATCGCAGCTGTTGCCGCTCGGCATTCGTATCGATCATTGCCTAGCTAGCGTTCACTGGCAAAGCGTCAATGCTTGGACCGGCCCGCACCTCGGATCGGATCACCGGCCGATGGGGGTGGAGTTGCAGATGAAGTGATGGAAGTGATGTGGGTGATGAAAGTGATGTACGTAAGAGGCGTTGTCGACGACTCTGACCTCCATGACCTCCATGACCTCCATCATTTACATCACTTACATCACGCCACTCACTTAATCACCTTCCCAATGATGTACCCACCCGACTTCTGATCGGGTTCTAGTGTCAGCAGGCGGCGTTGCTGGGCTTCTTGCAATAGCTCGCTGAACGTTCGAAAACCATAGTAGCTTTCGTTGAAGCCGGGGTTTCTGCGCTTCAGTGCTTGTTTGACCATCGATCCCCAGATCTTCTCGTCCTGATCGCGTTCTTCGGCCAATGCGTCGATGGTATCCATTACCAAATCGAACGCTTCTTGCTTGCGGTCTTCTTCGCTCTTGCCTGCGCTGGGCTCCTTCGCGCTCGCTGCCGTAGTGGGCTTCGGCGCGGGCTTTCTGCGCGCGCGCTGCTTCTTCTCGTTCTCTCGAACCAAGTCGTCGTAGTAGATAAATTCGTCGCAGTTTGCGATCAATAAATCCGAAGTCGAGCTCTTCACGCCGACGCCGATCACGGTCTTGTTGTTCTCGCGCAGCTTACTCACCAGCGGCGAGAAGTCCGAATCGCCGCTGATAATGACGAACGTATCGACATGCGATTTGGTGTAGCACAAGTCCAGAGCGTCAACGACCAAGCGGATGTCTGCGGAGTTCTTGCCCGAGATGCGAATGTGCGGAATCTCGATCAACTCGAAGGACGCCTCATGCATTGGCGCCTTGAATTCCTTGTAGCGGTCCCAGTCGCAGTAGGCCTTTTTCACCACGATGCTGCCCTTGAGCAGCAAGCGCTCCAATACTCGATCGATGTCGAACTTCGCGTACTTGGCGTCGCGCACGCCCAAAGCGATGTTCTCGAAATCACAGAACAAAGCCATGCTGGTGATGGTGTGGGCCATAAGAGGGAAGGGGATCGGGGATAGGGGATAGGGGATAGTAAGAGAAAAGAAGGCGCAGCGTCCTATCGCCTATCCGCTATCTCCGATCGCCTTCCCTCGGCTCACAGCCACCCCTTTCTCTTGAACAGCGCGTAGGTGATGCCCATGGAACCTATCATCAGGGCGATCGAGAACAGGAAGTTGCTGTAGTGGCCGGGAAGATTGGGCAAGAGGTGGAAGTTCATTCCGTAGATGCTGGCGATCAACGTCGGTGGCAGGAACAAGACCGCGGCGACCGAGAAGATTTTGATGATGTTGCTCTGCTCGACATTGATGAGCCCGAGCGTCGCTTCGAGTAAGAATGACACTTTAGATCCGAGGAAGCTCGCATGGTCCGATAAGGAGACCACGTCACGGCTGATGGAGCGAAAGCGGTCTCGCTGCTCGCCGTGCATTTCGATGTTGCCGGATTGCTGCGCAAACATGAGTAAGCGCCCAAGGCTCACGAGGCTCTCACGTGCCTTGGAGTTGAGCTCACCATTGAAGCCGATACGTTCGATCATCGAGCGTAGATCGCGGCTGGTCGGTGTGCCATTGCCATGCCGCGCGAAAATATTGCCGGAGACATTGTCCAGATCTCCACCCACGCGCTCGAGAATATCGGCAATGCGCTCGGTCAATGCTTCGATGAGGCCCGCCAAAATAGACAAAGCATTCTGACAGGTGGCCGGATGCGTTTCTGCGTACGTGGCGAAATGCTGGAACGGTTTGGTGCTGATGTAACGGTTGGTTACGAGCCGGCCGCCACAAAGAATGAACGTGATGGCAGTACTGACGGGCCGGTCGGTATCAAGCTGCGCTGCGACGGTCGCTGTCATATACAGCGCGCCATGATCCTCATACAGCCGGTTCGAGGTCTCGATCTCCTTCATTTCCTCGCGCGTCGGCACATCGACGCGCAAAGCGGACTCCACCAGTTTTTCTTCCTCGACAGTGGGCTCGAGCAAATCGATCCAAAGTGCTTCGGCGGGAATTTGCCTTTGTTCATCGAGCTCGATGCGTACCAAGCCTCGAGGCTTCGGAACATAGATGTTCAGCATGGCGAGCGTACGTCGGAGCGTCTGATTTCAGCCGCCGTGCTCGTGCGCCGCAAGCTCATTCAATAATGCAAACAGGTTCGACTCACCGCCAGCGCTGGAGACATCACTCGAGTATTTGCCGTTGACGATCATCATTGGCACGGATTGCACGCGATAGCGCCGGTTCAAGAAATCGGCGCGCTGCAGCTTGGATTCCACCGAGAAAGATGAAAAGGCCTTCTGAAACTCCTCTGCGTTCACGCCCTGCTGGCTCAAGAATGCAGTGATCTTATCCACGGTATTCAGCTGATTACCGTTTACATGGATCTCTCTGAAGATCAGCGAGTGAAGCGAATCCAATTTGCCGAGCAACTCGACCGTGTAGAACAGGCGAGCATGCATCCTGGTGGTGTCGTTCCACATCGCGGGAATGCGGATGAACGTCACATAGTTGGGCGCCTTCTTCTGCCACGAATCCAAGGCTGGATCTAGGCTGAAGCAATGCGCGCAGCCATACCAAAACACTTCGGCGACCTCGACGTTGCCCGGTGGAGCGGCAGTCGGTTGAGCCGGCACGATCTTCTGATAATGAGCGCCTTCCTTGAAGCGAGCGGAAGTTGGCGGCCCCGAAGGCGCTGCACCCACTCGCAATGATGGTTGCACCGAGGAGGGTGTGGCTTCCGGCACAGGCTCGTCTTCTGTCTCACTGACTGTTTCCGTAGGAGTCGTCTGCGCTGTCGCGACTTCCTCGGTCTCCTCGGGTGCGGTCTTTACAACCGGCGCTTCCACGACTTCAGTGGGTGTGGATTGCTCGGTTTGCTGAGCCGGTTCCTGCTTGCCGCAACCGAGCAACCCGGACAGCATCAAAAAAGCGGCGATACAGGACAATGCAGACTTCTTCATGTTCTCTTCCGGTGATTCACGGATTTGCTCGAGCTGCGAATCTGTCGTATTCCTAGCGAAGCCCCTGCACGTAGGCCGCGACGGCTTCGATCTGGGCATCCGACATTGAGCGAGCGACATCGCGCATGATCTGGTTCTGATCTGTTTGACGCGTTCCGGCGCGATAGGCTCGCAATTGTGCTGCCACGTAGACGCCGTGTTGGCCTTGAATGGAAGGATAGAGCGCTGTTGGATTGCCATTGCCACGCGGACCGTGACAACCCGTGCACGCCGCAATCGAGTTTTGCGAATCGCCGCCGCGATACAGGCGCTCGCCTTGCTCGACCTTGTCAGCCGGCGCTTCCAAACCGGTTCGGGTCTGCTGTGAGTAGAACGCGGCGAGGTCGGCCATGTCATCTTCCGAGAGTGTTTGCGCAATCGGCGACATCAGCGGATTCTGGCGCTCGCCGGCCTTGAACGCCTGCAGCTGCTTCAGAATGTATTGCTCATGTTGACCGGCAATCGTCGGCCATTCTGGATTCGGGCTATTGCCGTTCGGACCATGGCATGCCACACACGTGGCAGACTTCGTCTGGCCCTCTTCCGCCGAGCCTTCGGGCTGCGGCGCTGCGTTTGCAAGCGCACAGCAAAGAAGAGAGAACAGCACGATCGACGAAAGCTTCATCTTTTCACTCCAATAACTCGCAACACGCGGCGGCGCAAAAGGCGCGGAATTGTACACTAGGGCAGCTCCGAGACGATCGCGGACCCAATCACACCGTCTAGCCGACCTGCGCAGAACTTGTCAGCGCGAACGCTTGTCGAGCACCGACTCACCCTGATTTCACGGCCACCCAAAGCATGTCCCAATTTCCCCCAATTCAATTCTTGACCAGCTCGTGGCAGGTGCACCAGTTCCCGCCCGACATGGGCACCGAAGTGGCGTTCGCAGGCCGTTCGAACGCGGGGAAGTCCAGCGCGCTGAACGCTATCACCGGACGCAAGGATTTGGCTCGGACGAGCAAGACTCCCGGGCGCACGCAACTCATCAATTTCTTCGTACTGGAAGACGGGCGCCGTCTGGCGGATTTGCCCGGCTATGGCTACGCCAAGGTGCCCGAGAAGATGAAGCGGCATTGGCGGGAGCTCATGTCGAAGTATGTCGAGACTCGCGTCTCTTTGGCTGGCTTGGTGCTCGTCATGGATGCCCGCAGGCCGCTGACTGACTTCGACGTGCAGATGCTGGAGTGGTCGCAGGCCAACGGCCTGGCGGCGCACCTGCTGCTTACAAAGGCCGACAAGCTGAGTCGAAACGAAGCCAATGCAACATTGAAGAAGGTTCGCGAGGCCGCCGGTGAGATCGCAAGCGCCCAATTGTTTTCAGCCGTGACCAAGGCGGGTGTCGATGAAGCTCGGGCTCGCGTGATTGCGATGCTGCAGGGGCGCAGAACCGGTGCGGCTATCGAACAGTAGGAGGTGCCGCACAAAAAAAGAACCCCGATGACTCGGAGAGCCATCGGGGCAGTGTCACCCGGCATGGGGATGGACCGGGTTAACCGTCCACTCAGGGAGGTCAGCGGACGGGAGCATCCTGGCCGACGCTCGATAGTTCAGACGTCTCAATCCCCGGAAAGTTCCGCTACTTTTGAACGCCGAAATTGTGAAGAAAATTTCAGAATTTCAGTCGCTTATAGGCGACGTCGGTGATCGGAAAAGGTCGTGCTCGTACGACGAGCTGTAGTGCCGAAAAAGGGCCTTTCGTTGCCGAAAAGCCACAAAGAGGTTTGCGAGTCAGGGGGTGACGCAGTGATAACGACAGATGCGGTTTCAGATCTTCTGTCCTCGCTCACCGTGTCCACCACATCACCCAATGACTCGTTCACAGGAACGTAAAGGTAAACCCGACAGAGAGCATGTTCAGCTCGTCGATATCATCCACATCGAAGATCTCGTATTCCGCACGCAGGCTCATGCTCCAAATCCGGAATTGCGCGCCGACGCCATAGGCGAGGTCGGTCCCGTCTTCCTTGACTAAGTCGCCGAAGCCGGCGGCTGAGAGCGTTCCCTCCCAACTGACCAATCCGCCTTTCGCGAACAAATCGACGGGACCCACCGCGAGAAAGCCGACCGCAAATGCCGAGATGCCGTCGGCGTCGAGCTCGAACCCGCTATCTTCCGCCTCGCCGAAATTCACGTAATTTGCTTCAACCGCCAGCCAATCAAGCGGGCGAATTCCAGCGATGACCTTGAATCCGGTGTCATCGCCGTCCAGGCTGAAATTGCCTTGCTCCAATTCGGCCCGCGCCTGGCCAATGCTGCCGCCGACATAGATGCCGTTGTCTGCCGCCAGAGCCGTAGAGCCGCAGCTCAATAGCACGGCGAGTAGTAATACCTTACGCATGTCTTCTCCATTAGTAGCTCGTCCAAGATCCTGTTCAAGAATGCATTGCTGAGCTGAAGGTTGCATGAATAGGAGGGAAGGCGATAGGCGATAGGGGATAGGGGATAGATAAAATAGGAGGGACCGTATGCACGGCGCCTATCCCCTATCCCCTTCTTCTTAATGCGCATCGTCCCAGTTCTTTCCAGAACCGGCGTCGACACGTAATGGCGTGCGCAGATCTGCAGCATCGCACATCAATTTGCGCACCTGTGGGATGAGCTCCTCGACGAGGTCTTCGCGAACCTCGAATACCAACTCATCGTGAACCTGCATGATCAAGTGCGCATCGATCTTCGATGCTTGCAACCAACGATCCACTTCGATCATCGCGCGCTTGATGATGTCCGCGGCTGTGCCTTGCATCGGCGCATTAATTGCGGCGCGCTCGGCTCCTTGCCGCAGATTGTTGTTGCGCGAGTTGATTTCATTCAGATATAGGCGCCTGCCGAAAACCGTTTCGACGTAACCGCCTTCGCGCGCCTGTTGGCGAGTTTGATCCATATAGCGGCGCACGCCGGGATAGCGTTGGAAATACAGATCCACATAATGCTGCGCTTCGGTGCGGCTGATGCCGAGACGACTGGCGAGTCCGAACGCCGACATGCCATAGATGAGTCCGAAGTTGATCGCCTTGGCGGAGCGACGCTGATCCGCGCTGACTTGATCGAGCGGGATGCCGAATACTTCTGCTGCCGTTGCTTGATGGATGTCGCGGTCCTCGCTGAAGGCATTCAGCAAACCGGCGTCTCCCGATAAGTGCGCCATGATGCGAAGCTCGATCTGCGAATAGTCCGCCGCGACGATCAGCCATCCTGGAGGGGCGATGAAAGCTTTGCGTATGCGTCGTCCTTCGGTCGTTCTTATCGGAATGTTTTGCAGGTTGGGATCGGCGGAAGACAAACGTCCGGTGGCAGCAACCGCTTGCTGGTAGGTCGTGTGCACGCGGCCAGTCTTTGGATTGATCTGTAGCGGCAGCTTGTCGGTGTACGTCGATTTCAGTTTCGTGCAGCCTCGATATTCCAGGATCGTGCGCGGCAGCTCATAGCTTGCAGCGAGCTCTTCGAGCACGTCTTCGGCGGTGGAGGGCTGACCGGTCGGCGTTTTTCGCAACACAGGCAAGCCAAGCTTGCCGAACAAGACCTCTTGGAGTTGCTTCGGCGATTCGAGCGCGAATGGGCCACCGCCGGACTGATGTGCTTGAGATTCCAATTCGCGCATGCGAGCAGCTAACTCACCGCTTTGCTGCTTCAGTAACGTGCCGTCGATCAACACGCCGCGTTGTTCCATTCGGAACAGCACGGGTTCCAGGGGCTGTTCGATCTCCTCATAAAGCTTCTTGACGCCAGGAGCACTCTCGATCTGCGGCCACAGAACATGATGAAGCTGTAGCGAGACATCGGCTTCTTGCGCGCAGTGCGAGGTGGCAGTGTCGATTGCAATCTGGTTCACCCCGAGCTGCTTGGCTCCTCTGCCCGCGATGTCCTCGTAACCGATCGTCTCGAATCCAAGGTACTTACGCGCGAGTGACGGCACGTCGTGCTTGACCGCGGTGCTGTTCCAGACGTACGACTCCAGCATCGCATCGAAGCGCACGCCCGCAAGCTCGATACCCAATCGTTTGAAGATGTGCGAGTCGAGTTTCAGGTTGTGTCCGGTCTTGATCACATTCGGATCTTCCAGCAAGGGCTTCAATTCATTCAGCGCTTCGGATTCCGGCAACTGTGAAGGGGCGCCCGGATAGTCATGGGCGAGCGGCAGGTATGCGGCTTTTCCAGATCCAATGCAAAAGGAGAGCCCCACTAGCTGCGCTTGCATGTAGTCCATCGAAGTCGTCTTCGTATGGATCGAGATCAACGGCGCTGAACGCATGCGTCCGATCCATTCGCGCAGCGCATCCATCGTCGTGATCGTTTCATAAGCTTGAATCGGCGGCGCGCTCGAGCTCGGCGCCACAGTCGGCATCGTTGATCCTTGCTCTCCAGGAGCCGCGGCGTCGAGCTGCCGCAAGTGCGAGCGCAACTCCAAGCGGGTGTAGAGCTCGCGCAGACGATCGCGGTCTGGATCTCGATGAATGAGCGAGTCATAGGACTGTTCGAGCTCCAGATCACAGTGCAAGGTCGCGAGCTTGCGCGAGAGCTCGAGCTCCGTGAGGCTCGCGCGCAAGCTTTCGCCGACTTTGCCGGCAATCGCGCCGGCATTCTCGATGAGCTTATCGAGCGTGCCGTACTCGTTGAGCCATTTCGCCGCGGTCTTCGGTCCAACTTTCGGAACGCCGGGAATGTTGTCCGATGTGTCGCCGACGAGGGCCAAGTAGTCGATGATCTGCTCCGGGTAGACCTCGAACTTGTTCTTCACGCCTTCCCGATCCAGGCGCGAGCCCGTCATCGTGTTCACCAAGGTGATCCGATCTCGCACGAGCTGCGCCATATCCTTATCGCCAGTAGAGATCAGAACATCTACATCCTCGCGCGCTGCACGCACTGCTAGGGTTCCGATCACATCGTCCGCTTCCACGCCTTCGATCCGAATCAACGGCAAACCCATAGCAACCACGCAATCGAGCAGCGGTTGCAGCTGCGAACGCAAATCATCCGGCATCGGCGAGCGCTGTGCTTTGTACGCCTCGAACAAATCGTCGCGGAACGTGCGGCCGGGTGCGTCGAACACCACGCCGATCAGCTGCGGTGATTCCTCCTTGCAGAGTTTCTGCAGCATGTTGAGCACACCGAGCACAGCACCGGTCGGCTCGCCTTTCGAGTTCGACAAGGGCGGCAGCGCGTGAAAGGCGCGATACAAATACGAGGAACCGTCGACGAGAACGAGCTTGCGTCGAGTGCTCATCGATCGCTCGGCTGGGTAGGTGGGCTTGCAGGATCCGCAGGAGATGTAGGCGCGTGAGTGTCCGTAGCGGGCGCGTCTTGCGTTCCCGGTTTGGTCTTCCGATCTCGCTGAGACTCGGGTGTTGGATTGCTCGGCACTTGCTCCGGCTGCGCAACTTCTTGCGCCGCTCGATCAGGCAAGTACAACGGACCAGTTTGGCCGCAGGCGCTTAAGCAGAGGCAAGCGGCTGCAACGAGCGTGAGTACGTAGGGCACCTTCATGGTGGAAGTATAGCGCTGAGAGCGTGATGGAAGTGATGGAGGTGATGAAGGCCAGAATAGAGCGTCGATGCCACTTACCTACATCACCTACATCACTTCCATCACCTTCGTCACCTTCATCACTGTCGTCACGTTACTTCCAACACCGCCATTGTGATCCGGGAAATGCACACGAGGCGTTCCTGCTCATCGACGATGCGGATCTCCCAAACGTGGCTGCGCTTACCGATGTGAATCGGACGTGCCGTGCCGATCACGAATCCCTTTGCGATCGCACGCACGTGATTAGCGTTGATCTCTTGCCCAACCGCGCGATACTTACTCGGATCGATAACCAAGCCTGCCGCTACGCTGCCCAGAGTCTCTGCAAGCGCCACCGATGCGCCGCCATGCAAGATGCCGAACGGCTGACGCGTTCGTTCATCCACCGGCATGCGACCTTTCAAGTAGCCATCACCGAGCTCGATGAACTCGATACCTAATTGACTCGCTAGCGTCTGACAGCGAAAGTGAATTTGGTCCAGAGAGTAGGGGTGGAACCAGAGCTGAGTCATGGTGACGGGTGACCGGTGACGAGTGACGAGTGACGAGCAAGATGGTGAGCTGGACTATTCAGATCTTACTAGTACGTGATGATTCTGGTATTCACATGCTTGCTCGTCACTCGTCACCCGTCACTCTCCTTCTTTAATGCTTTCCCCACCCGTCGATACGCATCCCGGAACGGAATGCCTTCCTTCACGACCATTTCGTTCGCTTGGGCGGCGGCGTGGATCGAGGGATCGAGTTTGATTCGGTCGGTGCGGAATTTCACGCCTTCGAGCGCCGCGGGCAGAATATTCAGAGTGTCTAAGCACAAATCGATGCTGCGGAAGAGCGGGGCTTTGATCAGTTGAAGATCGCGCTGATAGCCCGAAGGGAGTTTCGCGGTGATGGCCATGACTTCAAACAAGCACGCCTGTGCAGTGGCGGTGCGGCCCCGGATCAGCTCGAATACATCCGGATTACGCTTCTGCGGCATGATCGATGAGCCGGTCGTGAAGGCATCCGGCAAGCTCACGAACGAGAATTCTTGCGTGTAGAACAAAAGCAGGTCCGAGGAGAGGCGACCGACGTCCTGCATGACGAGCGCGATTTCGAAACCGAGTTGCGCCTCTGCCTTGCCTCGCGAAAGCTGTACGGCAGTCAGCGGCTCGTGAACCGAATCGAAACCCAATCGACGGCGAGTCTCTTCACGATCGATCGGCAAATTCGGCGAGCCGTAGCCCGCTGCAGAGCCGAGCGGACTTTTGCCGACGCGGCGCTGCACTTGCTTGAGACCTTCCGCATCATCGCGCAGCTCCGCGGCGAAACCGCCCGCCCACAGAGCAACCGAGCTCGGCATTGCCTGCTGCATGTGAGTGTAGCCAGGAATGGCTATGGCGCCATCGCGGCTTGCGAGATCATCCAGTGCTGCGGCAACGGTGAGCACCCGCTCGGCCAACGCGTCCACTGCATCGCGCAGGTACAAGCGCACCGCGGTGAGCACCTGATCATTACGCGAGCGTCCCAAGTGCACCCGTTTGCCTGCATCACCGATCCGCGCGGTGAGTAGTGTCTCCAGTGCGGTCTGGCCGTCTTCGTGCTGCAACGAAACGTGCCATTCACCGCGGCTGTGCTCTTCGGCGATCTGCGTCAGTCCACGCCGAATCGCTTCCAGGTCTTCGCTCGACAACAGGCCATTCGCATTCAGCATTTCGGCGTGCGCGATCGACGCTCGCACGTCATACGCAACCAAACGATTGTCGAGGCCGTGATCTTCACCGGCCGTATAGCGCAGCACTCGCTCGTCGAGCGGCGCACCTTTGTCCCAAAGACGACTCATAGGAATGAAGCGGTTAGCGGTTAGCGGTTAGCGGTTGGTTTAGACGCGGAGTACGAGCCGGCTTACCGCGGGCAAAGCGACGTGCACCTGGGGCAACGCTGTGTATCTCGAAGCATGACGCATTCATTCTGTTCTCCGAACTAACCGCTAACCGTTTCCCTCTTATTTATACCGCTTGTTGCTCCGCTGCGCTCAGCACGCTGACGTTCTCGACGACCAGCGTGCCGGTGCCTTCGTTGGTGAACACTTCGGCGAGGATGCTGTCGTGTGATTTGTAGGAGATCACATGCACGCGCCGCACACCGCCGCGGATCGCTTCTTCGATGGCTTTGGCTTTTGGCAGCATGCCATCTTTCAGGCTGCCTTGCGCTTTGAGTCTTTGAAGGCCGGCCAAATCGGTGTACGAGATAATCGAGCGCGTATCTTCCACGGACTCGAGAATGCCGGGTGCGCCGGTGCACAGCATCAGCTTCTCTGCTTTCAGCGCCGCACCGATGCCGGCTGCAACGGTATCTGCATTGATGTTGAGCAACGTGCCTTTGTCGTCGGCCGAGACGGGGCTCACCACCGGCATGAGGCCGTCATCGAGCAATTGCGACAGAACCTTTGCATCGATCAAATCTATGTCGCCGACCAAGCCGTAGTCCACGACTTCACCTTCGACATTGACCGGAGGACGCTTGTGCGCGCGCACGAGTCCCGCGTCCACGCCGCTCACGCCGACCGCCGCGATATCGAGCTCCCGGCAAATGCCGAGGATTTGCGTGTTCACGAGGCCGTTGAGCACCATGCTGGTGACTTCCATCGACTTCTCATCGGTGACACGACGGCCCGCGACGACTCGGGGCGTGATCCCTAAGGATTCTTGGATCTTAGTGAGCTGAGGACCCCCGCCGTGTACGAGTACGACGCGAATGCCAACTTGGTGAAGGATCGCGACTTGCTCGATCAGCGCGCGTGTCGAGGCAAGATCGCCGAACACGCCGCCGCTCGCCTTGATGACGAACACCTTGCCTTTGTACATGCGGATGTACGGTGCGGCACTGCGTAGTGCGCGAACGGCAACGGAAGGATCGGTGCGAAGCAAAGACATTTCGTAATCTCGCTGAAGGTGGGTTGAGGGTTGACGGTTGACAGTTGGCGGCCAGAAGCACAGTGAGTGAATTGAGTGTTGGCGGTTAGGAGTTGGCAAATAACGAGCAGAGTCCGATCTTTTTTCCTGCCGTCAACTGTCAACCGTCAACCTCGCAACAAGCGGTACAGCACTGCCATCTGCACGACCATTCGATTGAATGCCTCGCGGATGACGACGCTGCGCGGTCCATCCAATACTTCGTCGGCGACGGCGACATTACGGCGCACCGGTAGGCAATGCATGAAGTGACATTTGCGATCCGCGTTCTTGAACCAAGTGTCCTTTACACACCAGTCGCTCAGGTATTCGCGCAGGCGTGCATCCGCTTCGTTGTCGCCGTAATGCTGAGGTGAACCCCATTCTTTCGCATACAACACATGAGCGCCATCTAGTGCTTCAGTGCGATCTGTCGTTTCCCGAACCGAGCCGCCGGAGGCACGTGCCGCTTGATGCGCCTTCTCCATGACTTGTTCAGGCAACGCAAATCCATCGGGCCGTAGCACGACGACTTCCATGCCGCGCATCGCGGCCATATGCACGGTCGCGGAGGGAACAGCCAGCGGTAGCGCGCGTGGGTGATTCGCCCAGCTCAAGACAAACTTGCCTCGGTCCGGCACGCGCAATTCATCCATGGTGTGCCAATCGGCGAGCGCTTGGCAGGGATGGTTGACGGCGGATTCCATGTTCACGAGCGGCTTGTCACACAGGTCTGCCATCATTCGAAATCCGGTTTCCGCCAGATCGGTCGCCAGATTGCGACCTTCGGCGAACATGCGAATGCCGAGTGCATCGCAGTAAGAAGCAAGCACCGGCACAGCTTCGCGTACATGTTCCGCGGCCGCGCCATTCATGATCGCCCCCGAGCGCGTTTCCATCTGCCACGTTCCTTGCCCTGGCGTGATCACGACCGCCGTACCGCCCAAGCGCATCATCGCGCTCTGAAATGAAGCGAGTGTTCTGAGCGAAGGGTTCAAGAACAATAAACCCAACACTTTCCCCGCCAACGCCTGCGGCTGCGGATGCTGCTGCAAGCGCGCAGCCAACCCCAGCAGGTCCTTGACGTTTTCACGCGGAAAATCGGCGAGATCTAGGAAGCGGTTCATAAGTTGGTGACGAGTGACAAGTGACGGGTGACGGGCAAGAGGTATATGACGACGACTGGCCGCCATCCCGGATCGATACGTTGATGCAGCAAGGTTCTCACTGAGGCCATCTCCGTAATTTCTTTCCCGTCACTCGTCACTCGTCACTTCGGGATGCGCACTAGCGCATCCCGAAGCTGATCCACATGCTCCCGCTCCAGCACGAAGGGCGCGAGGATTCGCAGCACGTTCGGATCGGCGCTGGTGCCGGTGAGAATGCCTTGGCGTAGCAGCTCGGCCTGGATGTCTTTCGCTGGGCGTGTCGTGCGAAGTCCGAGCAAGAAACCCGCACCTTGCGTTGCGACCACGGGGCCGACCACACAGCTCTGGCGAATTTCGTTCGAACGCTGACGAACGTTCTCGAGCAGGTTCTCCGATTCGATGATATCGATCACGGCTTCGACGATCGCACAAGCCATGGGGCCGCCGCCGAACGTCGTACCGAGGGAATCCATCTTGAGGTACGGCGCGATCATGTCCGAGACCAGCATTGCGGAAACCGGGAATCCCGCACCGAGCGCTTTCGCCGTCGTGAGGATGTCTGGTGTTACGCCGTACATGTTCGCTGCGAATGGATAGCCAGTCCGGCCGACACCGGATTGGACTTCATCGAAAATAAGTATCGAGCCGTTTTCTGAGCAACGGAATCGCAGCGCTTCGAGGAATGCCTTCGGCAGGTCGACTGCGCCAGCAACACCTTGCACGGGCTCGACGATGACTGCTGCGGTCTGATCGTCGATCAGCGTCGCGAGCTTGTCGATGTCGCTTGGCTTGATGAAGGCAACATCGAACGGCTTCTTGGGAAAGCCATACCATTTCTTCTCCGCGCCCCAGGTGACGGCTCCCGCGGCTGCGGTGCGTCCATGGAAACTTCCCTCGACCGCGAGCACCTTAGTACCGCCCGTCATCTTGCACGCGAGCTTCAGAGCGTTCTCGTTCGCTTCCGCACCAGAGTTCACGAAAAAAATCGTGTCCAAGCCCAGCCCGCAGAATTGTGCGAGCTTCGTGGCGGCACGACGCCGAACGTCCATCGGCACTGCATTGCTTTGAAAACAAAGCGAGGTTGCTTGCTTGGTGAGTGCCTCAACCCAGCGCGGATGGCCATAGCCCAGCGCGGCAACCGCATGCCCGCCGTAGAGATCGAGCACGCGACGGCCACCAGGCGTATGCAGGTAGACACCTTGCGCATCCACGACTTCCAGCGGAAATTGCGCAAACACAGGTGCGAGATGATCGGGTAGCGCGCGATTGATCGATGTCACGTTATCTGGGGTCATTGCTGCGGGTGAGAGTTAGGGGGTAATGATTAGGGGGTAGGGGGTAGTAAGAAGCTAGGTCGATGGTTTTACGGGTTAGGCATTAGCAGCAGCAGTTGCCTACTCTTAATTCTGACTATCCCCTACCCCTAATCATTACTCCCTCTCCTCACGTCCATCCTGCCGCAGGTGCGCTGAGGCCGGTTGTTTCTCCGAAACCGTAGGCACGATTCAACCATTGCAACGCGCCGCCGGCTGCGCCTTTTACTAGATTATCAACCACGCAGACGACCGCGAGCGACTTGCCTGATGCGGCGCCGCTAATAAAGGAGTAGTTGCTTCCCGCAACATCTTTTACGTGCGGCATCGAGCTCGTCACTCGGATAAACGGTTTGTTCCGATAGAACTCGCTCAATCCCTCGAGCAGTTCCGCTGTCTTGATAGATTTCTTCGCGTACGCCTGCACCGTTACATGAATGCCGCGCGCGAAAGGACCGGAATGGGGCACGAAGTTGAACTCCGCCTCCACATCCGCAGCGATGCGAGTCAGGGCAACGATTTCCGGCGTGTGCCGATGCGAAAGCGGGTTATACGCGTACAGATCGCTATGGCGCTGCGGATGATGGGTGCCAGCAGAAGGTGTTCGGCCTGAACCTGTGCTTCCAGTGATGCCCGATACGAATAGTCGTGGCTCGGCATAACCGAGCTTCAGGATCGGCACGCTGGCCAGCAAGACGGCGGTTGCGAAACAGCCTGGATGCGCCACGTGTTGCGTCTCGAGCGTGTCGAGATGCTCGGGCACGGCACAAGAGAACTGGCCGATTCGCGCCGGCGCGCCATGGCTGTGTTTGTACACGGCTTCATACTCACCGGCGGTCGGATACCGATAGTCAGCAGAGATGTCGAACGCTCGAACACGCGTTCCCTTCTGCTCGGCTGCCTTCAGTAACCCATCGATCAACTGCGCTGCAACCCCGTGAGGAGCCGCGGACACGATTGCGGATTCCGGCAGTTCGCCGACGAGCTTGGTGATCTCTTCAAGACTGGAGAACGTGAGCTGCGGATAGATCGGAGCAAGATGGCTAAAGGATTTTGCAACCGCCTCGCCCGGCTGGCTATCCGAGAGCACGGCTTTGAGCTCCAGTCGAGGATGACCTGCGATCAAGCGCAGCAACTCGCCGGCAACATAGCCGGTGCCGCCCAGAACGATGATTGGGAGTTTGTGAGGTTGGATATTCATGCTTGATGCTGGGCTCAACTGGCGTGCGACGTCCGGCGTGCGTGTATGGGTAAGAAAACAGCAGGACAGGCTGCTTGCCTGTCCCACGCTAGCCGCAAGCCACGGAAAATCGTCATTCGACCGCGTCCACGGCGAGCTTCGCGCTCAGCCCGATCGACTCGATCACACGGTCGGCAAGCGCAGCGCCGTCGGTGATTGCGTTGAAGGCCGGCACGCCGAACTGATCACGAATGATATTCACGCCGACCGCATTGTCCGTCGCAGGTCCGGTCACCACCGAAGGTTCGATGCCGAACTTCTCGCGTAACAGCTTGACTCCGCCCCAAGCGGCGACTGGATCGTTCGCGGACAGGACGACTGAAGTCAATGCGGTGCGAATGTCGGGAGAAGAAAGAATCGCTTCCACCCCATAGGCTCCGAGGATTCCATCGCCCAACTCGAACACGATGACATCGGGTTCGCCTTGTGACATCTCGCTGAGCAACGCGCGCGTAATCGCCGCGCCGTTCTTCGCAGTCGTCGTGACGACACCGAGGTCCGTGAAGATCATGCTGCGTCGCGCGCCGGCATCTTCCATCGCGAGAATGTCACGTCGCAGCGAAACGCCGGTTGCCTTGAACGCATGCACGTTCAAGCCGCGATGACGCATCCGGGAGACGATTGCGCACGCGGCCGCGGTCTTGCCGGCTTCCATGCAAGTGCCCGCCAACGCTACGACCGGTACACCTCTGGTGTTCAGCGTCGCGTTGAAGTCCAACCGCTGATAACCGACGCGGGCAGGAACCCCGATGCGTTCGCCGAGATAGGGAAACTGCAACACGACACCAATGACGCGTGCGTCGAAAGGACGGCCTTTTTCCGGGTTCACCGAATCGACGATCCCGAGCACCCCGCCGATGTTGAGGACTTGAATGATGTCGCCTTCCTTCACCGACTCGGGAAGGTGACCCGAATAGCCGAAGAGCGCCTGACGATGTCCCAATGCGCCGACGATGATGTCTCCTTTGGACACTTTCGCCATCCGCCCGCTGGTCAGCTCGAGTGTGTTGTACGTGGACTTGTTGTTTAGAACCTCGGCAACGAGCACCACGCCCTCTTCGCACGGAATATCCGTGGTGGCGACGCGTAATTCTCGGCTCAGGTTCAACGCCTGAGTGATGGACGCGACTTTGTCGACAACGACGGTTTTCATGATGGCGAGTGATGAACGTGATGCAAGTGATGAAGGTGATGGCGGAAAGGCACTTAGTTCTTTCCTGCGCGTGTCCAGAACATGCTGGGCAAGCTGACCATCTTGGAAAAGCCGAGCGCATCGGCGGCGGTCCATTCTCCGGCCGCTTCGCCGTAAACGCCTTTGGATGCAGCCATGATCGAGAAAGGCGAGGTGACCCCTTCGACGAACGCATTGCCTGGCCGGTAGAGCACCTTCACTTCTCCGGTAACGCGCGATTGCGAAGCGACAAACAGCGCCTCGATGTCACGGCACACTGGATCCAAGTGCTGACCTTCATGAACGAGATCGCCGTAAGGACCTGCGAGCATCTCCTTGATTCGCTGCTGCCGGCCCGTCATGACGAGCTTTTCCAATTCACGGTGAGCGTTGATCAGCACCTCCGCCGCTGGTGCCTCGAAGGCGACGCGGCCTTTCGTGCCGATGATCGTATCGCCCAAGTGAATTCCGCGGCCGACGCCGAATTTTGCACCGATCGCTTCGATCTGCTCGATCAGCGTCACCGTATCGAGCTTCGTTCCATCCAAACTGACGGGCACGCCGTCCTGAAACCCGATAGTGTGCGACTCGGGCGCTTGCGGCTTGGTGAATGCATCTTTGGACAGTACCCACGCGTGTTCGGGAATGCTGCCATCGGAGGTCAGCGTTTCCTTTCCACCGATCGTCACGCCCCACAGTCCTCGATTTACTGAATATGCGGCGCCATACGGCGGAATCGGCAGCTTGCGCTCTTCCAGATAGTTGAGCTGCTCGGGTCGCTTGAATGCTCTGTCGCGCACCGGCGCAAGAATCGTGAGCTCGGGCGCGAGTGTCCGAAGCGCAACCTCGAATCGCACTTGGTCGTTGCCGGCCGCGGTGCAGCCATGTGCGACGACCTTTGTGCCAATCTTGCGCGCGTATTCCGCGATCGTCTGGGCTTGCATGACCCGTTCGGCACCCACGCACAAAGGATACATCTGACCGCGTTTGACGTTACCGATGATGAGGTACTTGATGACCTGATCGAAGTACGCCTTTCGTGCGTCGATCTGCACATGATCCTTCGCGCCCAGCTCGCGTGCGCGCTGTGCCAATACGCGCGTAGCTTCTTCATCGATACCGCCGGTGTCGACTGTCACAGTGATGATGGGCCGGCCGTAATTCGCACTTAGCCATGGAACGAGGAACGAGGTATCGAGCCCGCCCGAAAAGGCCAAGAGAATGGGTTCGTTGCCGGCGGGAAGTTGGTCGGTCATTTGTAGGATAGAAGCGGTTAGCGGTTAGCGGTTAGCGGATAGTCGGAAGACGGAGCGGAAGACGTGCGAGGCGGCGCGTTCTTTCCGAACCCATCCGCCATCCGCTATCGGCTATCCGTTTCTCGGTTCCGTCTCCAGTTTGGGGAAGACTTCGCGCAAGCGAGCCGTGAGCTTGCGTTGTTCGCGACCGTCCTCGGTCGCGATGAAAATGGTGTCGTCACCCGAGATCGTGCCGACGACCTCCGGCCAATTCGATCGATCGATGGCGACCGCCACGCTCTGCGCCGTGCCGGTGGTCGTCTTGACGACGGTCAACGACGGCCCGGCCGTGCGCACTGCCACGACGAAGTTCGCAATCGCCGCGAAATGATGGGTCGCCAACGCATCTTCGCTAGCGGGGACGATGTAGTGGTCACCCGCTTTTGCGACACCTAATTCGCGCAGGTCGCGGCTGACGCTGGACTGCGTGGCATCGAACCCGTGCTTGTGCAGCACCTTCACCAACTCGTCCTGATTGCGCACGGTCGATTCGCGAAGGATTCGCAAGATCGCTGCCCGGCGCGAGACTGATTGGTGAATTTCGGCGGCCATTGCTATTGGCGTTGAGGGTTGACGGTTCGCAGTTACGGTCAAATAGTGGATTGCATAAAAACGCGCGTATGGTGCATAAATATGCAAAAGGTGTCAATAGGGTAAGCGAGCCGTGATTAGCAGGTCGCGAGTAGTGAGTGAAGAAGTGGGGACGCTCTTCGTCTTCGAGGAGTGTCCCCGAGAACTACAGCGCCGCACGCCGTGATCGCCACACGCCATCGGCGGCGTAGATTGCCAGCGCGGTCCAGATCAGACTGAAGCCGACCACTCGAGGGCCGGCGAAAGGCTCGTGGAATACGAGCACGGCCAGCAACAATTGAATCGTCGGACCGATGTATTGCAGTAGGCCGATGGTCGAATAGGGAATGCGTCTGGCGCCGAACGCGAACAGGACGAGGGGAATTGCGGTGAGCGGCCCGCCGAGGGCGAGCAATGCGTCGGTCGTGAGGCTCACGTGGCCTAAGCTGGCTGTGCCTACGAGCTGACACCAGATCAGATAGCCGACGCCAATCGGTAGTAACAAGAGCGTTTCGCTTGCGAAGCCTGCAAGGGCATCGACACGCACGACTTTTCGTACCAGGCCGTACAAACCGAAGGAGAAGGCAAGGGTCAGAGCAATCCAAGGGGGATGTCCCGCGCTCCAGGTCAAGTAACCGACGCCACCGGCGGCGAGGGCCACTGCGGTCCATTGGATGGCGTTCAACCGTTCCGAGAGGACGACGACGCCGAGCACGACGTTCAATAACGGATTGATGAAATAGCCGAGACTAGTCTCCACTACACGGTTGGCTGCGATTCCGAAGATGTACGTCGTCCAGTTCGCCGTGATGAGGGCTGCACTGGCGATTAAACGCCAACGCACCCCTGGATTCGACAGCGCTTCTCGAACCCCGGAAAGTTCCTTGCGAATCGCAAGCCAAGCAAGCGCAAACAAACAACCCCAAACGAGTCGGTGCGCAGTCACTTGCAAAATTGGGACATGCTGAAGCTGCTTCAGATAAAGAGGCAGCAGTCCCCAAATGAAAAAGGCACCCGCAGCCGCAGTCAGGCCGCGTGGGTCCATACGGTCGGACGGTAGATTCATCGCAGGGGAGCTCATACGTGAGCGTGTAGCGTAGCGAATCTTTCAGCCAGTGCACGATCAATCTAAGTTCGTATCCTGGTGCCATGCCGATCCACCACCGAATCTAACTGACACAGCGGCGCGGCGGCGGAGCGGTCCATGAAGAAAGCCCGGGTGTGTAGCGGTAACCCGCGCGCATCAATTAGTTGTTGCTCCCGCTGCGAGCAATTCTCGATGTCTGTACAAATACTGCTCGCCGATCCTTCGCGATTCGCAGCTCGGGCGAGGGGGCATTCGACCCAGCGCGGAAGCGTTATGCTTGGATCTCAAACCATTGGCTTTCGAAGACCGCATCATGTCCTCCACACTCGATCTCGCTCGACGCTTGTTAGCCTTGTCGCAGACCGGTTTGCACTTCTGTCAGGAACAATACGATCGTGAGCGATATGAGGAGATAGGCGAGATCGCGGCGCAGCTGCTGGCTCTCGATTCCAACCGCGACGTGCAAAAACTACGCGAGTTGTGGGTCGCCGAAAAAGGTTATGCGACGCCGAAGATCGACGTGCGCGGCGCGATCTTTCGCGCCCAGACGGTTTTATTGGTTCGCGAACGTGTGGATGGCAAGTGGACGCTGCCCGGTGGCTGGGCAGATGTGAATGACTCGCCGGCGTACGCAGTCGAAAAAGAGATCGAGCAAGAATCCGGATTCACCGCCAAAGCGATCAAGCTCGCTGCTGTCCTGGATCGCAACAAGCACAATCACCCAGCCTTTCTATTTCACATCTGGAAGATATTCTTTATCTGCGAGATCACCGGCGGCGAACCACGCGAAAGCTACGAAACCACCGGCGTCGATTTTTTTCCCCTCGATGCATTGCCCGAGCTCTCCACAGGCCGCACCACTGCAGCGCAGATTCTCCGCATGTACGAGCATCATCTGAAGAGAGAGATGGCGACGGAGTTTGATTGATACTCCGCTTCGCGGCGTGTGCACGTGCAGAAGGGTGCATAGGTGCAGAGGTCAGAAGTGCCCGGTACTTTCCGACGTTACACCTCTACACGTCTACACTTGTACACCGCGATGACGTCGCGCGCGACCTCATCGCTCAATCATATATTCCAAATCCGCACTCTGCGCTTCGCCGGATTCGGTTCGAAGGATCCAGCGATCGCTGATCGTGTAGCGCAGCTTCAAAGTATTGATGGATTCCGTCAAAGAAATGCCATAGCTGATGAACAGGCGTGGCGAAAGGAATTTGCCTAATACCAGCGAGGGGTTCGCTTCACCCGCGCTGTTGATGTAGTTCTCGACGCCCACTTCTTCGAGGCCGAGCCTTCTGCCGAGTTGAGACGCAAGAAATCCGCCGCCTTGCAGCGCTAGCGTGTCGCTCGCGGCGGTCATGTTTTCGCTATCGGCGGCCGCGGTTGCGTTCAGCGGCTTTCCGATCAGCAAATAAGAGACGATCTGTGTCTGGGGCATCGATGGATCGGAGAAGAACGTGAGCCGAGGCGCTTGCAGCGTGCCGCGGACGTTCAAGCCCACGGTCACAGTCTCAACACGCCGACGCGCTTCGATGTCTAGGCCCGGGTCATCCAGAGGCGCGTTATCGAAGATCAGCTGCCCGCGGTTGATCTCGAGCTCCTGACCGTATGCCTCGTACCGGCCTTCGGCAACGCGCAATTCGCCGTGCCCTGTCGTCACCTCGCCGGTGCGTACGTTCGTCGTCACGGCGCCTTCGATTCTGCCGTGCAATCCGAACGCGTCGACTCGTACATCCTCGCCCATGTGCACGCGGACCTCGCTGTGCACTTTCAGCCTTCCTTCTTGTTCGGCTGCGTGTTCGCCGACATAGCGCGCATCGTTTGAAGGACCCACCGCGCCGCTGAGCTTGGCAGGCTGTACCAAGGCGCTGGGAATAGTCACATCGCCCTGCACGCGTACTTGGGTCGCATCGATTTCGAATTGCAGATCGGGCGATGCGACGATTCGATATTCAGGCAGATCCGCGACCAGCAGATCGGTGCCTCGCAATTGCATCCTGCCGCGCGGCTCGGCGTTGTTCCATCTGAGGTCTCCGGTTACCTCCAGACGGCCTTCACCGGCATTGCCGTTGCCCCGAAACTCCAGACGGTTGCTCGCGATCTCGGCGATGAGATCCAAATCGCGCAACGCAAAGTTCGCGCGATAAGAATCGAGCTCGCCATTCGCAAGCTCGATGCGCCCGTCGATCTCGGGTTGCGACAGAGTGCCGCCGATGTTCGCGGATCCACTGAGCACGCCCGCCGCATGGTCCACCTCGGGGAATAGGAGCGGTAGAAGATTGGCATCGGCTGCGCGAGCTCGGATTTCACCGCGTAACGGTAGGCGCAGTACGTTCGCTTCTCCACTACGAGTTAGCTGCGCGTTCGTATGTAGATAAGTATCTGTGAACGCCTGCACGCCGAACGAGAAGTCGATTTGCTCAGGCTTTGCGACCAGATGCATACCTCCGGTGCCCAAATTCAAGGTCTCCGGTTCGGAGCCTTGCGGTCGATAGATAATCGCGGCATCGCTGATCTTCATACCCGCTTCGCCTTGCCACACAGCGGAATCTGAACCGAAGAAACGCGCGCTGCCTTCGATGCGACCTGCGTACTCGACGTCCTCCTCGCTCTCGGGCAGCACGGTCGCAAGTGGAATCTCGTATCCGGATACTTCAGCTTCCCAACTGCCATCGCGCTGCCATCGACCCTCGGCACACAGGCGTCCCGCTGCGATGACTAGGCAGAAGTTGTCGAGCATCGCCCGTTCGCGAGAGAGCGTGGCACTCGCAGGCTCGGCAATCTTCACTTCTTGTGGCGGATTACCGCGTGAGAACTGAGTCGTCGCGATGCTTGCCGTCCAGACTTCCTCTTCGAGCTTGCCCGAGACTTCCAGACGCGCACGCGGCGCCGCGCTCGCATCTTCCGACATCCCCACGACGTTCACTCCGATGCGATGATCAAGAGCAGTGCCGTGCCCGCTGGCATCCACGCTCTCTGCCAAGCGTGCTCCGTAACCTGCACGTCGGGCGGATACCGTGAGCCGCGAAGGTTGAGCATTAGAGGAATCGACATCGCCTTCGATAGCGAGAGATTGCGCGGACCACTCGCGATACGACAGACGTTCACCCGCTAAATGGGCCGTGACGCGCGGAGTATCGCGCTTGCCTTGGGCGCTGCCGGAGAAATCGATCGAGCCGCTCGCATTCGGAATCAGCTTATCCAGCGCAGGCGTATTGAGCGACCAGGTCAACTCGATCGTGTCATGCAGCTTCGCATCGAGCGCCAAGCGCGCCGCTCCCCACTCGAGCTCGGCATCGCGCACTTGCCAGCGGCGCGCTGAACGCTCGATCTCTCCGGAGCCGCGCACGGTTTGTTCGCGCAGCGTGCCGTGCAAATTGTGGGCGGCCACGCGGAAATCCGCGTTCTTATCGATTCCTTTGCCTGCGCCGATTGCATTGAACGTAATACGGCCTGGGAGCGAAGCGTGCAGTTCGACAGGATTGATCTGCTTCGCGTTGGCGGTGAGGCTCCAGATCCTCGGTTGCTCGAACTCTATGCGGCCGCTGCCCGCGATCGAGCCCTCGAGCGTGTTCAAGTCGTACGAGTGCAGAACAACGTCTTCTTTGCTAAGGACGCCTTGCGCGACACCGACTGCATTCGGAATATCGGGGCCATCGATCTGCGCATTCATATCGAAGGTATAAGGCAGTGTGCCTCGGAGCGTCGCCTGTCCGACACGACTATAGATGACTGCGTCTTGCCGCAATGGCCATTGCAGATCGGTCCAGCGAGTCGCCAACTCGAGGTTCGGCGGACCGCCTGCAAAGGTCAATGTGCCATTGGCGTGCACACGGCTCGGGGATCCAGGCACTGTGAACTCGCTGTCCTGCACGTACAGCACTCGGTCCGAAAACCGGCCCCTTGCATCGATGCCGATTTGGGAGAGGTTGTATTCCGGTATTGTGAAGTTGCCGCGAGCGTGAATCTGTTCGCGCGTTACTTCGACATCCAAAGCGATGTTGCGGAACGAAAACGGTGGCTGCTCGAGCCAGGGTTCAAGTGCAAACGTCGGTGAAGAGAGCTTGCCTACGATTCGCCAGCCTTGAAGGTCACGCGTGAACAAACCCTCTGCGCTAATCGGGCTGGGCTCGCGAATATCGGCAGAGATCGTCATTCGTTCGATGTCCCCGCCCAATTTTGCCCCCAGCGTGACCATCAAATCGGGCTGCAGCAACACGCTGCCTTCGGTGTTCAGCTCGATCTTCAGCGGACGTGCCGCAACCAGCGTGAGGTTTCCACCGGCATCGAAGCGGTCCGCATCGACGTTGAACCCGTTCACCCGCAATCGATGATGCGAAATGTTGATGGCACCTTCGATGCGATGCGCCTCGATCGTGCGTCCATCCAGATGCTCATAGCGCACTCGATCCAACTGAGCGTTCGCAATGGCGATACGCAAGAAAGAGGGAAGAAACCGAGGAGGGCGATCGGGTGGCGGCATGTCGGCATCGCGCACTTGGACTTCCACATTGCTTGCTGAAAACGATCTAGCGGAGAGCGTCTGTACCAGCAGAGCTCGCAGCTTCGGCTCGATGCGGATGTCGTGTGCGACAACGTGCACGCGCGGGTGGTTGAGCTCGAAGCGTTCGACGAAGACGTGTTCGGAGAATTGACCTGAGAGCCCCTCGATGAGGATTCCCGATTTCTCGAACCGATAAAGCTGACCCGCAACGAGCGAGACTCCGAGTGGCGTGTAAATGAACACCGCCAGTATCGCCACCGGCACGAGCAGTATCAGCGCGACGATGACGAGGAGGCTTTTACGCATTAAAACTGCGTGGATATATACAAGTGAAACCGCGGACTGCGACCCGACTGCGACAGCGCCTGCGCGACGTCTACACCGAAGCTCGCGACCGCGATGCGGTAGCGCGCACCGATGCCAACGGAGTATTCCAATCCGGGGTCCGAGAAATCATCGAACGCGTTGCCGATGTCGTAGAACACCGCAGCGCCGAAGTTGCGGGGCAGGTCACGGACCAACTCCACTGTCCCGGTTGCCAGATGCCGGCCGCCCACCGTCCTGCGTTGGATCTCGCCTTCGGCGTTTCTTTGCTCGACCACTGGGGACAACTCGTTCAAGCCGAAACCGCGAACGCTACGCTCGCCGCCTGCGAAGAATCGCTGCGATGCTGGCAATTCCGAGAAATCGGCCACTCGGCTCGCACCTAGCTCGGTGCGAAGGTGCAGATGCCAGCGCTCTGCGAAGTCGAATACTCTCTCGCCTTGAATGCGTAGCTGCAAGAACGACGCGTCGGATCCCAGAGTGCTTGGCGAGCCGCGCAACTCCGCATAGAAGTACCAAGGTCGAATGCGATCCCCGACGATATAGCTGGGCAGGGTGGAATAACTGATTCCGGGGATCAGATAAAAATCTTCTTTCGTAATCGACTCGACGGGTGCGATCCCAGTAACTGGGTCGAGAGCCGCAGGCTCGGTGGTCGTCTCGTTCGACAACCGCAGGAACAAAACACGCTGCCAACGTCCCATCACCTCGGTCAGCGCGGAACCGATCTCCTGACGTTCGCTGAAGGTATCGCCGAGCTCTTCGTCCGCGAGCGTCGCCGTGAACTCCAACTTCTCCAACGCAACATCCATTACCGGGATGACGTAACGTCCCGAGAGTTGTTTGATCACTGAGGATCCGAGCAATTCGACTTTGGCACGATGCCCGTTTTTGTTGACGCGGCGATCGTCCCAAGTGAAGCGTCCGCGGACCTTCGTGTCGGTGCCGTAGCCCAAACTCGTCGCGAAACGATGGCGCCGATTGGCGCGCGCCGTAACCGTGATCGGTACAGTGCGATTCTCGCGGTCGAGCTCGCCGCTTTCGATGTCGACGCCTGAGAAGTACAAGCTGTCATCCAAAACGTATTGCGTGCGAAGCAGCGAATCCAATGTGTAGGGATCGCCCGTTTCCATTCGCAGCATCCGGCGCATCGCCGCATCGTTGATTACATCTTGCGCGATCGTGATCTCGCCGTAGTGATATCGCTCGCCAGTTTGCAGCTCGATCATCGCCGTCGCACGCCGCTCGACACGATCGATCAGCAGGTCGCTTCTTGTCAGCTGTGCATCCAGATATCCGGCATTCTTCGCCGCACGCAGCAGCTCGCCTTTGACGCGTTCGTACGTGCCGTGATTCAAACGAAGCCCCGGCTTGAGAACCTGAGCATCGATGATCTCGTTCAACGCGCGCAGATCCTTGCCCGGACCTTCGATATCGATCTGCACTTCGGACAACCGCACCGGTCGGCCCGGCCGCACGTTCACTGTGGCGTGCCAGCCATTGTCACGAGGCGTCACGTCGTAGGTGACTTCCGGTTCGTAGTAACCCAGAGGCTGCAATGCTTCGCGCACCTCTCCTACGATGCGCCGCTGCAATCGCGACATCGTCTCCGGCGTGACGTCATCGCGCTCCGCGTAACGCGTCAAACTCAAATACGCGCGAACATTCGCTTCGAGCTGTGGTGTCAGCCCGGGCACCTCGATTTCGATGCCAGCGCGCGCGACCGAGCAGAGCGCGAAGGAGATCCAGAGTGCCAGCGAGGTGTGTAGCACAAAACGTCGAGGTCGAATCCGACGCAACAAAGATCTCTCGCAGCGGCGTGGCGGCGCAGCGGATTCGATAGAAGCTAATGCGGGGTAGCCTCCTTCTTCGCATGTCTCAGTCTTCTTAGTTGACTTCCTATCGTCAAAGACCGTTCTACCAAAAACGCGACGCAGGCTAACGGAATCACTGTCTCCCGCCGCGCCGCCGCGCCGCTGCGAGAAATCTTGAGCGCGCTTGGCGAGACCCACCAGGAGTGGATCGCGGTCTGGCGCTGGTGGGCGAGCCGCGCGCCGCAAGCTGGGTTACTCCGGAGAGGAGTCGAACGACGTGTCGGTCGCAACCGTTTCGTCAGGATCCTCGGCCTCGAACCAGACTTCCGGTACCTCGGTACTGGTGAACTCAAAGCGCGACGTGCCGGTTTGCACGCCTGCCGAATCGAATCGACGCTCCTGAAGCACGGTGCGTCCATTGCGTTCGACTAAGAGCACGCCCGAGCAGCGCGTCCCATAGCGTTCGTTCAGAATGAATGGCGCCGAGACGATGCGCTCCCATTCTTCCGGCAATCCGGTCGACGGCAATTGGTCCACGGGTGCTTGCTCTCGATCGCCAAGCATCGCGAACAACGATTCCGCAGACATCTCGCTTTCGCGCAGTAGGGACTCGAATCGCTCACGTGTTCGCTTGAGCTTCGGCCAGGGTGTATCCAATTCGTGGTTGCTCAACCCATAGATTCCTGGCGGCAAGTTCCGCGGCACATTCGGGCCGCGATTAGAAAAATAGTACAAAGCGCGCGACCCACCGACGAGCAAGTTGAAGCCTGAATACCGTGGGGCGGCCCCTCGCAGATCGTCGAGAAATTCCTTCGGCGAAGTCGCACCGGTCAAGAACCGGGGCACGAGATTGCCGCGCGAAGGGGCACCCTCGACAGGTGCTTGCAGATCTCGGTAGTTCGTAACGATGCCAAATCGTCCCGAGCGGGCGACGCCCAACCATGTTCCTCCCGCCTTCAAGTCTCGGCCCGCGAGGATGCGCGCATCGTCTTGCCACCAACCCAGGGGCGCGGCGGGACGGTCATGGAACTCGTCGCGATTGCCGGCGAGAATCATTCGATAGCGCGGATGGGATTTCCAGGCAAGGACGAGAAGGCACATGATCTAGGAGTGAAGGCAATAGGGAATAGGGGAAAGGGGATGGTCAGAGAAGAATGAGATCTCGAGGCTGAACGGAACGTGAGCAGCAAGGTGAATCCTCGAGAGTCTGACGACCCGCGAGTCACTAGTCACGAGCCGCGATCCTATCTCTTCGGCGCGCGCCACAGCTTCACTCCGGGCTCCTCGCGCAGCGGCACACGAGCCCCTTCGTTGTACCAATCCTCGATCAGCCGGAACGAAATCGAATGGGTGATGGGCAGTGCGACATTGCCGGCGGCAATCTGTTCGCGCGTCAACCAGCGTGCGTCTTCGAGCTCCGCATCGGCGAGTGTGATCTCGACGCTGCTCGCACGAGCGGTAAAGCCCAACATCAGCGACGAGGGGAACGGCCACGGCTGAGAGGAGTGATAGTCGACAAAGTCGACATCAACCCCGGTTTCTTCCGCAACTTCTCGAATAACGGCGTCTTCGAGACTTTCACCCGGCTCGACGAACCCCGCAATCGTCGAATATCTACCCGCCGGCCAACTAGCCTGTCGGCCCAGAAGCACTCGCTCGCCATCCGTGATCAACACGATGATTGCCGGATCGATGCGCGGAAACACCTGTTCACCGCAGACTGGATTGGTACATTGGCGAACGTGACCGCCTTGCATGGCGCGCGTGGGCGTGCCGCATCGGCCGCAGAATCGGTGCCGATCCCGCCAATGAAGCATGGCGCGCGCATAGGCAAGAAGCCCGGCTTCCTCTGTCGGAAGTTCCCCAGCGATGCCGCGCAAGTCATGCGCTTCCACGGCTTCCTCGAAGCCAGGCAGCTCGGGTGTGGTGAATGCCACCGCAAAGCAGGTGTGTCGATGGAATTCGCCCAACAGCACGACTTCCTCGGCTTCAACTGGCATGAATCTGCGCACGTCCGAGACCAACAGGGCTTGCAGCGACTCGCCCACATTTCTCACGAGGCTCTGATTACGCCATACCGGTACGAATAGCGTATTCGGATCCTCCAACGCTGTCCGCCACAAGGCCTCGTCTTTGCGCCAGTGCGCTAAACGATCGATGTAGTTCCCGGCGAGCAGATTTCCATGCGAGCGGAGCCTTGTCATGCCCGCAGTTTAGGGCCTGCACACACATATTTCATGAGCAGGTCCCAACTACGGGAATGGGTGAGTGCATCCGAATCTCTCTGACACGACTCAGCGTCGAGCGGCGAGGGGCGTTTTTGGTTTGGCGGCGGCGGCCTATTTTACCCGCAGCCACACTCTTCAGATGGCAGGCGGGGCAAGGCCGCTGCAGCACGGTGCTGCGGTCGTACAAAAAGTGACCTTCGCATTGCCGACAGCGCAAGGTGCGCAAGCCGGTCTTGCGACACAAAATATGTAACAAGAACCACGCGTGTTCGAAGGTCAATACGCTAGGCCGTAGAAGCTGGATGTGGGTCTCGTACGCATCGCAGAACCGATCGCCGTAATGAATGGACCCGGGCGTCGTCGCTGCGCCGTCGAGCAAACCTAGTGCCGCGAACACGCTCGCGAGTAAGGAAGCCTCGAATTGCACCTTGGCGTTGCGCGTAAAGAACGACACTTGCCTAGGCGACTTGCCCCGATGGCGGCGCATCGGAATCGCGGGCATGTGGCTGGCATATGTTTGATACAACCGCCGGATGCGATCGTCCGTCAGGCCAGTGCACGCCCGGATCGTGCAGGTGCGCGCCTCGTGGCGAATCATTCGCAGCGCTAAGTCGTGGCGCTGGCGATCGTCGAAATAGCGTTCGTTGCTGATGTGCATGGACTACTCCTTGTCCGTTGTGGTTGGTCCGTTGTGGCCCTGTCTGTTGTAATTTGGCTGCCGTGCTCACGCGCTCCGTGCGTGGGATTCGAAGCTCGTTCCGAAGGACCGAGCGCCGAAGCGCAGTGTGCTGGAAATTGACGGCGGCGTGAAGCCCCGGATAAGCTCACCGGGCGTTATCGTTGCAAGGAAGCAGCTCATGACCAGCAGAATCACGGACGATTCTCGTCCCTCGCTCGCGCCCGTTCTTCGCCTCGACCTGCTCGATTGTCTACATGGCTTGAATGCAGACTATCTCGAGCTATTGGCGGCAGAGTACAAGTTCGGTACTTGTGCGGCCCAACTCCAATATTTTCCGCAGAGATTACACGCCACTATCGCCAGCTTGACCGGAGAGGAGCGGTTGCGTATCGCGCGTACGCCGTATTCGCTCTTCTCGTTGCGCTTCGTTGATGTGCGATTCTGGAGCACAGTTTGCCGCCCGACCAACGTGCCACTGGATGTGCGCTATTCGCCTCGCTGCAGCCATTCGTTGGAAGGGCCATTCTGTGAGATGGCATTGATCCAGGCGTGGCAAACCGCGCGAGCATTCCCCTTGGCAGCGCGGCTGATGTACTCGATGGGCGAGCAGGTTCGCGACTGTTTTCAAGCAATGCCGCTGTGGCAGGTCAGGCGTTTGGCAATCGATCATCCCTCGCTCCTGATGCCGCGCTGGCCAACGAACGCCGGATTCTGGCCCGATTTGCTCGCCTTCTCGCTCAAGAAAGATCTCGCGCGCTTGACCGCGGTGCAACTGTTGGGAACTCAGCTCGTCGCGGCGGAGATCACTCGCGGAAATGAGGTTGGCGCGAATGGCCAGAAAGCTTCAGTGAGTCAGGGCAGGCCCTCGGTGAAGGAGTGTGGAGGATGAGACGTGCGGAGGTGCAGAGGGTGGCATGCGCTATTTGTTATGGCGCTGCGAGCTACGCGAGCGCAGTGTGCTTCCGCGTGCGAGTGCGTCCTTGCCGAATTTCGCTCGGATGCCATCAATCGTTGCATCCAGATGCCGGTCTCGCTGCGCTTCGGGTGAGGGGAAGAGCTCCAGCTGAGGGAGCAGATTCAAGTCGCGAGCTGCTACTCCCAAGAGCCGAACTGCAGCACGCGGCTGTTCCCTGCGCCATTCATCCAGTAATCGAGCTGCGGCATCGGCGATCGGTCGAGTTTGTTGAGTAACGGGCTGAAGACGAGATTGTCGCGTGTAGGTCTTGAAGTCCTTGCGCCGGATCTTCACGACGATGAGTCCCGCGAGCCATCCTTGCGATCTCAAGCGCGTCGCGGTGCGTTCGGCAAGTCGCATCAGTTCATCGTGCAATTGCGCCTCGCCGATGATGTCTTCATCGAAGGTTTCTTCGGAGGAGATCTGCTTTTCGTCCCATTCCGCGATCACGGGGCGATCATCGATTCCCGCGGCGCGCGCTTTGATCTGGCTAACGTAACGACCGAAGACGGGCCGAAGCATGGCATCGGAGGCGGTGCGTAAATCTTTGAGCGTACGGATTCCGATCCGCTCGAGTTGTGGCGCGGTCTTGTTGCCGATGCCGAACAATTTTCGGATCGTCAGCGGATCGAGCAGCGCGCTGACCTCGGAGGCAGGCACGATGACCAAACCATCCGGTTTGCGCAGATCGGAAGCGATCTTCGCGACCAGTTTATTGGGCGCGACGCCCACCGATGCGGTGACGCCGGTGCGCTCGCGAATCCGCGCTTTGATGGATCTTGCGATCGACTCCGCGCTGCCCAAGGCTCGTTCGCTTTGCGTGACATCCAAGAACGCCTCGTCCAGCGACAGCCCTTCGACGATCGGTGTGAACTCGTGAAAGATCGTAAAGACGATGCTGGATATGGCTTTATAGCGATCGAACCGCGGAGCTACACATACCGCATGCGGACACCGCTGTAGCGCCTCTCGCATCGGCATCGCCGAATGCACGCCGAAACGCCGCACCTCGTAGCTTGCCGCGGCGACGACACCCCGCCCGCCCAATCCACCGACGATCAAAGGTTTGCCCTTCAACTCCGGATTGTCGAGCGCCTCGACCGACGCGTAGAAGGCGTCCATGTCGACGTGGAGGATCGAGCGGTTATTCATCAAAAAGTCACGAGTCCACAGTCCGCAGTCTGTAGTCCGTGGCCAGAATCTCGTCCCCTCTTGCTGTGGACTGCAGACTGCGGACTAAGGACTGATCTAAGCGTTTCCAACCCTCTGCGCTCGAACTTCCGGCTCCGCGTGCTCGGCGGCGAGCTCTTCGGAGTCGAAGTCATCGACGTGGATGAGATCCATGACTCGACGATCGTAGTTCAAGAGCGTTGCAGCTTCGGTTTCCGACAGGATGCCGAGTGCGAGTGCTTGTTGGATCTGTCCTGGTAGGTCCAACGCGGTAATGCGGCCGGTTTTCACACCGTCGACGCGCACGCGCTTCTCCAACGGCTCGGCTGCTTCCGCCAGCACCATGGCTTCGTGCAATAGACCCAGCGAGTTCGTGGCTTCGACCGTGCGATAGATGCCGTTCGTTAGACGATCTCGCGTCATCGTCGAACGAAGGATTTGGTCGACGATGTCATGGCTGATTCGATCGCTCGGCGCGTGATAGGTCTGACCGCGCGGAAAAATGAACACTCGCATGAATCCCGCCAAGAAGCCGTTCGGGAAATTGCGCAAGAACGTATGCAGCTGCTCTTGGGCCTTATACAGAAGGCTTCGGCAAGCCCATTCGACCAGCGGTAAGTCCTCTTCGGGACGGCCTTGGTTCTCATAGTGTTTGAGCACCATCGAGGACAGATACATGCACGAAAGCACATCGCCGAGACGCGCCGATAAGCTTTCCTTTTTCTTGAGATAGCCGCCGAGCGTCAGCATTGCGACGTCGGTGGCGAATGCGAACGAGGCGCTGAAGCGATTGATGTGTTGATAGAAGCGCTGCGTCGATCCGGTATCCGGCACGCGCGAGAAGCGCGCCAAGGTGAATGCCATGATCAAGGAACGTACCGCGTTGCTGATCGTGAATCCAATGTGTCCAAACAATGCTCGATCGAAGTCCTTCAAACCTTTGTGCTTATCCTTCTCGCGAGCGGCGTTCATCTCGCGCAGCACGAAAGGGTGACAACGAATCGCACCCTGACCAAAAATGATGAGCGAGCGAGTCAGGAGATTCGCACCTTCCACCGTAATCGCGACCGGCACGACTTGATAACCGCGAGCCAGATAGTTCTTTGGACCCAGGCAGATGCCTTTGCCGCCGTGCACGTCCATTGCGTCGTTCGCAACCATGCGTCCGAATTCGGTGAGGTGATACTTCAGCATTGCTGAAGGCACGGAAGGCTTCTCGCCCCCATCGATCGCGCCGGCGGTAACCGAGCGGGCCGCGTCCATGATGTACGTGTGCCCTGCCATTCGCGCCAGCACTTCCGCAACGCCTTCGAATTGCCCGACCGGCACGTTGAATTGACGCCGGATGCGCGTGTAGGCACCGGACGCGAATACTGCAGCTTTTGCCCCTCCGGTCGCGCTCGAAGGCAGGGAGATGCAACGCCCGACTGAAAGTTGTTCGACCAACATGCGCCAGCCTTGGCCAGCCATCTTCGCCCCACCGATGACGAAATCCAGCGGCACGAATACGTCCTTGCCTTGGATCGGCCCATTTTGAAACGGCACGTTCAACGGGAAATGCCGGCGTCCGATCGTAATGCCGGGTGTCGCTCGCGGAATCAGCGCGCATGTGATTCCGTAATCTATCTGCTCTGCTCCCAGCAGACGGTCCGGATCGTAGAGCTTGAACGCAAGACCGATCACGGTCGCGATCGGTGCGAGCGTGATGTAGCGCTTGGAGAAATTCAGTCGAAGACCGATGACTTCGCGGCCTTCATACATGCCTTTGCAGACGATGCCGGTATCTGGAATCGATGCAGCATCGGAACCTGCGCGTGGCCCGGTCAAAGCAAAACAAGGGACTTCCTCGCCGCGCGCGAGTCTGGGCAAGTAATGATTGCGCTGTTCTTCCGTGCCGTAATGCAGGAGCAACTCCGCAGGCCCGAGTGAGTTCGGCACCGCGACGGTCGAGCTGACGACGCTCGATCGACTCGCGAGTTTCACCAACACGCAGGAATGCGCATAGGCCGAAAATTCCAATCCGCCGTACTTCTTCGGGATGATCATCGCGAAGAAGCCCTTCGTCTTTAAGTAGTCCCATACATGGGGCGGCAGATCGGCGCGCCGATGAGTGATTTCCCAGTCATCGATCATGCGGCAAAGCTCTTCGCATGGACCATCGATGAAAGCCTGTTCCTCGGCGGTCAGCTTCGGGGTGGCGGCGGATAAAAGCTTTTCCCAATCGGGTCCGCCCGTGAACAGCTCGCCATCCCACCAAACGGTGCCCGCTTCGAGCGCATCCTTTTCTGTTTGAGACATCGAGGGCAGGAGTCGACGATAGGTGCGCAGGAAGGGTCGACTGATGAAGCGGATCCGGATCGCATCGATGTTGAGTAGCACTAATCCCGCAAGGATCAGCCAAAGCACGACCATCGACGGCAGACTCCCGTTGCCCGCCAGCGCATAGACAAAGAGCGCAGCTCCATAGGTAATCGTCGCAGTCAGGAGCGAGACGCGCTGATAAGCAAGTACCAACGCACCGGCGAGAAAGATGAAGAACCAGACAACACTGCTCACGGCGTGGACCTCAGGATTCAAGGATTCGCCTCATGCGAACCGGGAGCCGGCGTCAACAACGCCGGACTTTGAGGCAGGCGATCACACTAGCTCGCCGTGTTGGTGGCAGCAAGCTCGATGCGGCGATTGTCGGACAATCCTGCGGCGAGCGGCGGACGGCGGAAGTGTGTCGTGATTCGTGACCCGGCCGCCTGCAGGTGCAAGTGTCTCGTGATCCGTGACTCGCGGGTAGTCAGAAGGGGGCGCGAGGATTTCGTCGAGCATTCTTGCTACCCGCGACCCGCTAGTCACGACCCGCTTTCGCGGCCGAAGCTCGCGCGCCGCCATCGCGGCTAGATCAGCTCCTTCACGCCATCGCGCTCTTCGAGCAATTCTTTATGAGTCGCATCGATGCGTTGACGGCTGAAGTCATTGATCGCAAGCCCCTGCACGATTTGGTATTGACCATTCTTGCAGGTGACCGGATAACCGAAGATCACTCCGGCAGCCACACCATAGCTGCCATCCGAAGGCACTCCCATGCTCACCCAGTCGCCATCGGCAGTGCCCTTGACCCAATCGCGCACGTGGTCGATGGCAGCGGAAGCAGCGGAGGCAGCTGACGATGCCCCTCTTGCTTTGATGATGGCTGCTCCGCGCTGCTGCACGACAGGGATAAAGGTACCGGCGTACCAGTCCTGGTCGATCAGCGACAATGCTGGACGGCCATCGACGAGAGTGTGGTGCAAGTCGGGGTACTGGGTGGAGGAATGATTACCCCAGATCGTGACGCGCTGAATCTTCGTCACATGTTGAGCGGTCTTCTCCGCAAGTTGCGCCGCAGCGCGGTTGTGATCCAAGCGCACCATCGCGGTGAAGTTTGCAGGGTTCAAGCTCGGAGCATTGCGCTGCGCGATCAGCGAGTTCGTGTTGGCCGGATTGCCGACCACTAGCACTCGCACGTCGCGGCTTGCGACGGCGTCCAGCGCCTTGCCTTGCGCGGAGAAGATCTGCGCATTCGCGAGCAGCAGATCTTTGCGTTCCATGCCCGGGCCACGCGGACGAGCACCGACCAACAGCGCGACATCGCAATCTTTGAAGGCCACTTTGGCATCGTCGGTCGCGACAATCTTGTTCAGCGTCGGGAAAGCGCAATCGCTCAGTTCCATCACCACGCCTTGCAAAGCGCCAAGGGCTGGGGTGATTTCCAGCAAGTGCAGATTGATCGGCTGATCGGCACCCAACATCTGCCCGGACGCGACTCGGAACGCAAGGGCATAGCCAATCTGACCGGCGGCTCCGGTGATCGCGACATTAACAGGCTTCTTCATAGATACTGCTCCAATTATGCTGGGTGCTCGCCAGCTGCGATGGCTCGGTACGGATCTGCACGCGAGCACTCGATCGAACTCAAAAAGCCGATTGCACTTCTGGCAGAGCCGCGACAGATTGCCCTGCAATCCGGCGGGCGCGGATTCTAGCAATCGTGATGCTCAGCCGCCACGAGGGGCGCCAAGACATTCACGCCGGCGTTCCTGCCGGAACAATAGCGCGGGCATGTCGATTAATTCCGACGACATGCGTTATTTCGCATAGTTGGGAGTACGCGTGGGCCGACTCGTTTGTGTTTCCAATCGTATCTCGCTGCCACGCAAGTCCGCGGCGCCAGGCGGCCTAGCCGTCGGAATCTTGAGTGCGTTGAAGCGCACCGGGGGCGTTTGGTTTGGGTGGGGCGGGGACACCACCGAGCAAGATCCTCCTACCGAACCCGACATTCATATCCGAGACGGTGTCACCTACGCGACGATCGAGCTGCGTCAGAGCGAATACGAGCTGTACTACAACGGCTATTCGAATGACCTGTTGTGGCCGCTGTTCCATTATTTCCTGCGCGGCATGCGCTATTCCAACGAAGAGCGAGATGCCTATGAAAGCGTCAACCGCTCCTTTGCACAGAAGCTCAGCCCGCTCCTGCAGCCTCAGGACTTGATTTGGGTCCATGACTATCACCTGATTCCGCTCGGCCGGTTGCTGCGCGAGGCAGGGGTCAAGCGCCCGCTAGGTTTTTTCTTGCACATCCCTTTTCCGAACATCGAGATGTTGAGGGTGCTGCCCACGTATGCAGAGCTGCTGCGCGATCTGACGCATTACGACGTGATCGGCTTTCAAACCGAAAACGACCTCAAAGGCTTTCATTCCGGCATCGAGCATCTATTCGGAGCAGAAGCCATCCGTTCCGATGGGCGCATTCGCGTCGGCGATCGAGTGCTGCGGGCCGAAGTATTTCCGATCGGTGTCGATGTCGATTCCATGCAAGCGGAGGCGATCGCGGCCATGGAAACGGATGTCGTCAAGCGAATGATCGATAGCTTGATGTCGCGCTCACTGATGATCGGAGTCGACCGGCTCGACTACAGCAAGGGATTGGTCGAACGTTTCTCCGCCTATCAGCAGTTCCTAGAAACTTATCCGGATAACATTGGCCGCATCACCTATATCCAGATCGCACCTCTATCGCGTACCGACGTGCGTGCCTATGCGGATATTCGCAAGGCGTTGGAGCAGGCTGCGGGGCGCACGAACGGACGGTTTGCGGATACCGATTGGACGCCGATTCGTTATCTGAACCGAAATTTTCCGCACGGGACCTTATCCGGGTTCTTGCGCGCAGCGAACGTGGGCGTCGTCACGCCTCTTCGTGATGGCATGAATCTGGTGGCGAAGGAATTCGTTGCGGCGCAAGACATAGATAATCCCGGCGTGTTGATCTTGTCGACACTGGCGGGCGCTGCGCGCGAGCTGGGATCCGCGTTACTCGTAAATCCATATGACACTCGAGCAGTGAGCCACGCGATGCAAACCGCGCTTTCTATGCCCTTGGCCGAACGCCGCGAACGACACATGGCTATGCTGGAAGTCGTCAAACGCAACGATATTTCGAGCTGGACAAACCGGTTCGTAGAGGCGCTCGAAGCGTCTCAGAGGGATCAGTCGCGTCCGCGCGTCTTGGCTAGCTAGTGGGGAAGTGACGAAGTGACGAGGTGACGGGGTGACGACGTCAGATAGAGCGCGCACACATTCTGGCTTCGTCACCCCGTCACTTCGTCACCTCGTCACTTGGGCTTTCCTCAATCATCTCCGTCTGCACAGCGACTGGCCGCTCGACTTTCAAACGCTGCACGTTCTGCGCGAGCGATACGCCTTCATTCTCCAGCATCTCCAATAGTTTCAGCTGCAGGTCCTGCAGGATATCCATGTGCCGATTGAAGTCAGCGGACTTCACGATGTAGATCGTTTCGAAGTCGAAGGACGATACGCTGATCTTCGCGAAATGAGATCGATCGAATTGCGTGTCAGGGTACGCTTCGATGAGCTTGCGCAGCGCGTTCGGAATCGCCGCAAGCTTCTCGCGGGAAGTATCTTGGGTCACGCCGAAGGTGAGCACTACTCTGCGTTGCTGCATTCGTGCGAAGTTGCGTACACGGCTGCTGAGCAGATTGGAGTTCGGCATGATGATTTGCTCACCATCCGGACTGCGCAAGCGAGTGCTCTTCACGCCGATGTACTCAACTGTGCCTGCGATTCCATCGACCGAGAGCGCGTCGCCGACCACGAAGGGCTTATCGAGAGTGATCGACAGCGAGGCGAACAGATCGCTCAACACGTTCTGGACCGCCAGGGCGACGGCGATACCACCGATGCCGAGACCGGCAAGTAATGGCTTGATCTCAATGCCTAGATTGTCGAGCGTGAGCAGCACTACCAGCGACCAAATCGTCGCGCGCGCGATAAAACCGATGATGCCGATCGTGCCGGCGGCTGCGCGGTCCGTAGTTAGGGCTGCTCGCTGCTTGCGCTCCAGAGCTGCGAGAACGGCAGTCGTCGCCCAAGCGCCAGCCTGCCAAAACGCGTTGATGGTGAAAATCGTGAACATCAGTGTGTCGATCTTCGAAGGCAGATCCAACGACTGCGACGCTGCGAACAGTGCGGCAATGAAGATGAACAGCAGCGCGGTGCGACTGACGACCATGAGTGGAAGCTCGATCAACTCTTCCTTCGGTGTGGCCATCAACTTCGCATGCTGAGCTCGGACCAAACGGCGAACGAGCAGCAGGCTCAGGAGCACGCCCACAAAGACCGCAACCGCCGTCAACCATTGCGACGGGGTATTGCCGAGGTAGCGCGTATCCAGTAGGTGAGTAATGTCAGTCATTGGTGAAGGCTGAGACGTGAAAAAGCGATTCTAGCCGCTGAATGCTGCCGTAATGAAGGTGACCAAAGTGACGCAGGTTCCCGAACGGGAGGTGCCGGCGCCTTTCAGATGCTGGGGAATGCTTGTTCCGACGTCTATCACTTACATCGCTTTTCGCCGGCTCCATCACTTGCCTTGTTCCATTTGCTACCATCCCCCGTCTCTTTACGGACGCTGTTTTGCACGTGTTACTGGAAGCGAAAAGAACCGACGATGCGCTCGTGCTGCACTTAAAGGGAGCATGGCGGATCGATAACATCGCTTCGATCGAGGAAGCGCTGCGAGCTTTGCCGCAAACCTCGGAGCCGCGCGTCACCGTGCATTTCGACCAGCTCGACTACATCGATCTATCAGGCGCCTGGCTGCTGCACCGCTGGTTGGGTCAGTCGGGCGGACAAGTCGAGCTCAAAGGCGATCCACCGCAGCATTTCGACTTCATCGAAGACGTTTTGCATCAGCAGCCGAAGGAAAGTGTCGAGCCCCCCGAGGGACGGCTTTCGCTTCATGAGGCGCTGATATGGATCGGCCGCAATTCGGTGGCCTGGTTGCGCAGGATCCAGCAAACAGTCAGCTATCTCGGCCGTGTAGCCGTAAACGCAGTGGGCGCGCTCGGTAGTGTGCATCGCTTGCGCGTGCCTTCGATCGCTCGTCACATATATGAAACCGGAATTCAGGCGATTCCGATCGTTTCGCTGATCGCATTCTTGATCAGCGTCATCGTTGCCTATCTCGGCGCACAACAGCTGCAGCAGTTCGGCGCGGAGATCTTCACCGTCGATCTGGTGTCGATTGCCGTTTTGCGCGAAATGGCACCGCTGTTGACCGCCATTATCGTCGCGGGACGTTCGGGTAGCGCCTTTGCCGCCGAGATCGGCGTGATGCGCTTGAACGATGAGATCGATGCGCTGCAGTCCATGGGCGTCAATCATTTCGAAGTGCTGGTGTTGCCTCGGTTGCTTGGGCTGGTCGTCGCCTTACCGTTGCTCACTGTCATTGCCGATGCGATGGGGCTCGCAGGCGGTGCGCTCTTGTCTTCCGTTCTGCTCGATATCTCACTCGCTCAATTTCTACCGCGTATGCAGGATGCGTTGGCTCCGACAACCTTCTGGGCTGGAATCGTCAAGACCCCTGTCTTCGCGCTGGTCATCGCGCTGGTCGGCACGTATCGCGGATTGCAGGTTCGCGAATCATCTCGCGAGCTCGGCCGACTCACCACCGTCGCTGTCGTGCAATCCATCTTCCTCGTAATCTTCGCCGACGCAATATTCGCTGTCGTGTTCGTGGAATTGGATTTTTAGATGCAGAAGGCGATAGGCGATAGCGGATGGGCGATAGTCAGATGCCGGCTAGTTGTTGACATGCACGTTCTGACTATCCCCTATCCCCTATCCCCTATCCCCTTCGCGGACGTGTAATGAGCGCTCCTCCCATCATCTCCGTTCGAGGTGTCACCAATCGGTTCGGCCAACAGGTCGTCCACGATGCGGTTGATCTAGATGTTCGCCCGGGCGAGGTATTGGGCATTGTCGGTGGCTCGGGAAGCGGTAAATCCGTGCTCTTGCGGACGATGCTCGGGCTGCATCGACCGAACGCCGGGGAGGTGAGAATTCAAGACAAGGACATCACTCGGATGAGCGATTCGGAATTGCTCGCGGTGAAGCGCAACTATGGCGTTACTTTTCAGCACGGCGCGCTATTCAGCTCGCTGAGTGTTGCGGAAAACATTCAGCTGCCGATTCGCGAATACTTCGCTGCTTCGGAAAGCGCGCTCGAGGCGTTGACCGAGCTACGGTTGCGAATGGTGGGGCTGCCAGTGGAAGCCGGTGCAAAACTGCCTTCGCAGCTCTCCGGCGGCATGGTGAAGCGCGCGGCGCTCGCGCGGGCATTGGCACTGGATCCGACGCTGCTCTTTCTCGACGAACCGACCGCGGGATTGGACCCGATTTCGGCTGCCAGTTTCGATGACTTGGTCTCTTATCTGCATCGTAGTTTGAAGCTCACGGTCGTGATGATCACTCATGATCTGGATACACTGATCGCCACCTGTAACCGCGTTGCCGTTCTGGTTGACAGAAAGATTGTGGTCGATACGCTCGAAGCCATCATGAATCACCCGCACCCGTGGATACGGGAATACTTTCACGGGCCGCGCGCGCGTGCTGCTCAAACTGCCGTGGACGGTCGCTGAACGCATGGAACGAGACGCGAAATACCTGGCGGTCGGCACCTTCATCTTACTGGCAGCAGCCATGGCAGTGCTGTTCATCGTCTGGTACACCGATGCGAACGATGGGCGCGAATACAATCTTTATGAGATTTACTACGCCGGCAGCGTGAGCGGCTTGGATCGAGGCAGTCCGGTCCGGTACTTGGGCGTAGACGTCGGGCGCGTTAGGCGTCTGGCCATCGATCGTAGCGATGCGAGTCGAGTCGTCGTCGTCGCCGAGATCGACACGAGCGCTCCGATTTCTTCCGCAACCCGCGCGAGTCTGGGCATTCAAGGTGTCACCGGCTTGCTGTACGTCAATCTCAAGGAACAGCCGGGCGTCACGAAGGATGCGCAGCTTCGCCAAGGCACGCAGTATCCGATCATCGAATCGGTCGCTTCCGACTTCGATGTTTTCTTGGCCAGCCTTCCGGAATTGATGGGCCGCGCAACCTCGATACTGGAGCGCCTCGGGCGCGTTCTGTCGGATGAAAATCTAGAAGGCTTGGCGCAGACGATCGATAGCGTACGCACTGCCACCGCAACGTTACCGCAAACCTCCAAGGATGTGGCCGGGCTGGTCGCGGAAGTGCGCGGCACGGTCACTGAGATACACGCCGCTGCCGAGTCTTTGCGCGCCATGACGGACGAGGTGCGCCCCGGGGTACAAGACGCAGTAGCGCGTATGAACGAGATTGCGGATAACCTCGCTGAGGCCTCGGCGCGCGTCGACACATTCACTCGCAAGAGCGAGATTCAGCTCGGGCACTTCACCGAACAGGGTCTATTCGAGCTAGAACGGCTGGTGCGTGAAGCGCGCTCGGCCGCGCGCGAGTTCCGCGATCTATCACGCAACTTGCAGGAGAATCCCTCGCAGATCATCTATGAGCCGCAGGAAAGCGGAGTGGAGATCGAGGAGTGATGGAAGCAATGAAGGCGATGGAGGAAATAAAGTGAGTGTCGTCCTGAAGCGCAAGCGAGCGAGGCGATGTGCTCCGAGGCATGCCACCTCTATCGCGATCAAGGCGATGCCATTCATCGTTGCTACATTCGTATCTATCTCCGGTTGCAGCACTGGATCGTTGTTCGACAGTGATACGCCCGTACCGAGGAGCTATGTGCTCGCACCTGCTCCGCCTGCTGTGAATGCAGCACCCGCGCCCGTGGACGTGTCGGTCAGTCGACCCGATCTCGGCTCCGGCTTGGACACCGATAGGATTGCCGTGCTCAAAGGACGACACCTCGATTACTACCGAGGTGTCCGCTGGGGAAGCCGTGCGCTCGAGCTGATTCAGAATCTGGTCGTGGATTCTCTGCAAGATCAGCATCTGTTTCGCAGCGTGACGCCGGAACAGGCCCGAGTTGCGGGTGACTATGTGCTCGATCTACAGGTTCGCGATTTTCAATCTCAGTATTCTGACAGAGCCGACGTTCCGACGGTTCGCGTCGCCATGGTGGGGAGATTGATACGCATCGTCGATCGCGAGTTGGTCGCAATCGTTACCTCCGAGGCGAACGTCGAGGCGCAAGACGATCGCCTGAGCGCGGTTATGGCGGCGTTCGAGTCGGCCTCGCACCGCGCCATCCTGGATTTGGGCGCGAAGCTGTCTTCTGTCGTTGCGAACGATGCGAATACCTTGCGAGCGGCACGCGCAGAAGGCGAGCCGGCAACCGTGCAGTAACCGAAGACACAACCTGTTTATTCATCAGAACGTGCTCAGTCCCGTTGCTTCCATGAGCCGATAGCGCCAGTAGCGGGTTCGATCTTGATCTTCGAAAGCGCCGAACGGGGCTGTGTACTGCGTTCCGGTCGGTCCTTCGTTGTTCCATAAGCGATCGAAGTACGTTTGCATTTGCTTCGCAATATCGGAACTCAGTGGCGCACTGAGCGCAACATTCGCCTCGAGATTGTAGTTACCTAAATTTCGTCGAGTCAGATTCGCCGAGCCGATCGATGCGACGATGCGTTCGGCTCGTGTAATCAGCGCGAGCTTCGTGTGGAACTGCTCGCCGTGAGTCCGGTACCAGCGCACTTCTATATTCTCATCCGCCTGTGTCATCAATTCATTCGCCACCGGGCGATTGGGAACCCCGTCTTTCTGCCGACCGAACGCATCGCGATTCGGATCCAAGATGAGCCGAATCCGCACATTGCGTGTAGCGGCACGCAGCAGCGCATCGATTACGGATCGATCGGATAAATAGAAAGTCGCAATCGAGATGTCATCCCCATTGCGAGTGACATTGATTTCGCCGAGCAGATGGTCGCGAATGGCTTCTTCAGTGAGGAAACTCATCTGAACCCCGGAGTCGGCTGTAGCATCTTGCTCAATGTCGAGGTTCTCGACATAAATATGCCCGCGCCATCCGGAAAAGCGAGCGATGGCCATTTCGCTGCTGAGAATGTCTTGTGCGATCGGGCCGCTGAATGCAAGCGCAACGTTGGAATGGGCACTACTCGCATCATGTGGGTTTGCGGAAGTGACCAGTGCGGCCAGCGTATCGTCGCTTCGGTCCGCGACGATGAGCTTGCGATGGTTGGCTTTGAAGTTGAGCAACGCGAGCCAGCTGCGCAAGGTGATCTGCGAGTCTTGAGCGAAAGGATTCGGCATCCAACCGCCTGTCGTGGAGTTGCCCGACCACTGCACGAATGTGCGCCAAAAAGCGGAGTACAACGGGTTGGAATCTCGCAGTGCTTCCAAGTCCGTGATGATGACTTCGATACCCGCTGCACGCATCGCCTCGATGAGAGGCGAGCTCACTCCACCATAGACCTCGTTGATCGGATCGGTGATGAATAGCACCGACAAGCCGGGCTTCTGCTCCTTACGAGCAATTAACCGATCGACGATTTGCCGACTCAGCGGCCGATGAATCTCATTCTCGGCGCCCATAAGATCGTTCACCAGAAAAAAATCGGCCACTACGAAGGTTTCTGCTTCATCGATGATGCGAAACACCTCATCGAAGATGCGCTGCTCGTACAAGGGTTGACCGAAAGAATCGGCGTAAGTGAGATCGTAAAGGAAGCGAACACGCTCGGCGGGCAACTGCGTGGATGGAGATTGGATGTCTGTGCCTGGGGGCATTGGCTTATGTGTTTGCCAAGCGGCCGTGCCCAGCCACCACGCGAGAAGCGCGCTCCAGATCCATCGTTTGCGCAGACGGCGCCGACGCAATGATTGTTCTTCGAGGTATGAGAGCATGTTAAGGAGCGGGGCGTTGCGCGATGAGCGACTCTACCGGAAGATCCGTGTCGCTCGCGACTCACTCGCCCGGGAAACGTGATGCTATTCTTGCGTGAGGGTAATGGCGAAAGCCATTCGCGAAAGGGTTGACTGTTGACTATTGACAGTTGACGGTCAGAGAAAGACGCCGATTCCGGCTGTCAACCGTCAACTGACGCTTAAGTAAGCGTCATTGAGACTTGGGGGGTAGTAATGACGACGATCGATCGACGCACGCTGATCAAATCTGCGGGAGGACTGGCCCTAGGCCTTGCAACGTTAGGGCATGCCGCACAGGCGCGGAAGCGCTTTGCGATCGTTGGCATGGGCTCGCGGGCCCGCATGTATCAAGAAGCGATCACGGGCAAATATCGAGAGGGCAACGAGCTGGTTGCGTTGTGCGATACCAATCCGGGTCGACTTGCGCTGGCGGCCAAGACGGCAACGCAAGCTGGCTCGAGCCCGAAAACGTATTCGGCCGCTCAATTCGATCGACTGCTAAGCGAAAGCAAGCCGGATGTCGTAATCGTTACGACGCCCGACGCCACGCATGATGACTACATCGTGCGGGCACTCGATGGCGGCTGCGATGCGATCACCGAGAAGCCGATGACGACGACGTCCGAGAAAGCGCAGCGCATTCTCGATGCCTGCAAGCGCAACAATCGGCACGTTCGCGTGACGTTCAACTATCGCTATTCGCCACCTCGCACGCAGGTCAAGGATCTGCTGATGAACAACGCGATCGGCGATGTGCTTTCGGTGGATTTCAATTGGCTGTTGAACACGGTGCATGGCGCGGACTACTTCAGACGCTGGCACAGCCAGAAGAAAATTTCCGGGGGGTTGATGGTGCACAAAGCGACGCACCACTTCGACTTGGTCAACTGGTGGCTCGGGGCGCAGCCTGAGCTCGTGCTCGCATACGGCAAGCGAGAGTTCTATACGCCGGCGACAGCAAAGCGAATGGGATTGAAGAGCCATCACCAACGCTGCCGCACGTGTCCCGAGAAAACCGATTGCTCCTTCTACTTCGATCTGTCAGCGGATCCCGGCTTGAAGGCGCTGTATTGGGATAACGAACATCACGACGGCTATTTCCGCGATCAGTGCGTTTGGCGGCCGGAGATCGACATCGAAGACACGATGAATGTCATCGTGAAGTACAACACCGGCGCTACCTTGAGCTACTCGTTGAACGCCTGCAATTCGTGGGAGGGATATCAGATTGCGTTCAACGGTACCAAAGGCCGCATCGAGCATCAGATCGTGGAACAAGCGTACGTTGCCGGCGCCACCATGACCCAAGGCGGCATCGAAGATGAAGGTGTGCGAACTCGCGTCATTCCTTTGCGTGGCGTACCCGAGGAGCTCAAGCCCTGGACCGGCACGGGAGGTCATGGCGGCGGTGATGATGTCATGCTCAACGAGATCTTCGGGACTGCGCAGCCCGATAAATACAAGCGCGCTTCGGATCAGCGCGGAGGTGCGTACTCGATCCTAGTCGGCGCCGCTGCGAATCGCTGCTTCGAAACCGGGCAGGCAGTGAAAATCGCCGACATGGTTACAGGTTTGACGCCGCCCGACGGCGCGCCAATGCCGACGCGTGAAACGCGGATTCCAATGCCCAAACGTGTCTAATTGGCGTGTCTGAAATTGGACACATCAGCGAGCCGTCGCCGGCGGCTCGCTTCGAAGCTGCGCTGCACAACGAACGACTTGACTAAACTAGTTTGGAAATGAGCGCCGGAATGTTTGACAACGCGCATCGATGATCGCGTAATGATCGGGCCAAGGCTCGATCAATTAATCTTCCACCGATGTCTGTCAATGGAGACGGCCAATGAAGATGAATGCACAGCTCATCCTTGCCGCGCTGATCGCCGGTCTTTGTTTATCCGGGTGTAACAAGCAATCGGAAGAAGCTGAGAGCGCGGCGAATACACAAGCCACTGCGCCCGCTGCTGGAAACGAAACGGCCGCAAATGCATCAGGAACCACGACCTACTTCGGAACGGAAGAAGAGCAGACACAGCCAGCGCAGAACTAAAGGGCGGTGTCGCCGCTCTCATCTCGATTTCAGTGCCTGATCGAGATCCGCGATCAGATCGTCGCTGTGTTCGAGGCCCACGGAAACTCGCAGCAAGTTGGGTGGCGTAACTGTATGAGGACCTTCGACTGATTGGCGGTGCTCGATCAAGGATTCGACGCCGCCAAGGCTGGTTGCGCGCGAGAAAATCTTGAGGCGGGCCGCGACGGCAAACGCTCGCTGGCGGTCGCCGCGCACGCAGAATGACAACATCGCGCCAAAGCCGCCCTTCATCTGCTTGCGAGCGATTGCATGGTTTTTATGCGAGCTCAAACCAGGATAGAACACCTGCTCGATAGCATCGTGCTTCGCTAAGTGCTCCGCGAGCTTGAGCGCGTTGTCGGTCTGTGCTCGGACGCGGCAAGGAAGTGTCGTGAGACTGCGGCGAATAAGCCAGCAGTCGAACGGCGAGGGCACAGCTCCAGCGACGGCTTGATACGCGCGCAACTTGTCGGCGATCTCGCCGCACTCGCGCACGATAACGGCACCACCCATCACATCACTATGTCCGCCGAAGTATTTTGTGCTCGAGTGCATGATGAGGTCGGCCCCAAGCTCGAAAGGACGCTGCCAAACCGGCGTCGCAAACGTATTGTCACAGCAGACCAACGCGCCATGTTCATGAGCTAACGCGGCGAGCGCCGCTATGTCCGTGATGTTGAGCATGGGATTGGACGGCGTTTCGATCCAAACCATTCGCGCACCGGAGCTCAAGGCTTCGCGGGCTTTGTTCAAGTCCGTCAGATCGACGAATGAAGTGCGCACTCCCATGGGTGCCAGCAAATCGCGTAACTGCTGAGCCGTGCCGTGATACGCCTCGATTGGCGCCACAACGTGCTCGCCGGGTCGAAGAAGGCTGAAAACCGCTAAAGACGCTGCCGAGCCGCTCGCATACGTCGTTGCATCCACGCCGCCTTCCAAGGCAGCCAAACATTGCTCCAACGCTCTTCGGCCGGGGTTCTCCGCACGCGCATACGTATAGCCGCGAGAGAATGCTCCATCGGCGTCCCGCTCGAACGTCGTGGTCATATGAATTGCCGGCGCGATGTCACCGGCATCGCGCTCGATCTCACGACCGATGCGGATGGAGAGGGTTTCGAGTTTCATGGAGTTTTGGTGACGGAGTGACGAGTGACGGGTGACGGGCAAGAGAAGAGGAATCGCGATGCGAACTTACAACGTAGGGTATTTCGTGTCGACTCGCAGCAGCACGAGGAGTGAGTTGACGGTTGACAGTTGGCTGTTGACAGCAAGATAAAGAATACACACGCTTCGCCGTCACCCGTCACCCGTCACCCGTCACCCGTCACCCGTCACCCGTCACCCGTCACCCGTCACCCGCCGATCTCCCTGAGCGCGTCGAAGGGCCGTCACTATCCCGCGGCTGGCGAAGGCTCTACGGCAATAGATCGGCCACCATCTTCAGTCACCTGTGCGCGCTCAACAGCAGGCGGCATCAGTTTGTACATCACCGGCGTGACGAGCCGCGACAGAAGAGTTGAGGAGATGAGTCCACCGATGATCACCCATGCCATCGGCGAATATAGACCGATGTTCTGCACGGCCAACGGAAGCAGACCGCCGATCGCGGTCGCGGAGGTCAGCAAGATGGGTAAGAACCGGATCTCACCTGCTTGCTCGATCGCTTCGTCCAGTGGCACGCCTTCGCGTCGCAGCTGATTCGTGAAATCCACCATCAGGATCGAGTTCTTGATCTCGATGCCGATCAGCGCGATGAAGCCGATGCTGGCCGTAAACGACATCGAGTTGCCTGTGACAAGGAGCATCAAAAACCCGCCCAGCACACCGAGTGGAACGACTGTGAGCACGATCAGCGTAGATTTGAAGTTGCCGAACTCCAATACGAGCACGGCGAAGATGCCGAACAGCGCGACGATAATCGCCGTGCCGATGCCGCCGAAGGATTCTGCGCTGGATTGCGCTTCACCGCCCAGTACGTAGCGATAGCCGCGCGGCCATTGCATTTCATCCAGGCGCTCGATGACTTCGCTCGTGACCTTCGCTGTATTGAAGTCGCGCTGCACGTCTGCGTCGATCGTTACCGCGCGTTCGCGGTTGTAGCGCTGGATCTGCGTAGGAGCCTTCTCGAACTCCAGACGCGCGAGTTGCGAGATCGGTAATGTCGCTCCGGAGAGCGTCGGCACGCGCACTTCACTCAATGCATCCAGATCGGCCCGCACTCCCACGGGAGTGCGCACGACGATGTCGTATTGCTCACCGCTGGGATCCTTGAACGTCCCGGCCGGGATGCCTGCTACCGAAAGCCGCACCGCGCGATCGAACTCCACGGTCGGTACACCCAGCAAACTGGCTTTCTGCGGGTCGATGGCTAGGCGCAAGTTGGTACGCGCGACCTTGAGCGGATTGAGTACATCGCGCGTGCCGGGCGTCTGCTCGATGAGCGTCTCGACTTTCCGCGCCAGATCTTCGATCACTTCCAAATCGCGACCGATCACTCTGACTGCGATGGGTGCGGTGATCGGTGGACCGTTCACAAACTCTTTGACGTAGATGCGCGCGTTCGGATAGCCATCGAGCTTTGCCCTCAAGTCATCCAGACGCTGCGGCGTCTTACGGGTGTCGTAATCCTGCAGTTGCACGAACACTTCCGCATAGTTCGATGCGTCATTGCGCACGATGTGGTTGTAGTAGATCTGCGGATTGCCGTGCCCGAGGTTCGAGAACCAGCTCTTCACCTCGGTCATCTTTGCAAGTTCGCTCTCCACGAAGCGCAGCGCGTTATCCGTTTCGTTCAAGCTTGTGCCATTCGGCGCTTCGATCGAGATCAGAAACTGCGGCGTGTCGGCCTTGGGAAATAAGCTGCTGCCGACGATGGGCACGAGAATCGCCGAGACCAGTAGTGAGCCACCGATAGCGACGATGACAGTTCGTTTCGGTCGCGCAAGACAGTAGTGCAGGGCGGGTCGGTAGTATCGATGGATCGCACCCATCACTCGCTGCAGGATGCGATTGCCGTGAGGATCCTGATTCTCCTTCAATACTCGGCTCGCCAAGAACGGGATGATGAACAGCGCAATCAGAAGCGATCCTACGATGGTTGCGACGACGGTCATGGGCAGAACTCGAATGAACTTTCCCGGCGTGCCAGGCAGCGCAAGCAAGGGTAAGAACGCGAAAATGAGCGTCGCCGTACAACCAATGATTGCAACGAAAATTTGCCGCGTCCCGGCGAGTGCGGCTTGAACGCGAGAGACACCGCTTCGAAGATGCCGGGCAATGTTCTCGGTCACGACGATGGAATCATCGACCAGCAGCCCGAGCGCGACCACGAACCCGGCGATCGATAGCTGGTTCAACGAGTAGCCGAGCGAGTACAGAACGGTGAGCCCAAAGGCGAGCGACAACGGAATGGATATCATGACGATTCCGGCGGCTCGCCAGCCGAGCGGTAGCAGCGTCAGCATCACGAGGCTGATGGCGATGCCAAAGTCCGTGTACAGGCGGGAAAGACGCGAGCCGACATTGCGCGATTGATCGAAGCCTCGTTCGAGCTTGATGCGCTTGGGAAGCCCTGCTTCGAAGCGTTGCAGCGCCTCGTCTACGCGCTCGCGCACGTCGAGGATGTTGTAGCCCTCCTTTTGATTCGCCGTGACGAATACCGCGCGTTGGCCGTTGAAGCGCCCGACATAGCTCCAGGGCTGCGATTCCCATTGCACGTCCGCGATATCGCGAATGCGAACGATGCGACCCTGGTACGAAGCGACGACCGTGTCTCTTACCTGATCGAGTGATGTGTAACTGCCGGATGTCTTCAGACTGAAGCTCCGCGGGCCCAAATCGACCACGCCGGCCGGTACGTTAGCGTTCTCGCTCTCGATCGCTTGGATAACGCGGCCCGGCGTCAGGCCAAGCTCGGACATGCGCTTGAGGTCAACCTCGACCCGCAACTCTCGCTTCGGATAGGCCCACATCTCGGAGGTGCGGATTCCATCGACAGTTTTCAGCGTGTCTTTGAGCTCGCGTGCATAATCTTCCATCTCTCGATACGAAGCGTCGTCTGAGACGAGCGCCAATTGCACGATGTTCACGAGCCCCGGGCTGAGCTTGCGAATTTCGATCATTGCAATATCTTGCGGCAGCTCCGGACGCAGGGCGTTGATCTCGCGCGTTACCTCGTCATATTTCTTCTCCGCGTCGGTCGAGGCGAGGAACTCGATTGCAACGAACGCGACGCCATCGGTAATCGTCGTTTCGATCGTTTTGACGTCGTCGAGCTCCGCTAGCCGGTCCTCGATCGGCTTCGCAACCAGCCTCTCCAAGTCCTTGGGATCCGCGCCTGGGTAAATTGTCGAGATGAAGAAGCCCGAGATCTTGAAGAACGGATCTTCTTCACGCGGCACACTGGCAAATGCAAACCAACCCATGACGATGAGGCATAGGAAGGTCACTAGAGTGAACTGATAACGACGAACCGGAAATTCTAGGAAACGCATGATTCGGCACCGATGAAATGTGGGTGTGAAGGGCGTTAGGTCGAAAGAGTTGACGCAACTACTAACCGCTAACCGCTTCCTTCACGATGCTGATCTCCTCGCCGTCCTCGAGGTACAGGGCGCCATCGGTGATCACTTGCTCTCCGGCTTCGATACCGGCTTGCAATGCGACGTGGTCCTGCTCGATGAACGCGACATTCACATCGCGGCGGCGTGCATGGCCTTTTTCGAGCACGAAGACGCTCGCGCGATCTCCCTCACCTTCGACGATCGCCGCAATCGGTACGTACACCCGAGACCCCCAGCTCGCGGCTGAAGGGGCAATGGTGAGTTTCGCGACGAGTCCGCTCTTGAGTGCAACGTCCGGCGCGGTGAGTCCAACTTCCACGGTAAACAAGCCACTCGATGGGTCCGCGGCGCTCGCCACTTCTGTCACCGTGCCTTCGAGAGTGCGATCAGGCAAAGCATCCAGTCGAACCTCGGCGCGATCGCCCACCTTCACCTGCACGATTTCGCGATCCGCGAGTCCCGCACGCACGACGAAACCCTCGTCCTTCGCGCCCAACTCAAGAATGGGAGCACCAGGGGCGATGAGCTCACGTTCTTCCGCCAGGCGCCGTAAGACAGTCCCATCGTGAAGGGCAACGATCGTGGCGTAGTTGCGATTGAACTGCGCTGCCCGAAGCGCAGCTTCAGTCACTGCAGTCTGGGTCTTTAAATCTTGCAGTTGCTCCAGACTGATGACTTGGTCCGCGTACAGCCGCTCGCCTCGCTGCAGATCGCGCTGGGCTTTCTCGTGAGCCTGGCGCGCTTGCTCGACCTGCGCATCGATCTCGGTTTGCTCGATCTCCGCGAGTATCTGGCCTGCACGCACCGAGTCACCCTCGTTGACCGAGATGCGCCGAATGACGCCACCGACTTTGAACGAGAGCCGAAACTCGTCTTTGTTGGCAAGCATGCCGTTGGTGCGAATCGGTGGCGCCCCCGGTCCTGCTTGGGCCTTGGCTACTCGTACCGGCGTGGCTGGTGTGTCCAGTTCTCCGTTCGACTCCGCGCACGCTTGCAGCACGAGAATGCTTAGAAGCGGGAGAGACAAGAAAAGCGCGCGCATGTTCAAACTCCTGTCTCGAGCGGAAGATCTCCCGCCGACGTTGCATATTCCAATTCAGCTCGGCGTGCCAGAACGTCGAACTGCGTGATGACATGGTTAAGCTCGGCACCGGTGAGTGTGCTGCGAGCATCGATGAACTCCACTTGATTGATTACACCTTCATCGCGTTTGCGGCTGGCAATGTGAAATGCCGCGCGCGCGGCTTCGGCACGTGCTTGCGCGGTCGCGAGTGAAGCTCGCGCGGTTACCAGGCGGTCATACGCTTGCTGAACTTCCAAGCGAATCTGCTGAGCAATCTCTTCTTCTTGCAAAACCAGCTGCCGCTGGGTTGCTCGCGCTTGTGCAATACGTGCGGCATCGCTCCCGCCATCGAATAGGCGCCAGGTGAACACGAGCGATGCAACGCCGAAGTTGTAGCCATCGCCGACTCCGTAGTCCTCTCCTTGCGTGCCTGCATCGACGCCGATGGAAAGCGTCGGCCATTTTCGATGTCGAGCAATCCGCACTTGCTCTTCACTCGCTCGCCTGAGCTGTTCCACCTGCGAGACTTCCGGTCTGCGGTTTAAAGCGTTGGCCCAGAGTTGCTCGAGCGCAGCGTCACGTTCGCTCAGCAAAGTCGGCGCATTTGTCACCTCGAGCGCAGATCGCAAGTCCTGGTTGAGTAAAAAATTGAGATAGCTTTGCGCCTGGGTGGTGAGATTCTCGATCTCGCGCTTCTGTTGTTCCACGGCCAGGAGCTCCGCTCGAGCACGTAGAACCTGGTCTTCGGTAACCTTGCCGTTGTCGAACAGCGATTGATTGACGCGCAGATTTTCCGTCAACAACACCTCGCTGGCGCTTACGATCTCTCCCGACTTGCGAGCCTTCAACCAATCCACATAGGCGATCGTGATGTCGCGCCTTAGTGCGCGTGCTATCGCCATGCGGCGATAGCTGCTGGCATCGAGCAGTGCGCGTTGCGCTCGGACCGCAGCCGGAATGGCCGGGGCGAATACTGGCTGGCGTAAAACCAGACGCGTATCTTGTTCGCGCTCGCGCAAGAAATTGACCGTCTCGTCTTGCACCATGGGGAATCTCGGTTCCTGACCTTGTGCAACGAGCATCTCGTTCAAGGTCGAGTACACCGGGTTGAGCGCCGTCCCGAGCGGCAACGCGAACTCTCGGCCGCCTTCGGCGCGCGAGTACCGAGCCTCGAACGTGAGCTCAGGGAAGAAGCGAGCACGTGCTTCGGCGAGTGCTTGCGTCGCCTTCTCGACTTCGAGGGTCTCGCTTTGTAGCGCGAGATTCCGATTCAGCCCTTCAGCGATATAACGATCGACTACAACATCGAAAGGCTGGGTTTGTCCGACGACCGCTGAGCTCGCTGCGAACAAAGCAATGCCGAGTGCGCAACGAAAGCGCCGCATCGCCGCCGGCTCCGACTGGCTCGTCATTAGTTCGTCCTTCTTCAGTTGTCGACTAATTAGACGCGTGTCAAAAATTGCGCGAAAAAATCCGCCCTTCAATCCTGCGCAGCCGGTCCCGCGAGCCCAGCTCGGATCAATGAAACCGCGTGCTGCGTCAGCTGCTGGATGCTGATACCCACTTGTGCGAGAGGCGCACCTTTGGTCATCGCGATCTGAATGATCCCGTGCATGAAGCCCCACAGCACCCGAGACATCACGGCGACATCACCCAGCTCCGTACGGATCGTGCCGTCTCGTTGTCCTAACAGGAGTGCATCGACCACGACCGCGTGAACGCGCTTGCCTGACTCGAAACAAGCAAGTTCTTGCGCGCCAGGGTCGGAAGTATCCGGCGCGTGCAGCTCCAGGCGTGCACATGCATCGAAGTAATACGGGAATTCGTGGCTGTACGCCATATAGGCCCGCCCGATGGAAATGATCTTCTCCAGACCATTCTTACTGCGCGCGCTCGCTTCTTCGAAGCGCTTCTGCAGCATCTCCATCGCACGGGCTGCGATTGCGAAGTGCAAATCTTGCTTGTCCCTGAAATAGACATATACAAGCGCCCGGCTCAATCGAGCGCGCTTCGCGACGCTATCCATGGTGACGGCATCCCAGCCGAGCTCCTTATAGAGTTCCTCGGCTGCCTCCACGATCTCTGTGCGTCGGCGGTCTTTCTCTTCCTGACGGCGTTCGGCGATATAGGACATGGGGCGCAAGACTAAACCCGTCGTTGACACAGTGTCAATAGATGAACGGCAGTCTAAATCTGAAGGCGTTAGGAAGATCCGCGTCTGCGGCCAGAGAGGGATCGCATCTCCGTCCGGATTTTGGCTGCGGACCGCGGACCCTCAGCCGGCTACATTCCCGGCCGATATCCACCGATGTCGCCATGCATCCTCTGCCCGCATTGAGCATTGGTCGGATTTCCTTACTGCGCGGCAGGGGTACAGTCGGAACTAAACGGTTGTAGACCCATGAGCTCAGAGCCTTCGTACATCGAAGTCGAACGTGAAGATCCGCGCGACCCGCAGGCGCTCGTGAGGCTTGTGCCGTTGTTCTCCTCCTTAGAACCGGCGCTTCTGGATGCGATCGTCGCCCGCATTCGATGGTTTGCCTTGCCGGGCGGTACGACGTTGTTCGAGGCGGGCGATGAGCCTGATGCGCTTTATTTCGTCGCAAGCGGCAGCTTGGGTGCGTTCATCGTGACCTCGGCAGGTCACCGACGCTCCATCGGGCGCATCGCGGCCGGCGAAACAGTTGGTGAGATGGCCTTGATTTCGGGAAAGAGCCGCAACGCGACAGTGATCGCGTTGCGCGATACCGAGCTCGGACGTTTGTCACGCGAAGATTTCGAAGAGCTCATGCTGTCGCACCCGGCAGGGCTCCTGCGTCTAGCGCAGTTGATGGTGCAACGGCTGGAATCTTCTCAGCAACAGACTCGAGGAACTCGCACGGTACCGCGCACGATTGCAGTCGTGCCCCATTCGTTGGCCGATGGTGCGACTGAATTCGCCGAGCGTCTGGTTCAAGAGTTGCGCAAGCTTGGACGCACCGAGCTTGTATGGAACCGTCGAGGCGCGGATCAGACGAGCGACTGGTTCCATACGCTCGAGCGCGCCAACGACTTTGTCGTGTACGTCTGTGACGTCGAGCCGAGCAAGTGGAGCAAGCTGTGTCTGAGGCAGGCCGATGCGGTTTTGCTGCTTGCAAGCGCGGATGCCGCGCCCAATCAGTGGTCCGCACTCGGAGTGCAATCCGAACGCGCGATGATCGCGCAACGCATGGAGTTGGTGCTGGTGCACGGCCGAAAGATCACGCGCGGTGCCGCTGCGCGCTGGCTAAACATCAAGCCGAACCTTCCGCATCATCATGTACGCACCATTCACGACGTTGCACGTCTCGCCCGATCGATCACGGGCAATGCTTTAGGTGTCGTTCTGTCTGGAGGTGGCGCCAGAGGCTTTGCTCACCTCGGTGTGCTGAAAGCATTGCGCGAATCGGGAATTCAAGTCGATGCGATCGGCGGAACCAGTATCGGCGCCGTGATCGCCGCGGGATTTGCGTCCGAATGGGATCACGATGAGCTCGTCTCGCGGGTGCGACGCAGTTTCGTCGACACCAATCCCGTTGATGACTACACGTTGCCGTTGGTTGCGCTCGCTTCGGGTCGCAAGGTCAGCGGATTACTGCGTCGCGAGTTCGAAGATGCAGCGATAGAAGATTTGCCGTTACCGTTCTTCTGCGTCTCGGCCAACTTGACCTCGGGGCAGCTCGCAGTACATCGCCGCGGCGAATTGTGGCGCTGGCTACGTGCCAGTGTCGCGATACCCGGAGTGTTGCCGCCCGTCGTGCACAACGCGGAACTGTTCGTCGATGGCGCCACCATGAATAACCTGCCAGTCGACGTCATGCGCGAGGCCGGCATCGGCAAGATCATCGGTGTGGACGTCGGCGCGGATCGAGCATTCACTACCGACTGTGTGGACTCGGACGCGCCGCCCTTTTGGAAGCTGCTTAAATGGTTTCGCGGCCGCAAGCAGCGGATCAACATTCTGCAGATCCTCTGGCGTGCCGGAATGGTGAACAGCGCGGCGAATACGCTGGCGCGGCGCGAGCTGTCGGATCTGCTGCTGCAGCCGCCCCTCGAACAAATAGACATGCTGAACTGGCGCGCATTCGATCGTGCGATAGAAGCCGGCTATGTGTATGCCAGCTCGAGGTTGGAGATCGCACATTCATGGTCGCGATCGGACCGCAAGGCATCAGCCGAGATGTGAAATGCCGTGCGGCCTGCGGCACGCGTTCGGAAGAGACTATTTCTTACGCGCGAGCCGCTTCGTCACTGTCTCGGAAGTAAGAACCTCAATCCGCGGTGATCCAGCACGACGCCGTCAGCGGTGATCCGTTCCACCACTGGACCTTCGCTGAGCGCTTGTCCTTCGATGTACTTGCGCATGTTCACGAACACGAATCGTTCGGCTGCATTCGGCGAATGGACGTGAATGTCCAGATGCAGGTCTGGCAAATTTCCACTGGTGCCACCCAGCTCGCGATAGGTCGGGAGTACCTCCTCGGGTTCTGGTTGCGTAGTTTGAACCTGGGCACGCCTATCGCTCGGCGCAACTGTCGGTGCTTGGATAGGCCTGACGATTGCCGAGCGTTCCGGCACTTCGGCGGCTATAGCTAGATTTGGATTCTCCGGCGGGTAGGAAGTCGGATCGCCATCCACCGTGGCCTCATCGGCCAGCGATCGAACTGAGGGATCGGCTGTCACGGCGGCCATCTCTGCAGGTTGTCGCTCCATCTGCAGCGGCGCGCGGCGGGCCGGCGGCGGCGTCGTGATGACTGAATTGGTTGCGGGCGCGACACGCGGCGATTCATTCACTTCGAGCGACTGCGCGGGTGCGACAGGTGGATCCTCATCGCGGAGCAGAACGACTAGCAGCACGGTCAAATTGACTAGCAACAAAGCGCCTACGGCAAACGCCCACCAAGGTTTCTCGTCTGGGCGTGCTCGAACTTGCACGTCGGCGAGCGATGGTCCGATCTTTCGCTGCCGCTCGTTCTCCGACTTCTTCAGTGCTTCGAGAATGAAGCTCATCCCGATGCTCCCAAGCTTCCGGCATCTTGCGCGATCAATTGAGGTGCGCCCGAAGAGTTGGCCAGTGCATCGAGCACTATCTGAGTCTGCACCCCTGCAATGCCATCGACTCTCAGGCGATGTCTACGTTGAAAATCCTCGACCATTTGCACTAGCTCGTCATCATAAAAGTCACTCGGTGTCTCCTCGTTCTGCCGGCCGTGCACCGAGTTCAACGTACGACGTAGCCACCGCACGCCGTCGCCTTGCATGCCTGCAGACAAGGCGCGAGGGGCCGCGACCTGCGGACGCCATAGCACGAGATAATCGCCATACCAGAGTCGTGAGATCGAAGCGATCGGCACATCGAGCGGCGCGTCCGGTAATTTGATCTGCGCGTCCGCCGCATTCAAACCTGCAACTACGACTTGATGCGCGTTACCGCTGTCGTCGATGAGTGTCAGGATGGCAGGACGATTGAGCGTTCGCAGTTGACCCCATGAGCCTTGGCTATATACGCACTCCAGCCCCTGCTGCAGCGCCTGATCGCAGGGGCGTCCATTCGCGGGATCGAACTTGCCGCCCCAGAGCGCAAACAGCTGCCCGAAAGCCGTCTCGGTATTCGTCTGGCCCGCATGTGCCTGCAAAACAGTCGCGATATCGAGTGGCTCAGCTTCAGGCTGCACCGTGGCATGCACCGCAGGTTGCGCAGCAGCGGGCGCTGGATTTACTGAGGCAGCCTCGGGTGCGGCAGCGACAGGTTGAGTTGCTGGCACTTCGTTGAAGCCGACAAGCAGCCAAATACCCAAACCCAGAACAATCAATCCAATCGTTGCGGACGCACCGATCAATAACCTCATCCACGGTGGACTAAACGTACGACCATAAACCTCGCTCGCCGCGGCTCGTACGAGCGCGGGACCGATACGATGTTGCTCCTGAGTAAAGGCGCCGAGCAGCGCTCGATCGCAGATGACGTTGATGATGCGAGGTACGCCATCACTCAAGCGATGGATCTCGCGCAGTGCGGGAGAGCTGAAGATCTCGCCGTTCGCACCCGCTACCTTGAGTCGATGGTTGACGTACGCCACGGTTTCGGACTTCGTGAGCGGTGCGAGGTGATACCGACCGGTGATGCGCTGCGCGAGCTGGCGCAGTTCCACGCGCGATAGCACTTCGCGCAGCTCCGGCTGACCGATCAGGATGATCTGCAGCAGCTTCTGCGAGGCGGTTTCCAAATTCGTCAGCAGGCGGACCTGCTCGAGTGTTTCCGGCGACAGGTTCTGAGCTTCGTCGACAATTACGACTACCCGCCTGCCTTTCGCGTGAGCTTCGAGCAGGCGCTTGTTCAGGATGTCGACCAGATCTTTGATGCTGCTCGTATCTTCATCGCGGACGAAAATGCCCAGCTCTTCGCAAATCGTGAGTACGAACTGGAGCGGCGTGAGCTGAGGATTCAGGATAACGGCAACATCGGCATGACCTGGCATGCGTTCGAGGAGCGAGCGCACCACGGTCGTTTTGCCGGTGCCTACCTCGCCCGTTAGCTGGATGAAACCACCGGCCTCGTTGATGCCATACAGAAGATGGGCAAGCGCCTCCGCATGCCGCTCGCTCATATAGAGATAGCGGGGATCCGGGGTAATGGCGAAAGGCTTTTCGCCCAGGCCGAAGAAGCTCGTGTACATATCGACTTAAAGGATGTCGCCGAGCTTGGAACGAATGCTCGACGCCATGATGCCCGCTCACGTAGTCAGGTGCAAAGGGGCTCGCGCGGCCACCGCCCGCATCGAAGAACGTTCAGATCGAGATCCTTGGCGTTAGTTCACTTATATAGTGCTTCAATGCGCCTTGCCGCTGTGCACACGGCTCGTTAGGCTGCGCCCGCGTTCCGGCATTATCGGCCGGCGCCGCTTGCCGCTGCTGAAAAATCCTGACGACCCGACGGTATCTTATGAAAGCGCTCGCCTTTCGCCAACTGACGAAGACTTACAAGAATGGCGTCCGTGCGCTCAAGGGCATCGATCTGGACGTCGAGGAGGGGGATTTCTTTGCGCTGCTCGGTCCGAACGGCGCCGGAAAAACCACTGCAATCGGTATCGTGACCTCGCTGGTTAATAAGAGTGGCGGCAAGGTAGAAGTCTTTGGGCATGACATCGACACGCAGCTCGCGCTGGCGAAATCATGCATCGGTCTGGTCCCGCAGGAAATCAATTTCAATCAGTTCGAGACAGTCACGACGATTCTCGTGAATCAGGCAGGGTTTTATGGTCTGCCGCGGCGTGTTGCTCACGATCGGCTCGAGAAGTATCTGACAGCGTTGCAGCTCTGGGACAAGCGCAACAGCATCTCTCGCAGCCTGTCCGGCGGCATGAAGCGCCGCTTGATGATCGCACGCGCTTTGATGCATGAACCCAGGTTGCTGATCTTGGATGAACCGACCGCGGGCGTGGACATCGAAGTACGCCGCTCGATGTGGACATTCATGCGCGATATCAACGTCGCCGGCACAACGATCATCCTGACCACCCACTATCTGGAAGAGGCAGAGAGCCTGTGCCGCCATGTGGCCATCATCGACAAAGGGCAGATCATCGAGAACGACAGAATGAGCCGGGTTCTTCGCAAGCTGCAAACCGAGGTATTCGTTTTCAATCTGCGAAACCCCATCGCAGCGCTGCCGGATTTGCCTGGCTACCGGACCACGCTACCCGACGATCATACGATCGAGATCGAGATGTCAAAGGACCAAAATCTCAACGACATCTTCTCGCGGCTGAGTGCGAGCGGCATCGAAGTGCTATCGATGCGCAACAAGACGAACCGGCTGGAAGAGCTGTTCATGAGATTGGTGAATAAAGAAGAGAAGGCGATAGGGGATGGGCGATAGGGGATAGTCAGAATCAGCAGCTAGACTCATCGGTTCGTTTCTACAAATGTTCCTCAAGCTCGACATTGCCAACTTCAATATCATGATCATTCGCGAGCTCAATCGTTAGCGAGTCACTTCCGATACCTATCGCCTATCCGCTATCCCCTATCGCCTTCACTCGGCCCCCATGCTTCTCAAAACCAATATCGTCGGCTTCAACACGATCGTCATTCGCGAGTTCAATCGGATTCTGCGTATTTGGGGACAGACGATCGTACCGCCGGCGATCACGGCGACGCTCTACTTCATCATCTTCGGCAGCCTGATCGGCCGGCGCATCGGCGACATGGGCGGGTACTCTTATATCCAGTACATCGCTCCTGGCCTGATCATGATGTCGGTAGTCACGAACTCTTACGGCAACGTGGTCTCATCGTTCTTCGGCGCCAAGTTCGGCAAGCACATCGAAGAGTTGCTGGTCGCGCCGCTTCCGAACTGGCTAATCGTGATCGGTTACATGATGGGCGGCATTGCGCGCGGATTGCTGGTCGGACTCGTCGTTACGATCATCACGTTGATCTTTACGCGACTGCACATCCACAACATCGCTATCGTGATTTCAGCTGTGGTGCTGAGCTCGATCGTGTTCTCGTTGGCGGGGATGATCAACGCCGTCTTCGCAAAGAACTTCGATCAAATCTCCTTTATTCCGACGTTCGTGTTGACGCCGCTTACCTATCTTGGCGGCGTGTTTTATACGATCACGCTGCTGCCTGAATGGGCGCAGCACATCTCGCACGCAAATCCGATTCTGTATATGGTCAACGCCTTCCGATTCGGATTCCTCGGCGTATCCGACGTCGACCTCGGTTTTGCCTATCTGATCATGATTGGCTCTGCGCTCGTTCTCTTCACCGCATGCGTGTGGCTGATGTATCGCGGGGTGGGGACGAGAGAATGAAGCATAGTGACGGGTGACCGGTGACGAGTGACGAGTCAGAAAACAATGGTGACGGGATGGCGACGACGCAAGGTAAGCGTGTGCTTTCCGCTCTCACCCGTCACCCCGTCACCCGTCACTTGTCACCGCGTCCGCTAAGGCGCTAACGGCTCCAACCGCAACACCTTTCCTTTCGGCATATCGGTGATTAGATAGATCGATCCATCTTGCGCCTGCTGAATGTCGCGAATGCGTTGTTTGAGCTCGCCCAGATACCGGGTTTCTTTGACGACTTTGCCGCCTTGCATCTCGAGGCGAACCAGCGCCCCGGGGGTCATCGAGCCCACTAGCAGATCGCCTTGCCAGTCTTTGAACGCCTCCCCGGTATAGAAGATCGCACCGGACGGAGCGATGACCGGATCCCAGTAGTAGACCGGCTGTTCCATCCCGGCTTTCGCCGTGCCTTCTCCGATCTTTTCGCCGGAATAGTCGATGCCGTAGGTAATCACGGGCCAACCGTAATTTTTGCCGCGCTGCGGGTTGTTCAATTCATCGCCGCCGCGAGCCCCGTGCTCGATCGTCCATAGCTGCTGGGTTTGCGGATGGAGCGCTGCTGCTTGGATATTACGATGACCGTACGACCAGATTTCCGCCTTCGCGCCGTCACGCTTCGTGAACGGATTATCCGCAGGCACGCTGCCATCGCTCTTCAAGCGGATGACTTTGCCTATCGTGGTGGACAGGTCTTGCACTTTCGGTCGTTGGTTGTAGCGATCGCCGGTCGTGATGAACATCGTGTCGTTTGGCCCGAATACGATGCGCGAGCCGAAATGCAAATTGCTGTCCACCTTGGGGCTTTGGCGCCAGATCACTTCCACGTTCTCCAGTGCGTTTGTTCCCAGCTTGCCGCGCGCTACCGCGGTGCCACTGCCGCCTTGGCCCGGTTCGGAAAAGGAGAAGTAAACCAGCGAGTCACTCGCGAACTTCGGACTCAGCGTCAAATCGAGCAATCCGCCTTGACTCGCCGCCGCGATCTTCGGCAATCCTTGCAGTGGAGCAGACGCCTTGCCGTTCTTATCTATCAAACGCAAGCGGCCCGCGCGCTCGGTAATCAACATCCGCCCGTCAGGAAGCAATGCGAGACCCCATGGATGCTCGAATCCCTCGGCGACTGTCGTGACGTTGAAAGGGCCCGCTTCCGATGCAGGTTGCGGCGAGCTAGGTGCTGCCGCATGCGCGACACCGACGGCGAGACTGGCAAAGAATGTGACGCACGGGACTGCTGACATGAACGCTCCTGGGAAACTGCGGTTTGTATTGAAGATGAGTATCGGAAATCTGAGTAAGCGGCGACGTTAAGTTCCGTCAGTTCACGATCGCAAGAGTGAGCCCATCGTAGCCTTTGACGCCGACCGTCTGCAGTGTCGTCGCACTGACGCGCTGGTCGTTGGCAAGCGCTTCGTGCAATCGACGCACGCCGACCACATTCTCATCGCCGGAATGCGCATCGATCAGCGCGCCCTTACGCACGACGTTATCTACGACGATCATCGCGCCCGGACGCGAGAGTTTGACTGCCCAGTCGAAGTATTCAGGGATGTTGGCTTTGTCGGCGTCGATGAAGGTGAAACAAAACGGCGCCTCGAGTTCCTTCTGCAACAACGGCAGCGTGTCCAGTGCGGCACCGAGGCGGATTTGCACACGCTCGCTAAGAGCGGCTCTTTCGATATTGGATCGCGCGACCTCGGCATGTCTTGCATCGAGCTCTAGACTGATGAGATGTCCGTCAGCGGGCAGGGCACGCGCGAGCCAGATCGTGCTGTAGCCTCCCAGCGTGCCAATCTCCAGGATCCGACGTGCGCCCACGCACCGGGCAAGAAGCTGAAGAAGCTTTCCTTGGTTGGGGGCGACGCTCAGTGCGGGAAGCCCGGCGGCATTGCTCGCCGCCACTGCGGCCCCCAATACCGGGTCATCGCCCGAAATGTGCTCTGATATGTATGCATCGACGGCCGTCCAGAGTGTCTGACCCATGAATTTGGACCTTTGGGAGTGATTTGGGAGATGCTCGCCGGACAATCGGCTCAACTATGTATCGTCCGCGCAACGAATTAGTGCAATACCCTGTAGGGAAACGGCGTGCACACGCGGAACCACGTCAAAAACAAGGCCCCGCGACCCTTGTACATCGCTGTCATGCGCTTGACAACGTTGCTAGAACGCGCCACATTCCACGCGCGTTCAAGCGTCGCCGCCACAAAGGTGCGCTGGATGGGGGATGACTTCATTGGGAAACACGCCACAAATCGGACCAAACCAAGGATCCGCTGCCGGTGTGCAGGCCCTCCCATCGAGCTCATTGTTGTGTCGGACGCACGAAGCAATTGCGTCGCTTTATACACACTCGAAATCTGGCATTAACAGTGAAATGACTCTCCGCGGGCGCGCCTGAAGGCGCTCAGCCTGATAGCGCGCGTAAAGAGGTCTCTCATTTCTTTAAGGGGTAGGTTGAAGATGCTGATCCGAAGAGAGCATTCACACCTCGCACTGACAACCGGTGCGGTGCTTTGCACCGTGTTGGCTTAGGCGCGACACCCAGTCATTAGTTCCAGAAAAAAAGAACAAAAGAAGTACGAATCTACAGTGCTGAGGAGAACTCACTCTATGAAATCGAAATTTAATCGAAAGGTCCTGTTCACCATCGTGGGTGGCGCGGTCCTGATCAATCCGGTGTACGGCCAAGAAGCCGCAACGGAAGAACTGGAAGAAATCGTCGTTACCGGTCTGCGAGGCTCACTGAAAGCCTCCATGGAGACCAAGCGCGATGCGGTCGGCGTCGTCGACGCGATCAATGCCGAGGACATCGGTAAATTCCCGGACACCAACCTGGCCGAATCGCTGCAACGTATTACGGGCGTGTCGATCGACCGTCGTAACGGCGAAGGCGCGTTGGTCACGGCTCGCGGCTTCGGTCCTCAATTCAACCTGGTGACCTTGAACGGCCGTCAGATGCCTGGTGCAGAAGGCTTCGGCAGCGGTGACGTGATCACCGGTGGCCAAAACTCCGGCAGCCGCTCCTTCAACTTCGCTCAGCTCGCGGCTGAGAGCATCAACGCGGTGGAGGTCTACAAGACCGGCCGTGCTGACATCGCAACGGGCGGCATCGGCGCCACCGTCAACATCAAGACGGCGCGTCCTTTCGACAATGATGGCACTGTCATCAACGTCGGCGCGAAAGCAGTGAGCGACACGACGAACCGCGTTGGCAGCGATGTGACGCCGGAAGTGTCGGGTCTCTTCAGCTATGCGAACGACGACAAGACCTTCGGTGCCAGCTTGAGCGCGAGCTACCAGAAGCGCGATTCGGGCTCGATCCAGTCGACGGTCAACCAGTGGAACATTCAGGCATGGGATGACGATCCGGAAACGAACCGCGGTCGCGGTCCTTTCGCCGAAAATGCAGTCATCGAAAACCCACTGCAAGACGGCCAGCTGTTCGGCATTCCGAACGATATCCGTTACGCGTTCTCGGATTTCGAACGTGAACGTATCAACGCACAAGCAGTCCTGCAGTTCGCGCCATCCGACACGATGACGTTGACCCTTGACTACACCTTTGCGCAGAACGACATCACTGAAGATCGCGGCGAGCAGACGGTATGGATGCAGCGCAATGGCTTCACTCACGTGATCTTCGATACCGATGAGGAAGTTGCGACGCCTGTGTTCCTCCAAGAGATGACCGGCGCGGGCAAAGACTTCGGTTACGAGCAGCAGCACAACGAGCAGCGCAATGAGCTGAACTCACTCGGCTTCAATGCCGATTGGGCCGTCAGCGACCGCCTGACCGTGGGGTTGGACTATCACACCTCCAAAGCCGAGAGCACGCCGAATGACGGACTCACCGGTGGCAGCCAGACGGCGTTCAGCCTTGCAGGCAAAGTGCCCTCGACTGGTAACTGCGCTGAAGGCGAGTGCACGAACTTCTGGACGCAAGAGTTCCAGTTCAACAATGGCTTGCCAATCGCAGGTCGCACGCTCTATCCGACGAACACGGCCGCGCTTGCAGGCACGGGCGGCAACTCGCAGTTCGTGTTCGATGCCGCCACGCTCGGCTCGCAGGTTCTGCGCCTGAACTATCAGGAGCAGGAAACCGAAGTCGATCAGCTGCGCCTTGACGGCGCTCTGGAATTCGACGAAGGCCGACTGCAATTCGGTGTGGAAACGCGCGAGATGGACATGACCCAGCGCACCTCGACCGGCTACATGGGCCTGGGCGACTGGGGCGTGGGCGACTTGGGTACCGTTCCGGACATGGTCGCTTTACTCACGCCGTTCAGCCTCACTGGCGAGTTCGACGACTTCAATTCAACCGGCGCACCGTCGGCAGGTTGGAAGGGCAATGCCAACGCGTTGGCGCTCTGGGGTGTTGCGAACTACGGCAATTGGAACGAAGGCGCGGCGCCGGACGGCGAGTTGCGCTACAACCCCGGTTTTGCCAACTACAACATCGTCGGCGAAGATACGACGTCGTTCTACGCGCAATTCGCGTTCTCGGCCGACGTGGGCACGATGCCTGCGAACTTGGTCGTCGGCGCGCGCTACGAGCGGACGGACGTTACCTCCACGTCGAACATGTTGCCCGTACAGCATCTGCTGTGGCAGGACGACAATGACTTCCAGGTCAGCCGTTCAGACTCGATAGCGGATACGGTCACGGTCACTGAGAACCACACCTACGACAACATCCTGCCGAGCTTGAACTTCGACATCAGCCCGCTGGATTCGTTGAAGGCGCGTTTCTCGTACAGCAAGACGATTGCGCGTGCGAACTACCCGCAATTGACGGCGGCTGTCAATCCGAACGGTCCAGGCGGCTCGACGCTCAACGGCTTCCAGGCATCGGGTACGGCGAACAACCCCGGGTTGTTGCCGCTCGAATCCACGAACATGGACCTGTCCTTGGAGTGGTACTTCTCGGATAACGGCTATATCTCGGTCGGCTATTGGGATAAGGACATCAGGAACTTCATCGGTAACGAGAACTTCCAGCAGCCCATCGTCGGCTTAGGTGGCGCGAACATCAAGGATCAGACGGGTGGTCCGCGTGCGGCGGCGGCACTGGCTGCCCTGCAGCAGGGCGGCTTCGGCACGGATGACTCCGCGTTGTTCACGATGATGGCGATGATGGAGAACGCCGATGAAGATCCATTCTGGTACGACGTCGACAGCGACACAGTCCAGGATGCGGACGAAATCTTCGTTGGTGGTGCGGAGAACTACGACGGCTCGAACAACCAGCACGTGGCCTTCGCGACGCAATACGATCTGATCCCGAATGCAGAGGATCCGGATTACGTCTTCTCCGTAGCGCGGCCTATCAACAACAGGGAGGCGAGCATCGACGGTTGGGAATTCGGCGGTCAGTACTTCTTCGGCGAGAGCGGCATCGGCATCTTGGCGAACTACACGATCGTCGAAGGCGACGTCAATTTCGAGAACGGCGCACCTCCGGGAGACTCGCAGTTCGCGCTGGTCGGCTTGAGCGACTCGGCGAACCTTGTGCTGATGTACGAGAACTTCGGACTATCGGTCCGTCTCGCGTACAACTGGCGTGACGAGTTCCTGTCGAACGTCAACTTCGGACAGTTCAACAATCCGATCTACGTCGAAGAGTACGACCAGATCGACCTCAGCATCGGGTATGACATCAACGAGAATCTCGCGATCTCGTTCGAAGGCATCAACCTGACCGAGGAAGATGTCCGTTGGCACGGCCGCTCCAGCAAGCAGCTGTGGAGACTCGAAGACCAGGGTGCACGTTATGCCCTGGGCGCCCGTTATAAGTTCTAATGACTGCACTTAGGTGCAGCACCGTTAGAATCTGATAACTGGTGATGTTCGAATGAAGAAGGCCGCTGTTCATCAGCGGCCTTTTTCTTTTCTGATTTCGTCTTAAGATCGCTCTGTGTAGTTGACCGACTTCCCGGTCGGTGACTCGAACTGCTAGATCGCAGACCGAGCGATCCGGCCTGACGCTCCGGTGTTAACAGGATTCAAGATGACCAAACACGTCATGCTCAACAACATCGCCCACAAGGATCTGCGGGTGATTACTCGGTACGGTGCCGAATTTGGCGACAATGTCAGCACGGTGCTGACATTTCCCACCGAGTACCAGGATATGCAGCGCGAGTACCCGATTTTCTTTCGCAAGGATTCAGCAACCGGCGAGTATCAGTCCGTTGCGTTGCTGGGCTTCGAGAAAGATGAAAACTTGTTCCTCGATGCGAATCGTTGGACGGCTTCATATGTCCCTGGAGTCCTCGTGCGAGGGCCGTTTCTGATCGGGTTCCAGGAGCAGGACGTCGAGGGCGAATTGCGCAAGGAACCAGTCATTCACATCGATCTGGATCATCCCAGAGTAAGTCGCACCGAAGGTGAGCCGGTATTCTTACCCCAGGGGGGCAATAGCCCTTACCTGGACCACATAGCCAAGGTACTGCGCGGCATCCGCGATGGCTTAGGCATTCAGAAAGCAATGTTTGCTGCGTTCTCGGCGTTGGATCTCATCGAGCCCGTCAAACTCGAAATCAAGCTCAGCGCGGAGGAGGCATATAACGTAGTCGGTTTGCACACCATCAATCGAGAGAAACTCGCAGCGCTCGACGGTGAATCGCTCGAGAAACTGAACAGAGCTGGATTTCTGCAGGGAGCTTTTCTGGTGATCTCCTCGCTCAGCAACGTGAACAGACTGATGGCGCTCAAGCAGCGCAAGCGCATGCAGATGGGACGCAGCTCGGGAGCAGCGTAGCCGCGCGGTCGCGGGAGTCAACGTGCAATCTCGTGTCGACTATATCGGTAACGACCATGCACCCGTGATCGTGATCGAGGATGCGTGGCCGAATGCGCATGCTTTGGTCGAGGCGGCCGCGCAGCGGCAAGACTACGATCTAAGATCGCTGTACTACCCCGGACTTCGGTCTCCGGCGCCGCAGGAGTACGCGAGGGGCATCGTCGCCGAGCTTTCCAGCCTCATTCGATCGACATTCGATGTGTCCGACGATCTGCTGATCACCGATTCGACGTTTTCGCTCGTCGTGACTCCGCCCGAGAAGCTCGTCCCGTTTCAGCGGGTTCCTCACTTCGACTCTGTGGACCAAAATCGGATTGCCCTGCTCCATTATCTGTGCGACTTGGGTGGCACTTCGTTCTATCGTCACCGCAGCAGCGGAAGAGAGACCGTGACCGCAGAGGCCCAGTCGGAGTACATCCGGCAGGTTAACGCGGAAGTGAAAACCCATGGCTTGCCGCCGCCGCAATACGTCGATGGCGATACGGAATTGTTCGAGCGTATCGCGAGATACGATGCGGCATTCAATCGAGCCTTGATCTACCGCGGCAGCATGCTGCATTCGGTCAACGTCCCACCGGACTTCGCGCCAGACACAAACCCGCGCACGGGCCGCCTCACGATCAATACGTTTCTCACCGTAACGCCTAAGAAGAATCGCTGAATGCTATTCCGGCGGCACCCAGTAAATTGCGTCCTGTTTGCAGATGTAAGCTTGATAGGAGTAGTGAACTGCGAGGCGAGTAGGCACCAAATTTGACACTTCGTAGCGTCCTCCGATGCTGGGCGGAATCTTGAAGCCGTAACACTCGTGTGCGCTGAGATTCATACCCGCCCGACGACACGCATCGACCAACTCGATCCGGAGCCACTGGTTAGCGTTGTCGGCACTATCCAATAACGTTGCGAAATGCTCACGATCGGCGGCGACTTCAACGCATGTTCCCAGGCCGACATCCAGTCGCAACACTGCGCCGTTCTCGGCGAGGACAAAGGCATCACCGAGACGGTTCACCAGCCACAGCTTGAAACGAGGTGGCAGCGGCGGTATCCAGAAACTGAGAAGCGCGGTCCAGTCCTTTCCCGTCTGTGCGATCAGATAGTCGTGGATGTTCATGAGTGCAAAATAGTACACGCGAGCCGAGTGCACGAGCGTCGCTCTTGCCTCAACACGTGCGCTCGAAGAATTGGCCTTATACTGATTCAGCCCCTGCAAAGGTAGCGATGACTCATGGTTCAAGTCGCGGGAAAGATTCGGGTTTTGGAAGGTTGTCAGCGAGACAATCTTCTCCTCACTGAGTTAGTCGCCTCGGGCCAGCCGGCAGTGCTGAAGGGCTTGGTCAGGGATTGGGGCATCGTGCGTGCCGGGCTCGATTCCGATCAGGCTGCAATGCAGTACCTGAAATCCTTCTACAACGGCAAACCCGTCGGCTATTCGTATGGCGAACCGCAGATCGCGGGGCGCCCTTTCTACACGGAAGACTTTTCGGCGCTGAACTGCGTCGTCAAACGCGATCGCCTCGCGGAGGTGCTCGATCAGATCGAGACGCACTTACTCGACGAGCATCCGCCTACTTACTATGTAGCCTCGCTTTTGGTCGATTCGTGCCTGCCTGGGTTCAGAGAGAAAAACGACATCGATCTGAACGTACAGGGCATCGAATCGCCTCCGACGATATGGATCGGTAATCGCACGATCGCATCGTGCCACTATGACGCCCCCAACAACATCGCCTGCTGCGTGGTTGGGAGGCGCCGATTCACGCTGTTTCCGCCCGATCAAATCTTCAATCTCTATCCCGGTCCGCTCGAACCTACGCCGGGCGGCCAAGCGGTCAGCGTAGTGGATTTCGCGCAGCCGGATTTCGGGAAGTATCCGCAGTTCCGCGAAGCGCTCGCTGCCGGTCAGACAGCCGAATTAGAGCCAGGCGATGCCGTCTTCGTGCCCAGCATGTGGTGGCATCATGTCGAGGGATTGAGCCCGTTCAACACCCTCGTGAACTATTGGTGGAGTTCATCGCCGACTTTCGTTCCGACGCCCATGAATGCGCTTTATCACGCGCTGTGGGCTATTCGCGATCGGCCTGAGCGGGAGAAACAGGCCTGGAGAGACGTATTCGAGTACTACGTGTTCGGGCCTTCCGAGCGCTCCGGCGCACACTTGCCCGAGCAGGCGCGGGGTGTTTTGGGACCGATCGATGAAACGCGTGCACGGCAAATTCGAGCCATGTTGATAAACAAACTCAATCGGTGATCCAAGCGGCGCTGCCTTACCATCGGCGCACCTGTCTTTTGAGTATCCGTCAGGATCATTGCTATAGGTGGAGTTGGATTCTTGAACAAGAATGAAGTACGCAAGCTCGTTATCGCCGGCGGCGGCACCGCAGGCTGGGTTGCCGCTGCGGCGCTCTCGTACAAGTTCCAAGGCATCGTCGATGTCACCCTGGTGGAATCCGAGGAGATCGGCACGATCGGCGTCGGGGAGTCGACTATTCCGCCGATTCGGACGTTCCATCGCCTATTGAAGATCGATGAACAGGAGTTCATGCGTGCGACCGCGGCCACCTTCAAGCTTGGAATTCTGTTCGAGGGTTGGCGCGACGGCCACGACACCTACATCCATTCCTTTGGCACCTTGGGCAAATCCACATGGGCTTGCGACTTTCATCACTTTTGGCTTCATAGCCAGACAAAGGGTTTTCAATCCGAGCTAGGCGAATACTGTTTGGAGTACCAGGCGGCGAAGGAAAAGAAATTTGCGACCTCCCCGCAATCACCCATCAACTACGCCTATCACCTCGATGCAAGTGTCTATACAAAGTTTCTGCGCGGCTTCTCCGAGCGATATGGCGCGAAACGTATCGAAGGGAAAATCAAGGAAGTCAAACAGAACTCCGAGTCCGGCTTCATCGAAGCTTTGGTTTTGGAGTCGGGACAAACGATTGAAGGTGATCTATTCATCGATTGCACGGGATTTCGAGGTTTGTTGATCGAACAGACTTTGCAGACCGGTTATCAGGACTGGGACAAATGGCTGATATGCGATAGAGCCGTAGCGGTTCAAACGGAATCTACGGGACCAGCGGTTCCCTATACACGCGTGATCGCACATGAGGCAGGCTGGCGCTGGAAGATTCCGTTACAACACCGCGTGGGCAACGGCTTGGTCTACAGCAGCCGCTACATGTCGGATCAGGATGCTACCGACAAGCTGCTGCGCGAGATCGAAGGTAAGGCGATCATCGAGCCCAGAGTCATCCGGTTCCGTCCGGGTCAGCGTCGCAAGGCCTGGAATAAGAATGTGATCGCCATGGGTTTGTCGAGTGGCTTCGTCGAACCGCTCGAGTCGACCAGCATCCAAGTCATCATGACCGGCGTGAGTCGGTTGATACATCTCTTTCCATTTGGCGGTGTCACGCAATCGTTCATCGATCAATACAACGACGACGCACGCTCGGAAATGGAGAAGATCCGCGACTTCATCATCTTGCATTATCACGTAACGGATCGGGATGACACTGCGTTCTGGAAATACTGCAGAGAGATGGAAGTGCCGGAAGCGCTGGCGCGTCGCATCCAAATGTTCAAGGAGCGCGCCCACGCTTGGCAGGCGGACAACGAACTGTTTCGGGTCGACTCATGGACGCAGGTAATGCTCGGCCAGGGGATCGCACCGGCCCACTATCACCAAATGACGAGGGCGATGTCGGATTCGGACCTGACGCGCTTCCTAGAGGGCCTGCGGGCATCGATCAATCGCTCGATCGAGCGCATGCCGAGCCACCAGGATTTTGTCGATCAGTACTGTCCGGCCAGCAGCGATATTTGGGGGGCGCGCAAGCCGTCCGTCGGGAACGCCTAGTAACCGGACTCTCAGGTCGACAGCGCGTCGTACACGACGACTCGTTCCCAAAGGTTCGAGCAAGTCTCCACGAACTGCTTGTGAATCGGATGCTCCTGGTAGAGGTTTTGCCCATCGACGTCGTCGAAGAACAGAATCTCCGAGGCACTGAAGCTCGAATCGACGACAGCGCGTTTCTCGGTGGAGGCAGGCACCCCGATGTGAATGCCGCGCACCGACTCGATCTTCTCCAGGGTGCGCAACCCGGCGAGAAGCTTCGCCAAATCCTCTTTGGAGTTTGGATTCTTGAGCCAAAAGAAAACGTGATGAACAAGTTTCGGGTATGTGTTCGACACCGTTGCGGCACCTGCGGCGCCAGCTGCCGCTGTGGCAGCCCCTGCAGCCAAAAAGGTTCGGCGAGAAGAAACAGTCATGCTGGCGTTCCGATTTACTGGGCAGGTAACCAGTCTATCGCAAGCGCGGCTATGGCACAGCCGGCGCGCGCCAGCGAAGCGTCAAGAATTGAAGCATGGTCGATATTTCCCGCACCTAACGGACATTCAATCGTTCGAGCTCGTCGTCCACGCCGCTCACCTTCCCAAGTACACACATGATTCTGGATCTTCATCCTGATATTCGCATTCAGAAGCTCACGATCGGAACCGAGCGGGCGCCGCTACTGGTGGTAGACAACTTCGTCGCCGACCCTGAAAAACTCGTGCGCCGCGCTGCGACGAAGTCTTTCACTGCGCAGTCGTCCCATTACCCCGGTATTCGAGCAGAAGCACCTCTAGGCTATCAGCAGCTTTTCGAGCGCAAACTCAAGGAGCTGCTGTTCGAGTATTTCTCGCTGCAGGGCAGGTCTTTTAAGTTTCCGATGTGCCACTACTCGCTCGTGACAACTCCGCCCGACCAGCTCGTATTCTTACAGCGCGTCCCGCACATCGATTCAGCCATTGGGAATGGCTTGGCCTCGATCCACTATCTGTTCAAAGGCAGCCACGGCGGCACGGCCTTCTATCGTCATCGGCAGACCGGTTTCGAATACATCGATGAGTCTCGCAAAGAGCGCTACTTCAAGCTGCTCGAGCTCGAGAAGAGTGGTCCCCATTCGCCGGGGCCTGAGTACATCAATGGCGATACCCGGCTTTTCGAGCAGATCGGCTACCAGGAGGGGATTTTCAATCGACTCCTGGTTTATCGCCGAAATTCCCTGCACTCGGGTTCGGTGGGCAAAGATTTCGTTCCGGATTCCAATCCTCGAACAGGGCGGCTCTCAATCAACAGCTTTATCGACCTAATCCCTTGAGCCGGCCCGCCAGTCGAGAGTGCTGTCGGTAAGCCATCAGGAACGATTGCGCCCACGGCCTACCGATCGATAGCCCGGATCCTTGAGTGCGGGCCTATCCTTCTCCACACTTGCCGCCTTAGGCGGCGATAAAAGGGATAATGCTATGGTCGAGCGCGTCGGTGGTCAGAGAAGGCGATTCGGCCGAATTGGACTCCTCTTGCTGGCGATCGTCATCCTCATTCCGGTCGTGTGGACATGGTTCACCCTGTCTTGGGCATATTCGGAAGGAGAGCGCGCCGGCGTCCTGCAGAAGTTTTCCAGTAAGGGTTGGTTGTGTAAGACATACGAAGGCGAGTTGGCGCAATACGTCGTGGGCGGCGTCGCACCGCAAATTTGGCATTTCAGTACTCGAGACCATGATCTCGCCAAGGCCTTGTCTCAAGCGGTCGGTCAACAAATTCGACTTCATTACACCGAGCATCGAGGGGTTCCGACGAATTGCTTCGCGGAGACACCATACTTCGCTCAGAGTTTTCAGGCCATGAATCCCTCAGACGTGCCAGCTATTCCCGCGCCAGCGAACTAACCATGCCGCTCGTCTACGATTTCAATGCGCGAGCGCTGAGCGGCACTGAAACTTCACTGCGCGCTTTCGAAGGCAAAGTGCTGCTGATTGTGAATACCGCAAGCGAGTGCGGTTTTACACCTCAGTATCGAGGGTTGCAGCAGTTGCATCGCGACTATGAGGCTCGTGGTTTGGCCGTGCTTGCTTTCCCGTGCAATCAATTCGGTAGACAAGAGCCGGGCGAGGCCGAGCAGATCGCCGAGTTCTGCGAAACCAATTACGCGGTAACGTTTCCTCTATTCGAGAAGATCGAAGTGAATGGCGTCGATGCGCATCCGTTGTTCCGCTGGCTCAAGAGCGAAGCACCCGGCTTACTGGGGACCGAGAGGATCAAGTGGAATTTCACCAAGTTTCTAATCGGCCGAGACGGCCGAGTCGTGCGTAGGTTCGCGCCCAATACCAAACCCGAGGAGTTGCACGACGAAATCGAGCGGCTGCTCTGATCAATCACGGGGCTTTCGGGTGCCCAGCTCATTTCGCCTGTGTCCATATGCGCAGATCATTGGCTCTATTCGTTGTTGTCTCGAGCATCGTCCTCGTGCGAACGGCTGCGGCCGAACAAAAACCGCTTTGGGAAGCAGGATTGGGAATCGGCGGTCTAGTGTTCCCGGATTATCGCGGTTCGGATGAAGTACGCGCGTACCCGATTCCAATGCCCTATTTCGTCTATCGGGGCGACTTCCTGAAAGCAGACGGGGAAGGCTTGCGAGGTGAGCTCTTCGATCAACGATATGCCGAGCTCAGTCTCAGCATCAACGCGACCATCCCGGTCAGCAGCGAACACAACGACGCCCGTCGCGGCATGCCGGATCTAGATCCCACCTTCGAGTTGGGCCCTTCTCTCGATTTGCATTTATGGAAGTCTCGTGATGATCGTATGAGGCTAGATCTCATCATGCCTCTGCGCGCGCCGATCACTATCGAACGCTCACCGGAGTTTATCGGCTGGCTATTCTCGCCTCGCCTGAATTTGGATGTCGGCAACGTCAGCGCCAGCGCCAGCGGCTGGGACTTCGGTATCGGCGCAGGACCGATATTTGCCGATCGAAAGTATCACGAGTACTTCTATTCGGTCGCGCCGCGTTATGCGACCGCGCAGAGACCAGAATACCGTGCGCATGGAGGCTACTCGGGACTGCATGTGCTTGCGTCTGCGTCCAAGCGCTACCCCGGATTCTGGGTAGGTGGCTACATTCGTTATGACTCGCTCGAATCTGCTGTCTTCGATGACAGTCCATTATTCAAGAGCTCTCACTACCTCGCGGGCGGAGTAGGCATCGCTTGGATGATCGGTCAGTCGAAGAGAATGGTCGAGGTAGAGGAAACGGAGTAGTGCGCGCGAAGCCAGTGACTCGTGATTAGTGACTAACGGGTAGCAGGAGGGCGGCTATTCGTCCGCTTACCAACCTGCGACCCGCCAATCACGAGCCGATCCAGCGATCGATCTGCGCGCGGCGCTTGTGCCCTCCCGCACGCCGCACGTCACCTGCTAATGCTGCGCCGACTGCGAATGCTGTCCACCAGGTTGGGAGATTTGACCGAGCGCTTCGCCAGCTTCGTCTTGCCATCTATTTTCAATCGCAAGATCTCCTAACGAGAGAATACCTACCAGGCGCTTCTCTCGGTTCACGACAGGAAGCCGACGGATTCGCAAATCGCCCATATTCTGGGTGACTTCATCGATAGTTTGATCGTCGAAGCAGTATTTGATCTCGCGACTCATCACCTCGCGCACCGGCGTATCCGGACCGCGGCCCTCGCCGACCGCGCGCACCGCGATGTCGCGATCTGTGATCATGCCCACGAGTCTATCGTTCTCCTGCACGGGTACGGCGCCGATGTCCATCTCGCCCATCAAGCTCGCTATCTCACGAATCGGCTGATCGGGTCGCGCGAGCTGCACCTCGCGCGTCATCGCTTCACTTACTTTCATGGCATTCTCCGTTTATCGTTGGCAGGAACCTAATGCAACTCATGACACATTCGACGGTTCCCGGGACCAGCAAGCTTGCGCGTTTCGCACTGAGCTGTTGCAACTGGTCGGAACGCTGGATTCCCGATGCCTATGTTTTTGCGGCTGCGGCGGTCGTCATCGTGGCCGTGGTTGCATTGCTCGCTGGCGCATCGCCGCTACTCACTGCGCGCGCCTTTGGAGATGGATTCTGGAGCCTCATTCCATTCACGATGCAGATGAGCTTCATCATCATTGGCGGGTACGTGGTGGCCAGCTCACCGCCCGTCGCTCGGCTGATCACGCGACTCGCCGCCCTACCTCGGAGCGGCCGAAGTGCGATCTGTGCAGTTGCAATAGTGAGCATGACGAGCTCTTTGCTGCATTGGGGGCTCAGTCTGATTGTCGGCAGCTTGTTAGTGCGCGCCCTCGCTCAGCGCGCCGAGCTGCGGATGGACTATCGCGCTGCTGCAGCTGCGGCGTACTTAGGGCTCGGATCCGTATGGGCGATGGGTCTGTCTTCATCGGCCGCGCAGCTGCAAGCCAATCCCGCCAGCATGCCGCCGGGTCTGCTGGAGATAACCGGCGTTCTGCCGTTTACCGAAACGATCTTTTTGTGGCAGTCGCTCGCACTCACCGCGGTTTTAATTGCAGTCACTCTGGCGATTGTGTGGTTCACCGTCCCATCGCGAGAGAATGCGAAGACATCGAAAGAACTAGGGATCGCCATTGCTGCTCCACCCATAAGCGAGGCCAAAGTGTCACGACCGGGTGAGTGGCTCGAGCACACACCCATCTTGAATGTAGCGATCGCTGCGCTCGGGGTGGCCTGGGTCGCGCAAGAGTTTGCCAGCCGCGGCGTCGCCTCGGCGATCGCGAATCTCAATACCTATAATTTCCTGTTCTTGATGCTCGGCCTCATCTTGTGCTGGCGACCTCGGATCTTCTTGGACGCCGTCGCTCGTGGAGTTCCGAGTATCACCGGTGTTCTGATTCAATTTCCTCTCTATGGAGGAATCGCCGCTCTCATCACCAGTGTGCAAGGAAGGGATGGATTCACCCTTGCGCACCATCTCTCGACCTTCTTCACCGAAGCCGCATCGCGGGAAAGTTTTCCAGTAGTGATGGGCCTCTACTCGGCTGTTCTGGGGTTCTTCGTTCCTTCCGGTGGCGGCAAGTGGATCATCGAAGCCCCTTACGTCATGCAGGCAGCGAACGATCTAGAAGTACATCTTGGCTGGGCGGTGCAGATCTATAACGCAGCCGAAGCGCTGCCAAATCTCGTCAATCCTTTTTGGATGTTGCCCCTGCTCGGCATTCTCGGCTTACGTGCGCGCGAGGTGGTTGGCTTCACGATTATTCAATTCATCGTGCATGTACCTCTAGTGCTATTCCTGCTCTGGGTCTTCGGCCTGACATTAGAATATCAGCCGCCAGTGATGCCTTGAATTCAGGCGTCACAAGAAGTATCTCGCAGAGACGTGGAGCATGCGGAGGTACAAAGAGAAATAGCTCGGAGGGATATTCGGCCTATGGTCCATCAACACCTATTCCTGTCTTGCTCGAGAATATTCGAGTTATCGCTTATTCAGATCCGAATCTCCGCGCGCTCTGCGTCGCTGCGAGAGAATCCTCCTATTTTTGACTAGGACAATCCGCCCGCCACGCTGCGAGATGGCGCTCCTCAAGCCGCCAAACGAGACTCCACGAACACGCTGCGATTGCGGCCCTGGCGTTTTGCCGCATATAGGGCGCCGTCGGCAAGGCGAACGATAGAATCGTAGGAGGGAGTGAAGCGCGGATATTGGGTCGTGGCGCCGACACTCACGCTGACGCTTTGGATCTCGGGTGAAGATGCATGCGGGATTTGTAATGCCTGCACTTCGCGAACTACATGAGTCGCGATGTTTTGTGCCTCGCTCGCAGAGCGATCCACGAGCACAGCAATGATTTCTTCGCCACCGTAACGTGCGACGAAGTCACCGGCTCGAGCTCCCACTGCTGCGCGCACTGCTGCAGCCACGCGACGCAGACAATCATCGCCGGCTTGATGCCCGTAATGATCGTTGTACAACTTGAAGTGATCGACGTCGACCATGATCACGGTGACGGCTCTATGTTCGTCAACCGCTCTCTGCCATGCATCGCGCACTCGTGCTTCGAAAGTCTGTCGATTCAGCAATCGCGTGAGCCCGTCGAGTGCAGCAATCTCCACGAGCAGCTGACGCTCTAGAAAAGATGTCCGATTCGCGTGTTCCAAGGCGTATGCGCCTGCACTCCCGATGATGTTTGCACAGAAGAAAGCAAAGCCTAGATATGCGGCAACATCCGTCGTCAAGGCTCCGACACTGCTCGCGACCAGCAGCGAGATGCCGACTATCAAGTTACTGCTGAGAGCTTGAAACGTGCGCATGCCCAGCATGAAGTAGATGAAGAATGCCACCAGTAGAACGCGACTACCGACGAGTGGTGCATGCTCCGGCAGAGCGTTGCTGGCCATGACGACCGTACCGATGCCGAAAAGCGGTGCACAAAATTGGATCGCGAGGGGATACCAACGCGTGTAGAAACGAGCATCCGTTGCCAGAAGACAAATGACGAGGACCGGCATTTGCAGCCCAAAGCGCACCACATCAGGTACTGGACTGCCAGCGTTCAAAACCCAATGATCGATGACCGCGAAGCCGCTGGTCGTGATCAGTGCGACCAAAAGACTCAGTCGGACCCAACGGCGCGCGGACACGGAGGCGTCCTGCCGAAACTCTCGCTCCAACGGTTCTGGAAAGCGCAGGCGTGCATACCCCTGAGCGAGTACGCGCGCAACTTGAGATTCTTCGTGTTTTGCAGGCTCCGCTGAATTCATTATTGGACGCCGAGCTGCGCCACAAGGATCGGATAAACGGTCAGCAGCGAAATATTGCGGTGCCGCACCGAGGGAGGCAAGCAGTTAGTTGCCCGATAGAATGTTTGTTCGTCTGTTGCGCGAGATCGTTTCTGCAGGTGCTTGATTGATCACGGGGCGACTGATATCGCCCAGGCGGGAAGCGGCACAAGAAGGTCAACCGAGAAGCGCTTCACGCACCTTTTCGCGCATTTCGTGAGGCACGCCCAGAGTGCGCGCGAGGTACGCGTCCAATCCGCCACTTCCCTCGATCGCATCGAAGGCAGCGGCCAAAAAGTCAGGATGGGCACTGAACACGACTTTCCGTACGTCATCCGGCATCGCGAGTAATGGATGTTTCGCATCGGCTAGTCCCAATTCCGTGTTGTGACGGCCGCGGATGAAACTCTCGAAATTGCCGACTTCGTTCGTGAGCAAATAGTCCTCGATGATGGTGTCGCGAGGCACGCCCAGCGTCGCGAGTAGAACCGCAACCGCTACACCGGTGCGATCCTTCCCGGCTGCACAATGGATCAGTAACGGCAGGCGATTTTCAGCGATGCAGCTCAGCATCCCGTGCAGACGAGTGCTCATTCGATCAGGGAGGCCGCGGTACAAGTCCAACATCGCACTGAACATCCCTTCGCCGGTGGCAGGTCGCTGCGCGGCGTACTTGCGCAATGTTTGGACATCGGAGGCATCGTCCCAGTGAAAGGTGCGGGCGGATTCACCCGGCCATTGTGTAGGCTCTTTGCCTCGCTCTTCCGCCCGCCTCAGATCGCAGATCGCGCGGATATCCAGCGATGCTAAAGACGCGTGATCCATCGCGGTCATGTAACTGAGCACTCCCGCTCGAAATACATGACCCCATTTGACGGTGCGACCGTCGATCGTTTGATAGCCGCCGATGTCACGGAAGTTACAACCGCCTTCGAGGCTCAGTACGCGTTGATTTGTGGGTTGGCCGCCGGCGGTCGATTGCATCACTTGTGTGCGAAAAATGATCAGAAGTCGAATGAGCTAGAGCAATTCACAAGAGCCGCCCGCGATGAGGCGGGCGGCTCGGCGACGCTAGATACTCAGAATCGCTTTCGCCTTTCCCAGCGTAGTCACCGATTCTTGATGCTTGCCAGCCTTATGAAGTGCCTCGCCTTCAGCACGGAGCTTTTTGACTTCGGCTAGCTTCTCGGCACTGAGCTGCGGATTCGCACTCAGCGCATCGTCGATTTGCTTCATATCCATCGGACAATGCCCAGCAAACGCACTCGCGGTTACGAGGGCAAGAACCATCGATAGAACGAACTTCTTCACAATCATTGACGTACTCCCTCTGTGTCCGAACCCACGCGTATGTTACTCAGCTCACAGCGCAATTGCCCGATCTATTCGTGAGTCAGGAGATACCGAAGTGAGTCCATTCTCAGCTCGCGTGCGCCGCCGCGAATTGCTCAAAGCCGGCGCATTGTTGAGTGCGAGCTCGATGCTCGCGCCGTTCAACTTATCGATCGCAGCGCAGCCCGATGAGCAGCTGGAGCTCATCACTCGAGCAATTCCTGCGACTGGCGAGCGCATTCCTGTCGTTGGCCTTGGAACGAACAACTACAGCGTTACCGCCGCAGAAGATCTTGCAATGCGTCGCGAAGTCCTCGAGCGCATGCCCAAACTCGGCGGGAGCCTAATCGATACCGCGCCTGCATACGGACGATCCGAGGAGGTGCTGGGGAAGCTTCTCGCGGACATCGGCAACCGCCGCGAGTTCTTCATCGCGACGAAGGTCACTGCTGCGAACGAGGACCTTGCCGGTGGCAAAGCGATGATCGAGGAATCGTTCCGACGACTGCGTACCGATAACATCGAGCTGATTCAGGTGCACAGTCTGCAGGGATTGGACACTTTGATGCCATGGCTGCAGGAGTTGAAAGGGGCGAAGCGCATCAAGTATCTCGGCGCGACTACTTCCGACGATCGGCAACACACGGCGATGGCAGAAGCGATGCGTAAGTATCGCTTGGATTTCGTGCAATTGAATTACTCGCTCGACGATCGAGAGTCGGCGAGTACTTTGCTCCCCTTGGCTCAAGAGCGTGGCACTGCGGTTCTCATCAATGTGCCTTTCGGCGGGCGGCGAGGCAGCAATTTGTTTTCGCGCGTGAGCGGCAAGTCCGTTCCTACTTGGGCGCAGGAATTCGATGCGACGAGTTGGGGACAGTTCTTTTTGAAGTACGTGATTTCGCATCCAGCCGTCACGTGCACGATCCCGGGCACAACCAAGCTTTCGCACTTGCAAGACAATCAACGCGCCGCGCGGGGCAGACTGCCCAACGCAGCGCAGCGCAAGCGGATGGAGGAGTTCTGGGCGAGTATCGGTTGAGTGCGGCCAGGTGATAGAAGATTGTGGCTGAATGTGTTGTACGTAAGAGGCCCCCTAACCCTCCCCGGAAGCCCCTTCCCTAACGCTCCCCCGTAAACGGGGGAGAAATGGATATAGGCATTCTCGTTCAAGCGGAGGGCCGTAAGCGCACCGTAGCATGGTGGCTCCGTTGTGATGTCAACAGGAGAGGTTGCGCTACCAGTCTCCTCCGGCGATCCGCTAATCACGAGTCACTAATCACTTGCCTGGGCTACCGGTACTCGTCGTTCCGATACTCAACAGCGACGCGATGAGTGATAGGCAAGTCTTTGCGCTCGCAGTTCGATATGTCGAACTGCCAGCTCGTCAGAACGCTTTCTTGTGCTGCCCGATCGAGTAAACGATAGCCACTCGAATCCACGACCTCTACGTCCGCGGCGCGACCTCGCTGATCGATCAATACATCCATGAAGACCACGCCTTGCTGTCCGCGCACCTGAGAACGGATTGGAAAGGAGGTATCGTCCTGGATCACTTGAGGGTCGCAGGCATCGGCCAAACTCGTGTTCGCAGACGTGAAAGATAGGCCGGCAGCTGCCAAGACTAGTGCTAGGGTATTCATCGCATTCTCCCGATTACGATGCTAAACAACGGGTTGCCGACCTTGTGCAGGTGCGGCGCCCAACATCGACAGCGAAGTGCAGGATTTGGCTGCTTGCGCTGGCCAGGCGGAAGCAAGTAGATTCAAGCACGATACAGACCTGTCTGTTTTTATGCTACGAACAGGTCTGTATCGTTGTCAAGTCTAAAATGCGGAAAAGGTAGAGGAATGGCCAAAACTGAGAAGACGACCAGTAGCGCCGCGGTATCCACAGAGAGCGTCAGGGATCGAATTCTCAATACTGCGCGGGAGCTGTTCTATCGCCATGGGGTTCAGGCGGTCGGCGTCGATACCGTGGTCGCACAATCCGGTGTAGCGAAGACCAGCCTCTATCGGTGGTTTCCATCGAAGGACGCGCTCATCGTTGCTGTTCTCGAAAAAGAGGCAGAGGAGAGGTGGGCAGGATGGGACTACACGGCTGCCAAAAGCGGAACCGAACCGCGTGACAGACTGCGGGCGCAATTGGCCGGTATCGTTCGATACGTGACCGGGCCCAAGTATCGCGGCTGCCCGTTCATGAATGTCACTGCCGAGTTTGCGAATCCCGAGCACCCGGCGCGAGCTGTCGCGCGGGAGATGATGGAGGAGTTACGCCGGCGCGTTAGATCGCTCGTCGATCCGCTCGGTGTACGTAATGCGGAAGAACTCACCGAACAACTCGTCATGCTCATCGATGGCGCGTTCTCCTCGGCTCAAGTGTTCGGCAAAGATGGACCGCATCGGCTGCTCGTTGCTGCGGCGGATGCTTTGGTCGATTCGCAGTTGACGAAGAGATAATCACAGGAAGTCTTCAAGGTTTTCGCGCGGGAACGGTCACCAAGAAAATCGCGCAGCGGCGCGGCGGCGCAGCGGTTCGGAAGAATCGATGACTACGACCACATCAGTCTGCGTGAGCCTGAATAGGTCCCGCTACGCCGCGCCGCTGCGAGAACATCTTGGCGAGGACTAAATGCGGCATCTGGTAAGGCATTACTCATCGGCATCACGGACTCACTGCGCCTGCAGCGCTTCGAGTTTCTCGCTCGATTCCAGCCATGCGGCTTCGGTCGATTCCAGTTCTCGTTTTAGACGCGCCTGATTGTGAAGTAGCTCTTGCAACTGCGCTTTCGCAGAGTGGTCGTAAATCGATGGGGAGGCGAGAGCATCTTCGATCTCCGAGAGCTCCGCGTGTAAGCGCTCCATTTGCTTCTCGAGCTTCGTGATCTCGCTGCGAAGCGGGCTCAAGCGATTGCGCCGCTCGGCCTCTTCACGTTTGCGCTGCTTGCGAGCATCGGCACTGCTCGGAGTCTCGGTTTCGCTCTGCGCTGCCTGCTCACGAATCGTGAACCAGCGCGCATAGTCATCCAGATCACCGTCGAATGCGGTCGCGCGTCCGCCGTCGACGAGGAGCAGCTCGTCTGCGACCGCTCTGAGCAGATGCCGGTCGTGCGAGACGAGTACCACGGCCGCTTCGAAATCTTGCAGCGCGACTGCAAGCGCTTGCCGCATCTCCAGATCGAGGTGGTTCGTCGGCTCATCCAGCAACAAAAGGTTTGGCCGCAAGAAACTCACCAATGCGAGCACAAGACGCGCCTTCTCGCCGCCGGAGAACGGACCGATCGGCTCGAACACTCGATCGCCGCTAAAGCCAAAACTTCCCAAGAACGTACGAAGCTCTTGCTCGGTGGCACGCGTTGCGGCCTCGCCGCCGTGGCGGCGCACATGGCCGAGCGGCGTATCTTCTATGTTGAGTTGCTCGAGTTGGTGCTGTGCGAAATATCCAATTCTGAGATCCCGCGCCTCGGCGCGTTTGCCTTCGAATGCTGCGAGCTCACCGGCCAACAGCTTCATGAGCGTGGACTTGCCCGCGCCATTGCGCCCGAGCAACGCTATTCGACTGCCGGGCGCGATGGTCATGCTCACCGAACGAAGTACGATACGTTCACCATAACCCGCCGATTGCTGCTCGATCGTCAGAAGCGGGCGCGGTAATTTCTCCGGAGCCAAGAACGTGAACTCGAATTGCGAGTCCACGTGCGCAGGCGCGATGCGCTGCATGCGTTCAAGCGCCTTGAGGCGGCTTTGCGCCTGGCGTGCTTTGGTTGCCTGCGCGCGAAAACGCTCCACGAAATCCATCATATGACGGATCTCGCGCTGCTGACGCTCGAACATCGCCTGATGCTGTGCAAGCTGCGCTGCGCGTTGCTCTTCGAAGGCCGAATAGTTGCCGCTGTAAGTCAGCACCTTGCCGTTCTCGATATGGACGATGCGGTTGACCGTCCGATCGAGGAATTCTCGATCGTGCGCAATCATCAAGAGCGTGCCCGGATAATTGCGTAGCCATTCTTCCAGCCAAATCACCGCGTCCAAATCCAGGTGATTCGTCGGCTCATCCAACAACAGCAGATCCGAGCGGCACATGAGTGCCTGCGCCACGTTCAACCGGACACGCCATCCGCCCGAGAAAGCGTTGACGGGGCGCGACTCATCCTCGGCAGAGAAGCCCAAACCATGCATTAGCTTGCCAGCACGGCTGCGCGCATCGTAGCCGCCGAGAGCCGCGTACTTCGCATGTAACTCGCCCAGTGCAACACCGGCATCGCGCGCTTCGGCTTGCGCGATGGCGCTTTCGGTGGCGCGTAATTCCTCATCGCCGTCCATGACGAAATCTAGCGCCGCGCGGTCGGTTGCCTCCAGTTCCTGTGCGACGTGCGCCAACACGAGTTGCGAAGGACGCTCGAAGCTGCCCGCATCGGGTTGAAGCTCACCGTACACGAGTGCCAGCAGCGAGGATTTACCAGTACCGTTTGCTCCTACGATGCCGACTTTCTCGCCACGATAAATCGTGAACGTCGCATCCGAGATCAGTAGTCGCGTCCCGCGGCGAAGCGAAAGGGAGGAGAAGGAAAGCATGGGACGATTCTAAGGGAAGCGGAGAGCGGATAGCGGATGGCGGATAGAGCTGATCGGAAACCGCGCAGCCTCGGCCGCCATCCGCCATCCGCTCTCCTCCTTCCTACGCGAACAGCTCGCTTACCTTCGCGCTTCCAGATTCCTGCGTGCAGATCAACGTGAGGAATTCATCGGCAGCCATCGCATCGCCGAACAAACGACCCTGTGCGTAGTGACAACCTCGGGCGCGCAGTAACGCGAGTTGCTCTTCGTTCTCTACGCCCTCTGCAACGACTTCGACTTCCAAAGCCTTACCCATGTCGATAATGGTCCGAACGATAGTCGCGTCGTCGGCGTTGATCGCGGCGTCGCGCACGAAGGATTGGTCGATCTTCAGCGTGCCGATCGGGAACTGTTGCAAAGCACTGAGCGAGGAATAGCCGGTGCCGAAGTCGTCGATGGACAAATGCAAGCCCATCGCATACAGCTCATCCAGCAGCTTGATCGTGCGCTTTGGGTCCACCATCAAAGTCGTTTCCGTGATCTCCAACTCAAAGCAGGTCGGGGAGACGCCATGCTTGCGGAACACCGCCTTGCAGCGGGGGATAAAGCTCGCCTGGCGAAGTTGCTTCAATGAAAGATTGATCGATACGCGCCCGGGATTCTGAATACGTTCCGTCCACCGCTTGTAGTCGGAGCACACGCGATTGAGAACCCATTCTCCGATGCCGAGAATCAGCGTCGTCTCTTCCGCGAGTGGGATGAACTGTGAAGGAGGAATGTCGCCATGGCCAGGCAAGCGCCAACGCAGCAGCGCTTCGGCGCCGATGATGCGGCCATCGCGCAGATCGACTTTCGGCTGATAGAACATCATCAGCTCATCGCGCTCCAGCGCACGACGTAGTTTGCTCTTCAACATCAAGCGCTCGACCGCGGCCGCATTCATCTCCGGTGAGTAGAAGGCGAAGCTGTTGCCGCCGTTCTGCTTCGAGTGATACATCGCAGCGTCCGCATTGCGGATCAGATCGATTACGTTCTCCGCATCTTTCGGGCAGAACGCGATGCCGACGCTGGCGGTAAGAAACACTTCTTGCTGATCGACGTAGTACGCTTTGCAGACTTCACCGAGCACCATGCGAGCGAGATTCGCGGCCTGTGCACGCTCATCTTCTGACTCCGCGAACCCTTCGATGAACAGTCCGAATTCATCGCCGGCCAGTCTGCCGATGATTGCTTCACGCGGCAGAATGCGCGTCAGCCGTTCGCTCAACACTTCGAGCATGCGATCGCCGGCCGAGTGGCCGAAAGTGTCGTTCACTTCTTTGAAGCGATCCATGTCGAGATACAGCAATACGATGCTTCGCTCGGTGCGCCGTGCGCGCGCAATCGCTTGTTGCAGCATGTGCTGAAACTGCATGCGATTGGGCACTTTCGTCAGCGCATCGTAACGAGCTAAATATCGGATTCGCCGCTCGGCTCTTTTGCGATCGGTGATGTTGCGCACGACGAAAATCGTGCCTTGGAACTGCGGATCGTCCGCTGCGATCGGCGCTCCAGACAGAGAAACGGGGATGGTCTGGCCGTTGAGAGTGGCGATGACCGTCTCGCGAGTTTCGACGCCCGCTGTTTCGATCGAGAACGTTTCTTGTTCGCTTTGCGTCAGCAGGGAAGTGAAAGGCCGGCCGGCGATGTCTTCTTCTTTGTAACCGAAGAGTCGTACCGCCGCCTCGTTGATCTTGCGGATCGTGCCGTCGGGCGCCGTAACGAGCACGGCGTCGTTCATGCTGTTCAGAACCGTGGTGAGATAATTTTTCGTGATCGTCGTCTGCCGCAGGTTTTGCCGCATGCGATCCAACGCCAACTCCAAATCCGCAATCTCATCGTTGCTGGTCACCTTATGAGGACGTGTGTAGTCGCCCTCGCCGATGCGCTCGGCCGATCGAATGAGCTCGACGATGGGTTTCTCCAGTCGTCGCGCAAGCACCCAAGCGACGCACACCAACAACGCCGTGATCAGCGCGCCGGCCGCCCCGATAATCCAAATCCAACGAAAGAAATCCTTGCGCTCGACTTGCTCGAGCTCGGCATGCAGAGCGTTACCCGATGCGAGCAACCCTGGGCGACCGGCAGTCATCTCGACGCTGCCGCTTGCCTGCAGTCCACCGAGCTCGCGGCGAACGCTACGTTTCTCTTCGGGTGCGAGCGACTCTGTCCAGGTATCGGCACGCTGTTGTTGAAAAGCTAAGGTGCCATCAGCGTGAAGCACTTTCACTTCGATCACTGCTGGATGAGATAACAAATCTACGGCGATGCTTACCAGCGCATCCTGATCGTTGAGGCGTAGCGCCTTGTCGAGTGCTTGTGCATTGACCGCAAGAAGATCGCTGGCGATCGATTCCAAGCGCTGCGATTCGGCAGTAAGGAGCGAGCGCTCACCTTGCGCGCCACGCATCGCACTCGACTTGCGGTACTCGTAGTACTCCAACGCGAACAGCGTGGCCGATATACAAATGCCGGCCGCGATGGCGATCAGAATCAGCTTATATTTGAGGCCGCGCGATTTCACCGCTTACTCCGCCCATTGTTGCTGTTATATCGTCGAAGTGCCCCCGCCCCGACGACTTGATTCTTCGACCCTGCAGATTTCGATCTATCGCGACACATGTCGGATCGACGCTCGAGCGAACCGGTTGGTTTCCTCGAGCTACTCGAAGATCATACCCGTGTTCGTGCCTCAGCGGTTCGTACGCTTGATGTCGGGTTTTTTGACATACTGATCCAAACTGAAACGAGATTGTTAGTAGATGAACGAGCTTGAACTGACCGGACGGGCCCGCACGCACATCGTCGATTTGTTGGAACCTCAGTGCTCGCTCCACTATGAAGCTGTGGCCGCCTTGCTTGCGATGCGCGATGCGGCAGCGCTCGAAGGCATCGACCTAAGGCCCTGCTCTAGCTTCCGCGACTTTCAGGCGCAGATGACGATTTGGAACCTGAAATGGGCCGGAGAGCGGCCGCTTTATGACCGCCAGGGACGACGACTGGAGCGCTCCAAGCTGAGCGACTCAGACGCAGTACAAGCTATTCTGTGCTGGTCAGCGCTTCCCGGAGGCAGTCGCCATCACTGGGGGACCGACTTGGATCTGCTCGACGCTGCGGCGATCCCGGCGGGATACAAAGTGGAGCTCCTGCCTAGCGAATACTCGCGCGACGGAATCTTCGGAAAACTCACGGCATGGCTCGACGCCAATATGCACCGCTTCGGCTTCTTTCGACCCTACCAATCCGATCGCGGTGGAGTAAGTCCCGAGCCATGGCACGTGAGCTATGCGCCAGTTTCCTTGCCTGCTCTCGAATCACTTAGCTTGTCGCTGTTGAGACACGTGTTGGAAGGCAGCGACATTGCGGGAAAGCCGCACGTCCTTGGCCGCTTGCCGGAAATCTACACGAGGTATTTGTTGTCGATCGACAGTCCGGCGCCATCGACATAGGAGCTACTCTCGCTTCGCGGCGAGCGGCAACAGCTTGTTCACGAAGAGGCTTGGCATCCAACGCTTGATGGCCCACACCCACTTCGCCTTCGTAGGCAGCACGATATGTGTTTTACCCCTGCTTGCGCCTCGCAACACGTCGATTGCCGCCTGCGCTGCCGAATAGCCGGACGCGTCCATCAATTCGCGAGCTCGCTGTTGCGTCTGGATGGGGCCGCGAAACGATTCCAATAAATTGCTACGGAAAAACATCGGCATGGCGACCGATACCTGAGTACCGTTTTCCCTTAACTCCCCGACCAGAGATTCACTAACCGATACGACCGCGGCCTTGGTCGCGTTGTACGGAATCATTCCCGGCGCCGAGCCAAAAGCCGCTGCACTGGCGACGTTGATCAGAAGGCCGGAGCCGTTGCGTTGCAGATGGGGAATCGCTGCGCGGCATCCATGAATAACGCCCATCAAGTTGATGTCGATCGCCCAACGCCAATCTTCCAATGGGACTTCCATCAACGAGCCGGAGGCGGCGACGCCCGCGTTGTTGATCATGACGTCCAGGCCATCGTTCGTTCCGGCAAAAGAATTCACCGCCACGGTCAGCTCATCTGCATGGGTGACATCGCCCGGATAGGCAAGTACCGCAACACCTGAGAGCGACAGGTCGCCCTCGACCACCGCGAGTCGTTCGAGATCTCGATCGAACAATCCAAGTGACCAACCTTGCTGAGCCAGCGCGCGCGCGAGTTCCAAGCCGAGCCCGCTGCTCGCCCCCGTGATGAATGCGCGTTTCCGTGGAAAGCGTGCATTGAGCTTTTTGAAAGGCATCGTGGGAGTTCCTTGGGTATCGATCTTGGGCGTCAGCCCTGCGACCACCAGCGCCAGAGCCACCCTGCCCAAGCACCTGCGACCATTAGAATCAAACCGGGCAGCAACTCGAATGCATATTGTCGCGTGCCCATCGAGAAGGCGACGACGAATTTGCTCACGGCGTTCGTGCTGAATGCAACCAACACAGCCACCGTTGCAAGCTGCGTTGAAGCCAGCTCGCCTGCGGCTAACGTGGCGGCCGAAATCGCGGCAGCGTGTGCATCGCTGAATCCTGAAAATCCGCTGGCGAGCAGCAAGCCGCGCTCACCTAACCAAGAGGTCAACGCCGCGGAAATAACTAGCGTCAGACCGACCACGACGACGAACAACAGCGCGGTCTTCGGATCGAAAGGCCGGCCAGCGGGCGGTTCACGTTCCGGAGACTGGCGTGCGCTTCGTAAGGTGAAGAATCCCGCATAGATCAGTGCTGCAGCACCCGCGGCGATCAACGACCAGGTTAACTCCCGCAGCACCGGAAGGCTGACGAGTCCGATTACGATCGCCAACTGCACGACAGTGGCGAGCGAGGAGGCCGCGGCTCCAGCCACCGCGCCAGCGTGAAGCTCCGGATGCTTGTGGCTGCGCGTTCCCATCGCTCCAATCGTCGCAGTGCTGGAGACGAATCCGGAGAACAAGCCGGCAAGCGAGAGTCCGATTCTGGATCCCAAAGTTCGCAAGGCAAGATAGCCAAGCGCATTGATCGCCATGATCAGGACAACCAGCAGCCAGAGCCGGCGGGGACTCACGACACCCCACGGATCGACTGGGTCGGCCGGAGTAAGCGGCAGGATGATCAAGGCCGCCGCGGCGAGCATCAAACCGTCGTGCACCTCTTGTGAGGTGAGCACGTTATTGACCCAGTTGTGCAAACGAGTGCGCGCCGCGAGCAGGATGGTAATCACCACGGCGAGCGCCGCAGCCAAGTGATGCTCGCGCATTGCGAGTCCCCCGAGCAGGAATGTCGCAAGCAAGGCAATCTCAGTGGTCAACCCCGGATCCGTGTCGTGACTGCGCCGATAGCCGACGGCTGCAAGTATTCCGATGATGGATCCAAATACCGCGAAGGCGATGGTCGAGCCCACCAACAGACTAATTGCACCGACCAGCGAGACGAGCGTAAACGTACGCAAGCCCGCGAGGTCGCGCCCCGGCCCTTGCCCTTGATTTCGTTCTCTTTCGATTCCGATCAGCATGCCGAGCGCGAGCGCGACGGCTAGGCCGACAAGAGTTTTGCTATCGAAGGACATGAGGAACGCGGATGTGGAGCGTCAGCATCCGACAAGGCTACGCAGTCGCAGCAAAGAAAGGAATGACGCGCTTCGCGCCGTTCTTAACTTAGGTTTTCCAGACTTGTTTCAACCGCCCAATGACGAGCGAGCGGATGTTTTGGACCGGGTTGCGTTCCCAAGTGAAGCAAGGCGGATCGCGCCTGAGCATTGGCCAGCGCCCGGTGCGCAGGACTTCGCTCAAATAATCCATGTTGCGCTGGATGGCGTCCATGTATGGGTTGCGACCGTTGAAAAGAACGTCCAGGTGCCGGTACACAGCGCCGAATTCGCCGTCCAGGCGCGTGCGTCGAGTTTCTTCGATGAACTCCGGCGTGTGACGCAGGATGTCCAATCCCGAGCTGAAACGCACCGAGGTCTTGCCTTCGGCGTCATTCGCCATCGCGACACCACCGAGCACGAACTCGGGATAGAGACGATCGCGGCATTTTTCCAGATAGCAACGGTCAGACATCTGTGCGATCAGATCGCCAGTGCCGATCAGATGCCCGAGCTTGCGATCGCGATGATCGTCGAGCCGAATCTGATCGAACTGCATTTCATAGCCGGTGAAGTGCACGATCTTGGTGGCAACCGGAACCCATTCGGCCATGCCTATCGTGGGCAAGTAGCGTCCGATGAAGTTCGCGCTGCGGCTGACGTGGCTGAGCGTGAACTCGGCACCGTTGCGATGTGTTGCATCGTCCGTCTGTCTGATGTAACCGGCATCGTGGAATAGTGCGATCACCACGCCGAGGGTCGCTCGCTCCGGACCCAGTCGCTCTTCGGCCAGATGCGTGCGTTCGTATCCCATGATCAGACGCGCTACCGCGAGCGTGCCGTCCAAGGAATGCTGCATGTCGTGATAGACAGTGTCGCAACCGTAATATCCGGGGAACTGGCCATTGAAGAGTCGTTCGAAGTCGCGGAATGCGGTTTCGATCCGATCGAATGCATGATGCGGCCAGAACTGGCGGAATAGATCGCAGACGGCGCGGCGCACGGCATCAGCCGAGCTCACCTGTACGGTGTTCGTTACATCGAAATCGCTGCGCCGGTATTGCATGAGTTTCTCGCGCGCTTGGATACGCGCAATCGGCTCAGTCTAGCCGCTTCACTCGATTTGTCTAATGCCGGAAAACTTGGCAACCCAGGAGTTTTGGTCGTTTGTGAAGTGGGTCACAAAGAGAGGTGATGAAAGTGATGGAAGTGATAGAGGCGATGGCGGTCAGAGGTAACTCTGAGGTCTCCTGAGCTTCGTCACGTACATCACTTTCATCACGGTTTGCCCCATTCCTCATCCGCCAGACGCATTTCGGTGATCGGTCCGAACTTGGCGAGGGCGTCTTTCAGCGTGGTGGCTTTACCGATGACCACCAGGAGAACTTCGCTACTGGAGGGGAAGACATCGTTGATGACCTTGTTGGTGTCGTCCAACGCCACCCGACTCAAAGCATCGGCATATTCATCGATGTAGCGGGGGCCGAGACCATACTGCTCCAAAGTAGCGAGCTGTGACGCCCACTGCGAGGCCGTTTCCAGGCCGAGCGGAAACTGCCCGAGGACATACTGCTTGCTCGAGTCGAGCGCAGCGGGATCCAGTGCGCCTTCGTGGAGTTTGTCTAAGGTGGCGAACGCGAGGTCGATCGCCTCGATGGTCGCCTCGCTGCGCGTGAAGGAGCTCATTTCCCAATGTCCCGGCTGCGCCAATCGGTCGAAACCCGATCGCGCCCCGTAGCTCAATCCGGTGCGGATACGCAATTCGGTGTTCAGCATCGAGGTGAAACGTCCTCCGAACACTGTGTTGACGATATCGAGTGCCGCTCGGCGCGGATCGCTGCGAGCTACCCCGACATTGCCCATCCAGAAATACGATTGCACCGAATCGGGCGCATCCACGAGCAGTACTCGGCGCGATGTTATTTTCTTCGGCGCAACTATCGGAGGCAACGCACTACCGGCCTTGCGCCACTTTCCAAATGCGCTCGACAATAACTTCTTCATCTCGGCGGCTTTGAAATCTCCGGCAACGGCGATGATCAGTCGATCGCCGCCCACATGACTTTCATAGAACGACCGAATGTCCCGTGCATCGATACCCGCAAGCGACGCTTCGCTGCCGAAGACCGGGTTTCCATAAGGATGGTCTGCGAACAGCGCCGCGGCCCCATAAATAGAGGTAAGCGCGGACAGGTCCGAATCCTTCGCAGCGCGAATGAATTCGATCCGCCGTGCCCGCAGCGCTTGTAACTCCGACTCCGCGAGTGTCGGGCGCTGCAGCATATCGGCAAGCAATTCGACCATCAGTTTGCGATCGCGCGAAAGGAAAGAGCCGGTGATCGAAATCGATTCAGTCGATGCGTTGGTTTGAATCGAACCACCGACAGACGCCACGGTTTGTGCGAAAGCCAACGCATCGCGCTCGCCTGCGCCTTTCTCGAACAAGCCGGCAAGAAGATTCGCGGTGCCGTATCGATTCTCGGGATCCAGCCGCGCGCCGCCGAGCACTCGTGCCTCGAACGAAATCAATGGAACATCGCGTTGCTCCAGCAGCATGAGCACAGTGCCATTTGACAGCTGAACGCGTTCGAACGGCGGAGTCTTCACGCCTTCCGCTGCTTGGAGTGCGCCGGACATTGCCAACGCGAGAACGCAGCCGAGCAGCCACCGCACTGCGCTTGGAGGCGTAAGCTTTTGCATTTTCACGGCGTTCAACCTTCTTCTCCAGAGCTTGCGCCGGAGGCGGCGGACAATATACCGACGGTGCGATTCGTGGGTTTCAGTAGCTCAGTGGCGACCTTCTGAATGTCCTCGCGTGTCACACGCTCGTACGCTTTTGGCGCATCGAACAGACGTTCGTGTCCGCCTTGCAATACCGCATAAGTGCCAAGCGCCTGGGCTTTGCCATTGATCGTCGTCAGGCCGCGCCAGAAGTCCGCGAGCGCTTGGTTGCGAGCTCGATCCAATTCCATTTCAGTGACGCCTGATGAAATGACTTTATCTATCTGGCTGCCGAATACCGCCTCGGCGCGAGCGAGATCCCCGCCGGCAGGCAGCGATAGCATGAACCAGACGATGCCCGGATCGAATCCGGCTTCGATATAACTGTCTGCCGAGATCGCCAGCTTCTGCTCTTCGACTAGCACGCGATGCAATCGCGAAGCGTCTCCGTCGGTGAGAATTCGCGCCAGCAGCTCGAGCGCTGGTTTGCGAGGATCGGCACCTGCGATTCCGTGATAGGCAAATTGCAGCAACGGAGTTTGTGCCTCTGCCACGATGCTGACGCGGCGTTCGCCTGTTTGCTCGGGTTCCTTGGTTCTGATCGGCTCTGGCTCGGGTTGCGGGGCAATCGACTCGAAATTTTTACGAGCAAGCTCGATTACGGTTTTCGGATCGAAGTCGCCGACCAAAACCATCGTCACGTTGTTCGGCGCGTAATAGGTTTTATAGAACGTCTTTAGGTCATCCAAGCTCCAGGACTCGATATCCGAAGGCCAGCCGATCGTAGGGATGCCATAGGGATGTGCAAGAAAAGCGGTTGCCTGCACTTGCTCTTGCAATCGGCCAAAGTGACTATCGTCCACTCCGAGCCGCCGCTCTGAATGGACCACACCTCGTTCACTCTCGATGATCTTCGGATCGAACGACAAGTTGCGCAGCCGGTCGGCTTCGAGCTCGAAAACGGTTTGCATGGACGCACTCGGGAACCAGTCTTGATAGACGGTTACATCGCTCGATGTATAGGCGTTGTTGCGTGCGCCATTCGCTTCGAGAATCTTGTCGAAGTCTCCCGGCGCGCTCGTGCTCGTGCCGTTGAACATCATGTGCTCGAAAAAATGCGCCAAGCCGGTGATGCCGGGCACTTCGTTTCGACTGCCGACTCGCACCCAGTTATAGAGCGCGACGTTCGGAATATCTCGATCCGGCCAGAGGATGATTCGCATCCCGTTCTCGAGCGTCACCGCTTGAACTCGATCGGCTCCGGGCACCTGAGCCCCCGCGGAGCTAACGATCAGAAGGAGGCCAAGTAGCAATCTGCGCGACATACGAATCCCTCGTGAGGAGGGAAGGATCATAGCGCGATGACGTGATGGAGGTGACGGAGGTGACGGAGGTGATGTAAGGATGAAGGCCGGAAGAGCTTCAAGCCATTTCTGGCGTCCATCACTTACATCACCTTCGGCACCTCCATCACTTGCGCGTAGCGCAAAAAAAAGCGCCGCCAGCGCGGGGAGACGTTGGCAGCGCAGAATGCAGTGCTAGGGATTCTATGGGTCAGCGAGCGTCAGCTCACGGAAGGGGAACCCAGCAGGACCTCTAGCGTGCATAGGGGATCATTCACGGAGAACTCATCAGGTTGGGCACCATCTCCATCTCATAGCCAATCATCTGTCGCGACACCGGATCGATGATCGGTTTGCCGCGTCGAAAGCATCCTGTGCGCATCGCATGTCGCCCCATCGGACTATCCGGGTTCACGTTCTGCAGCGACATTTGACCGTCCGCATTTCGGATCAGCATCGTCGCACCGCTATCGGTGCGGGACTCACCTTCGGAAAGCAAAACAGCAATCACTTCGGCGTTCACTATGGGGCACTCTTGTTACTGGCTCGACTGAAAGTGCAACGCTCGTGCCAAAGGCGATTGCAGCTTCAAATCAAATACTTAAGGCACCCCGTGTGAACTGCGCACGATGACGGGGAGTGTCAGCTTCAGACTCGCCTGCCTGGCGAAGTCATGAGTCGACGCTAAAAGGAGACGGAAGTTTGGCCGCTTCCTTCCGTGATTCGTGACTCGTGACTCGCGGGTAGTGAGAGGAGGCAGGGCCTCTTTGTCTTCCGTCTTACTACCCGCGACTCGCTAATCACGACCCGCGTTCTTCCGTGATTCGTGACTCGCAGGTAGTCAGAGGAGGCCGGTGCCTCTTTGTCTTCTGTCTTGCTACCCGCGACCTGCTAGGCACGGCCCGCTCGGCACAGAGCCGCCTCACGGGCCTATAATCGTTTCCCTTTGAGGAGATCCAAACATGTCCGAAGAAGCGCCTCGCCGCCGGCACGCCGATCGCGTGTCAATCACGCCCACCTTTGTCGGCGCGGGGTCGAAGCTCACGGGCAACCTCGAATGCGAGGGAGATCTCGTCGTCGGTGGGCACGTCAATGGCGAAGGGAGTGTGCGCGGCGCATTCACATTGTCTGAAGGCGGCCATTGGGAAGGGAAGATTCATGCCACCAACGCCGTGATTGCCGGGGAAGTGACCGGAACGGTGTCGGTCTCGGAGAAGCTGGAGATTCGTAAATCGGCCCGCATTCGCGGCATCGTGATCGCTCGCACGATTGCCGTTGCCCAAGGCGCCGTCATCGACGGCGAAATGTCCGTGACCAGCGGCACGCCTGTGGTTAGCTACGAAGAGAAGCGCAAGGACTAACTGCCGGGTCCGAAGGAGATATCTGGTGCGAGCCGCAGAACATGCGGTGATCGAGTCATGGGCAAGGGAGCTGTGGCTGTCTGAACCGATCTGCAAACACTGTAGGTCGTCAAGAGCTTCTCGCGGCGGCGCAGCGGCGCGGGGAAAGAATATCGATGTGGATGTCTTCGCTTTGTATCTAGACTGATCTTCTTAACCGCTGCGCCGCCGCGCCGCTGCGAGAAACCCTTGATCACGTCGATCGAGGTAACAAGTCGAAGCATCGCACTCTTAACGTTCTATTCCATCCCTGCGTTCTCTGCGCCCGCGCGAGAGACATTGCGATCCATATCCTCAGCAGCCGCTGAGGCCGCCGATCCACTCCGAAATCAATGCGACACCCGCGGAATCGATTTGGTTGGATCCAAGCGGAGGCATCGCGAACTCGTCGCGACGATTCATTCGATTGACGAGGATCGAATTCCCTGAGCTGCCAGGGGCGATGATGCGGGCGTTCGCGCCGACGCCGAGATCGCCCGACTGCGGCGAGACATCGCAAGTATTCGTTGCATTCAAAACCGTCGAATAGCGTAAGTCCACCGTGCTCGGCGTGGGACCTTCAGGACGATGACAGAATGAGCAATTCGCATGCAGATACGCCCGCGCTCGATCGTTCAGTGGGGCAGATTCATCCGTCGGATCGGGCATGCTTCGCTCGGCGGCCGGATCGCTTATCGCGGGCGTCAGTACTCCAATGTGACTCAAGGTTGCGAGCTGATTCGCCGTGCGCCCAGTCGACTCATACGTATGTTCGCCGTTCAGCTGCGCGGTCTCCAATCCAAGCGTGCGGCCCGCCGCACTCGTGTGACATTCCAAACATTGCGATTCGCTTGGAAAGATCCAGGGTTCGGGCAAACCGACATCGCGTTCGGCTCCGCCTTGAACCAGGGCTGCATCCGTTTGTTGCGCATTCCAGGCATAGCTGAACCCACCCCACACTCCATCTGGATGGCGCATGAACAAGCGTGTTTCGATCAGTTGCGCTCCGGTGCGAAAATGCTTCAGCAACACTGTGCCGTTAGGCAGGTCCCAATCACCGTTTCCCTGCACTGCGATGTTCTGTCCGTCGGGAAGTGCAATCCAGCGTTGCTTATCGGCGCCGTCAGACCAGAACGGCACACTGACTGAGTAGGGAATTAGGCCGCTGGCAGGTAGTGATGGATCGCTGGCCACGACGCAACCTGTCGCGCTTAGCGTCGCCGGTGCAGGCACGGGATTCGATGAACCGGCAAAGACGATGCGATGCAAGGTGCCACCATAATGTACGACATACAGTTCACCATCGTTCGCTTCACCGAACGAAGAGATGCTCAATCCCGATTCCAGCAAGACGGTGGGCGCGCGTGAGCTTGCGTCCTCATTCCAAGCAAATATTCGCCCGCTACCGAAATCTCCGAATAGATAAGTGCCAACCAGACTAGTGGATTGATTGCCACGATAGACATAGCCGCCTGTAATCGAGTTGCCCAGGCTTCTCCCGTATTCACTGACCGGATCGATCGCAGTGGCTTGGTCGCACCCCGGTGTGCTGCTGCTTGCGAAGTCGTGCGCGCCTTCTCGGCAACGCCAGCCATAGTTGCCTCCCAGCGAAACTCGATTCACTTCTTCAAACTGGTTCTGACCCACATCCGCAACCCATAGCTGTCCTCGAGTGCGATCGAAGCTCCATCGCCACGGATTTCGAAAACCATATGCATAGATCTCGGGACATGCGCCAGTTGCACGAGCCGACGCCGGACAACGTGTGTTTTGCGCAAACGGGTTTGTCGATGGGATCGAGTAAGGAGCCGCGCCATCGATGTCGATGCGCAGCATCTTGCCAAGCAACGTGGTTAGACGTTGGCCATTGCCAATGTCGCCGTGATTGTCGTTACTACCCCCTCCATCGCCGATGCCGATGTACAGGTAGCCATCGGGGCCGAAGGCGATGTGCCCGCCGTTATGATTCTGTTGGGGCTGATCGATCGAAAGCAGCACCTGCTCGGATGCAGCATTCAACGTTGCTCCACCGTCCGCGGTCGTGAATGCGGAAATGCGTGAGACGAGCGGAGTGCCGGTGGTATACGACAAGAAAACGCGCGGGTCACTCGGGAACTCGGGATGGAATGCCATCCCTAATAGACCCATCTCACCGCCAGAGCGAACGCGATCCTGGATATCGACGAACGGTGCGGTGCTGGTGGGCGCCGCGGTCGCGAAACGCAGGACGATTCCATTCTGTTGCACGACAAACCAGCGAGAGCTATCTCCGGGCGCTTGCAGCATCCCGATCGGCGTAGTGAAAGACAACGACGCGTAGCGTTCGAGCTGAATGGTTGCCGTGCCGCTCGATCGTGGCCACGCTGTGCAGCTCGTGTTCGAGGGTCGGGTATCGAGGCCCGATGTTTGCGCGGAGGATTCAGAAAGCGTTCTCGCCCGGATCGATGCTGAAGGCTCGGAGACATTTCCCGCCGGGTCCACCGCTCGCACGGCATAGGTGTACTCGGTGTCGGCCGTTAGATTGGTGTCGGAATACGAAGTCGAGTCGACGCTCGTCAGCTCGGTCTGGAAGTCATCTCGAAAGATCCGATAACTCGCAATGCCGTTGGCATCGCTCGAAGGCAGCCAGCTCAGGTCGATACGATTAGTACCGATCGGGGTCGCCGTGAGCTCGCTCGGTGCAGTCGGAGCAAAGGTGTCGATCGGCTCATTCGCCTGCGGCGGGTTGCGCTCGGTATCCGCACCGCTATCGCAGCCTTGCAGGGATAACGCCAGCGCGGCAGCGCAGAGGCTCGACAGCAGAAAGGCGTGTCTTGCAAGTGGGGGCATAATGGATGCAGGCAATTTTCCGATGGATACCAGGACCGGCAGCTGCGGGGCAAGTGTCGTGGCCCAGCGACGCAACGTGTGGGATCGATGCGCGGATCCACGCAGGTCCCGCAGTCTGGGTAATAATACGAGCCTCATAACAACACCCTAAGGCAAGGATGTCCGCGCCCCCACCTAAGGCACCTGAGCTCATCGCACATCGCGGCAACGCGGCTGAGTATCCCGAGAACACGCTGCCTGCGTTGCGATCGGCGCTCGAGCTCGGCGCCCGCTATGTGGAGTTCGACGTGCAATTGTCAGCCGACCGACAGCCGGTGTTGCTGCATGACTCCAATCTGAAGCGTACGGCGGGCCTCGATCGCAATGCGCTCGAGATGACCTGGGCCGAGCTTGCGGAAGTTTCGGTGAACGAGGAGGAGCGGTTTCGACAGCGATACACGGACGTCGGCATTCCGACGCTCAGCCAGGCCGTGAGCTTGCTGGCCACTTATCCTCATGCAACCGCGTTCGTCGAGCTCAAACGCGCAAGCTTGCGCACTTTTGGGCAAGAGATCTTTGTGCGGAAGGTTTGTGAGACGTTGAAGCCGATCGCACGGCAATGCGTGATCATCTCATTCGACCTTGCTGCCATTCACCATGTCCGGCAAGTCTCTTCTTACCGCGTCGGCTGGATTCTGTCCGAATATTCAAACCTATCCGCGCTCAAGTGCGAGGCACTCGCTCCTGATTACGTGTTCTGCGACCACCAATTGCTGAGTGAAAGCGCCTCGAAGTTGTGGCGCGGACCGTGGCGCTGGGCGATTTACGAGGTGACTTCCCGCAAGCTTGCGTTCGATCTCGCTGCGCGTGGGGCGAAGCTGATCGAGACGATGGCGGTTCGCGATATGCTGCGCGAGTTCCGAAGTCTGCGATCGCGTGCTTGAGGCGGTAAGAAGCTCCACGGTTCTCAATGAAAGATGGCGACTTAGGCTGGCTCGTGCGTGAATTGCGCTCGCTCGCGGGCGACTTGGATGAGCGTGGCCAAGCTCCAATCGTGCTTTCGATCGATCAAGGCGGCCATGCCAGCCGTGTGATCGCATTCGATCTGCTCGGCAATCACATCGCTGAGAGTTTCACGCCAATCAGCACGTATCGCAGCAGCGCGGAACGTGTCGAGCACGACGCAAACGAAGTCCTCGACTCGATCAGAACGGCGCTCGAAGACATGGCTCACAGTCTTGGCGAGGACGTACAGCGCGTGCTTGCAGTGGGACTTGCGACGCAACGATCCAGCATCGTGTGCTGGGATAAGCGAAGCGGTAAACCTTTGTCACCCGTTCTGTCCTGGCAGGACCGCCGCAATAGTACGCTCATCAGCAAGCTACGCGTGCATGCCGGACAAATTCGGCAGACCACAGGTCTAGTGCTCTCTCCTCACTACGGCGCAAGCAAAATACGCTGGTGCCTGGATGAGATCGACGGCGTGCACCAGGCGGGCGAGGCGAAACGATTGTGTTGCGGACCGCTGGCCAGCTATCTCTTGTACTCGTTATTGAACGAGCGTCCTTTCGTTGTCGATCCTGCCAATGCCTCACGCACTCAGTTGTGGGATGCCCGCAAGCGAAACTGGTCGGAGAATCTGGGTTCGTTATTCGGCGTGCCCTTGGAGCTGTTGCCCGCCTGCGTGAACACCCGTCATGGTTACGGGCATTTGCCGTTCGCAGGCCGACAGGTTCCGTTGGTGGTGTGCACCGGAGATCAATCCGCGGCTCCCTTTGCCTTTGGCTCTTTCGATCGCGCCACGATCTATCTCAACATGGGCACCGGTGCGTTCCTGCAACGCGCGAGCGAAGCCGAAGACATGCGCCTGCTGCGCAGCGCGATCTATTCGGATGAGCACCAGCTCATTGCCGTCCAAGAAGGAACGGTAAATGGCGCGAGCAGCGCATTGGACTGGTTGAATGAGCGCGTTGGAATCGATACGCATCGAGCTGCGCTCGCGATGGGCCGCACGCAAGCTGCAATGCCGCCGCTGTTCATTAACGGAGTTGGAGGAGTCGGCTCACCATTCTGGCGAGCCGATCTGGAAAGCCGCTTCCTCGAAGCAGCATCGGAGGCGTTGCAGGTCCAGTCGGTGGTCGAAAGTATTGCGTTCATGATTACTCGCAACATCGAGTTGATGCGCAGCGACGGAGCAATTTGTCGGATTCTTGCAAGTGGCGGGCTCGCTGCGAGCGATTATCTATGCGCATGCATCGCATCGCTCAATGGCATCGAATTACAGCGCTCCAGCGTTCGCGAAGCGACCGCCCTCGGTCTTGCGTTCCTCGTGGCCAATCAGCCGCAAGAGTGGCGACCGCCAGTGCAGTTCGAACGATTCGCGCCGGAATCGAACGAGCACTTGAGAGCGCGTTACCTGCACTGGTGCGAGGAAATGGGAAGATAGAAGCAGCAGAAGGATCTCAAGAAGATCATGGCTGCGATGCTTATCTGAAGATGCCGGCGCTTCAGGTCAGTTACGCGTACGAAGAATAATCTCGCAGAGACGCGGCGCGCGGTGTAAGACGGAGATATCCAATGATCTTGCTTACTCTGCGTTCTCTGCGCCTCGCACACTTCATTTCCTCTTCCACTGCGTCTTCGCTGCGCCCGCTGCGCCGCCGCGAGAGAATCTTGCTACGGTTGACTGCCATGCAGCGGATGCTGTGACACGAGAACGTGTTGCCCAATCTGCAACAAAATCGCGCTTGATAGCGTGACAAGAATTTCTCGCAGCGGCGCGGCGGCGCAGCGGTAGAGAGACTAATTCGATTTGTCTTTATCTCCGCGAGCCCTGCGCCTTTGCGAGATTAATCTTCACCCTTGCTGATCCGACCCATCCCGCCGCGCCGCTGCGCCGCGGCGAGACTTTGATGGCACACGAATCGTTTGGCGCACGACGACGTGGATATCGTGGGCGTTACAAGAAGGTTCTCGCAGAGCCGCGGGGGTCGCTGAGGCTCAGAAGAAAAGAAGGATCAACAACGCGCGCGAAATGACTAAAGCGGCGTAGCCCTCGTTTTGGTGACTCCCAGGAGCGAGGCGATTTTTCGGTCGGCCCAGCTCTCGCGATTGAAGCCGTCCATGAATCCGCAGTGACCGCCGTTAGGCATCGTGATGACTTGCAGGTTTGGATTGCGTGCGAGATGCGCTAAGTCCCGAGCAGGAATGATCGGATCGTCGAGCGAGACAAGTACGTCGCTGGGCACCTCGAGATTGGCAAGGACGTCACCTACGATGGCATAACCTTGAAGATAAGCATCCATGCTGGGGAACTCGCTGTAGTGCTCGATCAACAGTCGCGTCATGCCGCGCAAATCGCGTTGGGCGAGCACGTTGCGAAAATCATAAAGCTGTGGAAACAATTTCTGCTTCAAGCGTAACGAGCGCTTCCATTTCGCGACGAAGTACTGCCGATAGATGAATGAACCCGTGTCGAGCACATCCATCGTGCTGTGAGGTCTCAGGACCGGACACACGGCTACAGTTCGGGCGAGCTTTAATTCGGCATGCGTCGCGCGGGCGGCAACGCGCAGTGCAAAGTTTCCCCCCAAAGAGAAACCCGCGAGAGTGAGGCGCCGATCCGGCCAGAGTTGCTGGATGCGTTGAACGGCGCCGACTACTTCGTCCAAGCGGCACGAGTGAAAGATCTCAGGGTTCAGATGATGGCTTGCTCCATGATCGCGAAAGTTCAAGCGGAACACATCGCAGCCCTGCTCGTACAAGTAGGCGCCGAGCGATAGCACATACAGCGAGTCGGCACTGCCTTCCCATCCGTGAAGTAGCACGACCAAGTCACGAGCCTGATGGGACTCGGGTTGTTTCGAATGATGCCCCAGCAGACGCACTCCGTCCCCGCAGTCGAGAATGTGTGTCTCCGTCGCCTGCAGCAACTTGCGCGCACGGCGCGCGAGCAAGGGCCGGCGCAATTTCAAGCTCGGCAGGATGGATTGCAGGTGCGCGTTCGCGAGCCAACGCGGCGGCGTGAAGTGCGTGGCGGCCTGCACCAAAGTGGCCGCGGAAGTGAGCAGCGTCCGATCGCTCATGGTTCGATGCGTATCGTCGAACAGTTCGGTAAAGTCGAGATGAAATCCGATCCGACCAACATTGTGGGCGTCATGTAACCCGCGCGTTGTGGATCGGCGAGTAGGTCCTGAAGAATACCAAGGGCCGAAGTCACCGTGAGCGCGTATCCGTTAGGAGTGCGCAGGCGAGCGGTCTTGATCTCACCGGCCGCGTTGCGCGCCTCGCCCCAAACATAACTAGGGTTACTCTCACGTTGGGTCCGATCCGGCGGTTGCAAGCGCCGCTCGATGCGGTTTTGCAAAAAGCGCTGGATCGGACGCTGACGCAGCAGTGGACGCAACCAGTTCATTCGCCGAAGTCTCTTCAAGCCACCGGAGGAGGTGGCGCTGAATACTTGGATATTCGGAATGCCGGTCGAATAAAAAGCGGTACTTACATCTCCCCAAGGAATTCCAACTGCCAGGCGCTCACCATTACCGAAATCGATACGACGCGTGCTCGAGCCGAGCGGCACGCTTACGATCTTGCCGTTGCGCCGCAGCTTCGATCCTTCGCCCATGGATTCGACGGCTGTTTTCGCTGTCCCCTTGCTAAACCCGGATCGGCTGTCGAAGCCGAGCGAAAGCTCGATGGCATCGGGTAGCGCGAGCTTGAGCTTCACGGCGACGCTATCGGTCGGCAGCACGTCGAATCCGACACCCGGACACAGCACGACGCCTGCTCGGCGTGCTTTGTCATCAACGCTGTGCGCCAGCTCGAATACGTCTATCTCCCCCGTGATGTCCAGATAGTGAACGCGCGTCACGAGACACGCCTGCATGATCGAGCGGGCAGTCAGCGAGAACGGTCCGGCGCAGTTGAGTACGGCGACACTGTCTTGTAACGCCGAGACCAGCGAAGTGTGGTCATCGACGCTGAATATCGCACTTGGGCAGCCGAGCTCAGCCGCGAGTCTGGAAATCTTTTGATGCGATCGACCAGCGAGAACGACTTGCATTCCACGCTTGACCGCTTCGCGAGCGATCAGCTCGCCGGTGTAGCCGCTCGCACCATACAGAAGCCATTTGCCCGTCATGGTGAGACGCTGCCGATGTGAAGAACGAATGTTGTCGAATAAAAGACAGGTGCGCGCGATAGCATCGTATCCGGCGTCCTCACGCGGTCACTCCGTTACCTCACTAGGCTCGGCAATGAACTCGACGCGATTATTTGCAATCGCTGCCTTGTTCCATTCGCCCGCGGTCAGCTTGTCTTGGTTCGCATTCGGATACGGGACGATTGGCTTGCGTCCGAGATGATGAACCTCGACGCTGATGAAATCGGGTGAATCGCTGCGCAGCGATGAAAGCAGATTGGCGAACGCGAGCGACTGGCGTTGCGCAACCGTCATGTTCTCATCGAGAGGATTGCCGACGACATCGCAGCGTTTGAAGAGCAGATCATCTGCAGCGAGCGAGTAACCTTCGAAGCCGTTGCCGGTGAGACAGAACTCACCTGAGTAAGCGTTTACACGAATCTTGCCTTTGAAGTTGTCTGCTTTGAGATCCGTGATCAATTCACGCAAGCGTTCCACCCTCGAGCCGGCCAACGGCACTTCACCATAGGGCACGGGTTCGGGTTGGATGGCAGTTGCGGCGGCTTGGCGTGCGGCCACCGCCTGGCTCGCAGCTGCCTCTTTCGCGGCCTGACGCAGGCTCGTGAGCTCCACCTGCTGATCGTTGATGATCGTCGACAAGCGCGCATTCGCCTGCATGATCTGTCGCGTCGACTCGAGCGTGCGGGTGTACAGCACGGCGAGCACGAGCGTCGCGAGCAATGCCAGTCCCGCAACCGCCGCCGCCAAGGGCCACCGGCGGCTCGGTGTCGGCTCGGGCTCCAGAATGACCGCAGGCTCCGGCGCAGGCGTCTGAGTATGTGGCTTGGCTTCATTGGCCATGCGACGCGCGAAGGAATCGAGACTCGCCAGCACGAACCTCCGCATTTCGGAGCTGTGCTCATGCAGAATTGGCCCAATGGCGTTGCGTACTGCGGTCTCCACTTCGCCGACGTGGGGTCGCCGTGGCACTTCAACCTCGACGGTCGGGCCGAGATCGTCATTTGCCGCAGCCACCCGCCCTTCACGACGCTCGGGAAGCAGCCGCAACTGGTAGAGCACCTTGGAAACATCGGCTTGTTTGACCGTTTTCGGCAACACGCCCACCGCTCCCAATGCTCTCGCCTGACTCAAATACAGGTCGCCTTCCTGAGAGGTGTACATCACGACCGGAATCGTCGCAGTGTCCGGATTGCCCTTGATTGCCTGGACAGCTTGGAATCCGTCCATCCCCGGCATCAAGTGGTCCATGAAGATCACGTCAGGCCGTGCCTGTCGCAAGTACTCGAGTCCTTGTTCTGCGGACTCGGAGGAGTCGACCAACAGCCCATACCCTTCCAACATGCGTCCGAGAATGACTCGAGCCGAGCGAGAGTCGTCGACGATGAGAGCGCGCTTGGCCATTGATACGGAGGAAGGGGATAGGGGATAGGGGATAGGGGATAGTCAGAGCAACTTTCTTGAGAGCGTGCAGGACTATCAATCTACTTAGGTGCGCTTAGGGTAAGCGTTACGCGGTCGCGCCTCAACGGCCTTGTCTTACTATCCGCTATCCGCCATCCCCTATCGCCTTCAGTCCGATAGTCACTATCCGCTATCCGCGGACGCGATGTGCGAGCGTATTCTGCGGGGCACTAGCAAGCTGTTGAAAAACGTTTCGACCGGCCTGTTAGACCAGGACAGGGATGGCCCGGCGAAATGATGCACATTACTCGATGTGCCTGATTTCGGGAGCGCGGCGACAACCACGTTTTTCGCGAGCGACGTCGAAAAACGGCAGGGAATAGGCTTTCAACATCTGCTAGGGGGAGGGCCACTCCAATGGCGCATTCGACCGCCGATATTCGCAACATCGCCTTGGTTGGCCCCGCGGGCGCCGGCAAGACTTGGCTGACCGAGGCTTTACTGGCCGAAAGCGGTGCGATTCGCGCACGTGGGAGTTTGGAACGGGGCACGACGGTTTGTGACTTCGATCCCCAGGAGAAGGCCTTGCAGCACTCGCTGGACGCCGCGGTCGTCAATTTTCAGCTGCAAGACTGCCACATCAATCTGATCGATACGCCGGGAACCGCCGATTTCATTGGCCGCGCGCTGACGATGCTCGAAGCAGTCGAAACCGCTGCAGTGGTCGTGAGCGCGGTGACAGGCATCGAGCCTGTCAGTCAACGCATGATGGACTTCGCGCGGGATCGCGAGCTTTGCCGTTTGCTTATTATCAACAAGATCGATTCCCGCGACGCCCAGCCCGAAAGGGTGCTTGCGGAGCTTCGCGAAACCTTCGGCAAGGAATGTTTGCCGTTGAACCTGCCGAGCGCCGACGGGAGCGGTGTGGTCGATTGCTTTTTCTCGCATGGAACAGCGAAACCCTTGTTCGGTTCAGTCGAGAGCGCTCATACGCAGATCATCGATCAGGTCGTAGAGGTCGATGAAAAACTCATGTCGCTCTATTTGGAACAGGGCGAGGAATTGACGCCCGAGCAACTGCACGATCCGTTCGAGCAGGCTCTGCGCGAAGGGCATCTGGTTCCAGTGTGTTTCGTATCGGCAGAAAGCGGGGCAGGCGTGAAAGAGCTATTGCAGATTTTCGCGCGGCTCATGCCAAGTCCGCTCGAAGGCAATCCTCCGCCGTTCATGAAGGGAGAAGGTCCGAATGCGCAGCGCGTGCGGGTAACCAGCGATCCGCAAAGCCATGTCATCGCGCACGTGTTCAAGGTCAACATCGATCCGTTCGTCGGCAGGCTCGGTATCGTACGAGTTCATCAAGGCACCTTGCGTTCCGGCGCGCAGCTATTCGTCGGCGATGCGCGTAAGCCGATCAAAGTGGCGCATCTGTATCGCCTGCAAGGTAAGGATCATGTCGAGATTCCGCGAGCTATCCCAGGCGATATCTGCGCGATCCCAAAAGTCGAGGAGCTGCACGTCGATGCGGTACTTCACGATTCACATGACGAAGATCAGTACCACTTGCGCTCCATTAGCTTTCCGCCTGCGATGGCGGGATTGGCGATCGAACCGGAACGCCGCGGAGAAGAACAGAAACTTTCGGACGCTCTGCACAAGTTGATGGCCGAGGATCCCTGTGTGCGAGTCGAGCACCACGCGAGCGCCAACGAAACGATCTTGTATGGGATGGGAGATCTGCATCTTCGCATCCTGCTCGAGCGCATGGGGGAGCGCTATGGGGTTCGCTGTAAGACTCACCCGCCGAGCATTCCGTATCGCGAAACGGTCACACGTCCTGCTGAAGGTCATCATCGACACAAGAAGCAGACCGGGGGTGCTGGCCAATTCGGCGAGGTGTTTCTACGCGTCGAGCCGCTCGAGCGCGGTGCAGGATTCGAGTTCGTCGATGAAGTCGTCGGCGGCGCAATTCCCTCTCAATACATTCCGGCAGTAGAGAAGGGTGTGCGACAAGTGCTCGAGGAAGGCGTGATTGGCGGATTCGGGTTGCAAGATGTACGCGCCATTGTCTATGACGGGAAGCATCATTCGGTCGACTCCAAAGAAGTCGCGTTCGTGGCAGCAGGCCGGCGCGCGTTTCAGAATGCGATCCGCGACGCTGCGCCCATCTTGATCGAACCGATCGTCAAGATCGAAGTGACTGCGCCGAGTGCCTCAACCGGCGATATCACCGGGGATCTGGCCACTCGCCGCGGCCGAGTGAGCGGCAGCCATGCGCTCGCAGGTCACCGTACTCGCATCTCAGCGCTCGTGCCTTTAGCCGAGCTGCACGACTATCAATCGCGCCTCAAATCGCTCACCGGTGGTGAAGGCGCCTATTCGATGGAGTTCAGCCACTACGATCCTGTACCGCCGAAAAAGCAGCAAGAACTGATGAATGCGTATAAGAGGGTGGAGGAAGAATGAATGGTTGACGGTCGGAAGAATAGTTGACGGTTGACGGTTGGCAGTTGACGGCCAGAACGCAGAGCGCACACCTTTTTGCTGTCACCTGTCACCTGTCACCTGTCACCTGTCACCTGTCACCTGTCACCTGTCACCTGTCACCCGCCGATCACCCTGAGCGCGCCGAAGGGCTCTTCCTAAATTTGTATATCACTCGATCCGTCTTGTGACGCACAGTCGTATCGAATACGCCCATTGAGTGATCGTCGTTCGGGTTGCGCAGCGCTTCGCTCTGAGTTTCGAAAACGAAGCCGGCGGCTTCAAAGTCGCGCTTGATCACTTCTGGATCGATGCGATGCAGAGCGTCGACGGAAACGGCGGGATCACTGCCGGCATTCGCGACATGATCGACAACGACTACGACCGCACCGGGCTTCAGCGCCCCTGCAAGTTTTTGCAGCGCGATCTTCGGATCGGTCGTTGGCCAGCTGCCGTCTTTCGAACGCCAGTGCAAATCGTGATAGGCATTCACGAACAACGCGGCATCGATGCTTTGGGGCTCGACCGGCAGATCTTCAGGCGCAGCAGTCAACTGGGCGACATTGGGCAATCGATTGTTGCCGTATCGTTGGCTCGGTTTGTCCGCCGCATACTTCAAATAAGACTCGTTGTTGTACGCGATGACTTGCCCTTCCGGTCCGACGAGGCGCGATAGCAATTCGGTGTAATAACCGCCGCCCGCGAAATAGTCGAGCACGCGCATGCCGGGGCGAACTTCGAGCAGCGTCAGGATCTCGTTTGGCTTGCGCCAGGCATCGTCGATGGCGTCGCCCTCGAGCCGCTGGGGATCATTCAGTGCCGCGGCAAACGGTGAATTGTCTGCCGTGGACTCAGCCGCGCTTGATGGCGCTGCCGCGGACGGTGTCGACGCGGAATCGTTGTCTCGATCGCCGCAACCCATGAGCAGAAGCGCGATCAATCCTGTTTGGAGCCACCGGTGCATCGAATCCTCCCTCGCGTAAACCGCCGTGGAAGTGCATGTATAAGCAATCGCCTAACGCGATGCAAAGATTTGCATACGGCGACACCCTCAAACTGTACGTGGAAGGATGTCGTGCGGCTTATTTCAAAGGTTTCGAAAGTGCGACGGCGGGTGCTTTCTTGCTCGCAAGCGACGCGGTGCGTGTCTTGGGTGAAACCGCCGCCGTAGATGCGCGGCATACAAGACGATAGCCCAGTCGAGCCGGCTGCGGCACTTCGCCCGTCTCCAACATCTGCAGCAATAAGTTCGTCGCCGTATAGGCCAGGTCGTAGATGGGCTGATGCACTGTAGTCAATGGCGGCCACACGGTTCGAGCGATATAGGTATCGTCGAACCCGGCGATCGACAATTCGTCCGGAACCTCGACTCCCATCTCATGCGCCGTCATGAGCGCACCGGCTGCCATGTCGTCGTTGCTTGCGAAAATAGCGGTTGGAGGCTCGGGCAGCGTCAGCAGATCACGTGCAGCTTCCAGTCCCGACTCGAAAACGAAGTAACCCTGCTTGAGCAGTTTCGGGTCGATCGGCACGCCATGTGCTTTCATGCCCGCTTCGAAACCCCGCAGGCGCTGACCGCTCGCGACATGGTCGGGATGGCCGATGATGAACGCAATGCGCCGATGACCAAGGCCGATGAGGTACTCCGTCATTTCGCGCGCGGCGCCGACGTCATCCATGTCCGCGTAGGGCGATTCGTGCTCGAACTCGTTGGGCGCGATTCGCACGAAAGGGATCGCTCTTTGATCGAGCGATTTGATCAACTCGACCGACTCGCTCAGCGGAGCGGTCACGATCAATCCATCCAGGTGCGTTTGATCGACGAGCCCAAGTACGTCGCGCTCCATCTCCTCAGCCTTGCCTATCGCTTGGTGGCTAAGCATTTGGAACCTGCCTTCTCGACATCGAGCTCGCGCTCCATGCAGCAGATCCACGATGTAGTTTGCGCTGGGATTTTCGTAGATGAGACCGATCAGAAACGAGCGACGACCCGCGAGACTGCGTGCCGAGAGGCTCGGGTGATAGTTCAGTTGCTTGACGATTTCGAGCACGCGCGTGCGCGTTTCCTCGCGTACGTTCGGTTCGTTGTTCAACACGCGCGAGACAGTCTTGATCGCCACGCCCGCAGCTTCGGCGACGTCGTTGATCTTGGCTCTGCGATTCGGCGGCTTCGTCATGCAGGTTGTAGCGCGCTCAGTAGCAGGTGCTCTGCGTAGCAAAAATACCGCAAAGCCGCATGCGAGTGAGGATTCGCTTAACTAAATGCGTGAAGTCCTTGCCTCGATCCGCTCAACGGCGCTGGGCGAAAAAGCCCAGCGCCGAAGATTCTTCCGCGATTACTCGCACCCGATCGCATCGGAGACGCCGGTTTCCAAGCGCACACTCGCAATGCCGAGCTTTAGCGAGCCGTCGGTCGAGAGCGCAAACGGTGCTGTGATCGCACGCATGTCCGCACCGCTTTTCTGGAAACACTGCAACAGGATCTTGAACTGCTGCCACTCTCCTTTCGGCGCCTTGCGCAGGTGCTCGGTCAGTTCGTACTTGCCGGCACAATTCGCGCCGCATTCCACAGCGAGCTGGACCGCCGAGCTTGGCGGTGCATCGACACGGTAGTTGAACGCTAGCGATAACTGGCCATTCGCTTCGCGTTGCAGATCGATCGGGGTTGCGCCTTGAAGAGCGAGCGTCGCAGCACCCGAGCCTGACCACGTTGCCAAGCGAGCATCTTCCTGTGCCCCGTGATCGATCGCGCTGACGCTGAGGGCGCCTGCATCGCCGGTCGCATTGGCGAGAGCGGTGCGCGAAGCGTCCGCACCGGCTACAAGCGACCATCCCGCACCGGGTCGGCCCTGCGAGAAGTACACCTTGGTCGAGACTGCTCCTTCCTTCTGAGGGATCTCCTCCGAAAGCGGTGCAAGCTCCCCCTCATCCTGATACTTCAAGCCGAATCCGTAGGCAAACAAGGGAGGCTCGCCACCCGGATTCGCCTTGGTCTGATCGGGCGTTCTGGGCCACGAGAACGACAAGCGGCCTTTGAAATCATGGTTAACGGAGCCATCGGGCTTGGCGATGAGCACATCGGCTATGCCGCCGCCCTCCGATCCTGGAAGCCACGCGGCGACGAACGCATCCGAGGCATTGATCTCGGGATTCACCCACATCGGGCGGCCAGAAAGGAACACGGAGACGACCGGAATATTCGCGGCTTTGAGCTTCTTCAGCAGATCTAGATCCGATTTGTTTCCGGGCTTGTACTCCAAGGTGTCCACATCGCCCTGGAACTCGGCGTACGGGTCTTCACCATAAACGACGATAGCGACGTCGGGCTTGGTTTTGTAGCTACCCGAGACGCTCAGCGTCGCGGTACCGCCGCTCGCCTTTACCGCTGAGGCAATGCCCGCGTAGATCGAATCGGCATTCGGGAAATGCTGGTTGGTGATTCCAGTGCCTTGCCAAGTAAGTGTCCAACCGCCGTTTTGCTTCGGAAGATTATCTGCGCCGTCGCCCGCTACGAGCACGCGCATCTTTGGCTTGATAGGCAGAACGTCGTTCGAATTCTTCAGCAGCACGAGCGATTCGCGCACGGCCTGACGTGCCACTTCGCGATGCTCGGGCGAGCCCAACAACTTGAAATTTCCCGCCGGTGCGCGTGTGGACGGGCGACCTGCTTCGAACAGGCCGGAGCGGAATTTCACGCGCAGAATGCGGCGCACGGCATCATCGAGACGTGCCATCGGGATCTCGCCCGAACGAACTTGCAACAAGGTGTTGTCGTACAACTCTCTCCAGCTATCGGGCGCCATGAACATGTCGAGGCCCGCATTGATGGACTGCGCGCAACTCGTATTCGTGCAGCCTTTGACTTGACCGTGGCCATTCCAATCGCCGACGACGAAGCCCTCGAACCCCATGCGATCTTTCAAGACATCGTTCAGGAGTCCCTTGTGACCGTGCATCTTCTCGCCTTGCCAGCTCGAGAACGAGGCCATTACGACTTGAACGCCCGCGCTGATGGCTGCGGGATAGCCGGCTGCGTGGATGTCGCGCAACTCCTCTTCGGAAGCGCGAGTGTCTCCTTGATCGCGGCCATCTAAGGTGCCGCCATCGCCCACGTAGTGCTTGACCGTAGAGATCACGTGATCGCCGCGCAGGAAGTCGGCATCGCCTGGGTTACCTTGTAGACCACGCACCATTGCTGCGGAGTACTCCGCGAAAATGTCGGGATTCTCGCCGTACGATTCATAGGCGCGTCCCCAGCGGCCGTCCTGAGCCACTGCAATCGTGGGCGCAAACGTCCACTCCTGGCCAGTCACCCGCAGCTCGCGCGCCGTGACCTCACCGATACGCTCGATCAATTCAGGGTTACGCGTTGCACCGAGCGCAACGTTATGCGGAAAGAGCGTCGCGCCGATGATGTTGTTGTGTCCGTGGACTGCATCGACACCCCAAAGAATGGGAATGGCGTGTTTGCCCTCGCTCGTGTCCATCGAAGCCAAATAAAACGCGTCCGCGGCTTCCAGCCATTTGGGCGCTAAAGCAAGGTCATCGCCGTCGGGGCCCGAATTGCCGCCGACCAGGATCGATCCGAGCCGATAACGACGTACGTCTTCGGGTTTGACGCAGCACAGATCGGCCTGAATGATTTGGCCAACCTTCTCTTCGACCGAGAGCGAGCTCATCAACTCGTCGATGCGCGACTGAATGCCGCTGTCATCGATTGCAGGTCGCTGCGGTTGCGGCCATTCTTCAGGATGCACTTGCGCCGCACTGTTCGCGTCCGATGTAGTGGGCTGCACGGGTTCCTTCTTGGAGCAAGCAACGAGCGTAGCGGCTATGAAGCAGCTGCCGATCATCACGCGTAACGATGGGCAGCGATGCCCCCCCAAATCGATCATCATTAGACCTCCGGCCTATGTTCTAAGAAAGTTGAGGATACCGGCTCGAGGCAGAATCCCATCACGTGACAACGTTGTCAATTTAACTCAGAAGCTTTCATGAGCATGTTCGTACACGACACTTTTTTGCAGCGTTTTGCGCGAAGTTGTCTCGAGTTGAAGGTTGGCGTTGCAATCTCGTGCTCCATTTGAATCGTGTAGCAACGCCTCCTTTCGCGCCCCCGCGCAGGGAGCTCGCACGTTACGTGCTGCTCGCTGCCGTGTGCGTCGCTGGCATCGCAATGTTTGCACGAATTGCGCGCGCGCTCGATGCGATCGAGCTGTCCTTTGAAACGATCGCTAGCGCGGACTGGACTGTCGAAAAGTTCAGCGCCCATCTGGATGACCTGCAAAGTAATGCGCAGCTGCGAGTGAACATCGGCACGCTGCGGCTGAAACAGTTAGCGCAACCACTCCACGATGTGGAGGTTCGCTGTACTCAGATGAAGATCTCGGCTGAGATCATCGGTTGTACGCAGGCACGAGCCTCAGCACGGATTCCACAGCTTGGCGCACAGAGCTTCGAAGTCGACTTCACCTATGGTCGTCGCGACGGGTCGCTCGATGTCCAAGCGCGCAACATCAAGGTGGGCACTGGAACACTGCAATTCAGTGCAGCTTCGCGCAAGGCAGGCTGGTCGTTTGCCGCCAAGCTGCAGGAAATTCCAATAGCAGTGCTGGCCAGCGTCGCCCAGTCGCTCGAGGTTTCTGTTCCGCTCGCAATCTCGAGCGGAACGATCACGAGCAAGCTGGAGGCGAGCGGTGTTGCCGCCGAGGTGGCTTCTCTCCTCGCTCGAGGTGAGCTGAGTGAAATCACGGCAAACAACGAGTCGGGCAGCATCGCAACGGATCGCCTCGACATTCAATTCGATCTCAACGCGGGTCAGCGTGACCAAGGTTGGCAGTACGAAATTGGAATCTCATCGCGCGCAGGTCAAGCGTACGCGGAACCGATATTTCTCGATTTCGCTACGCACGCATTATCCGCACGAGCCAAAGGCTATCGCGACGGTTCAGGGGCAATATACGCAGAGAGTTTTGAGATTTCACATGACGCCGCTTTGAAAGCTCACGGTCAAGCGATGCTGGATTTCGGACAACAACAACCGCTTCGCGGCCTGAGTTTGGAGCTGGAATCACTGCAATTTCCAGGAGCATACGAAACGTATCTGCAGCCGATGCTGCTCGACACGAATTTCAAATCACTGCAAACGAGCGGAGATCTCGCTGGTCGGATTTCTATCGAGTCTGGTGTACCTCGAGCATTCGATCTTGCATTCAAGAAAATCGATGTGGATGGCGGGGCGGAGTCGATCGCTTTGCGGGGACTCGAAGGTCAGTGGCATTGGATCGCGCAAGACGATGGGATTCGCGAGCCACGCGCCGTGTCGGAGCTTTCTTGGTCGAGTGGCGCAGTGTTCGGTTTGGATTTTGGCGCAAGCTCGATGAGCTTCGCCACCGAGGCGCGCGACTTTAGGCTGCTGCGTGCGACCACCATTCCGTTGCTCGACGGCGCGCTGCAGCTAGACAGTTTGCGTGCCCGCAATATCGGAACGCCAACGCTAGCCTTCATGATCGATGCCGCAATCGAGCCCCTGAGCGTAGAGCGGCTCTGCAGAGTATTTGGTTGGCCCGAGTTCGGCGGACGGCTGTCGGGCTCGATTTCGAAACTCAGGATGCGCGAAGGTGTCGTGACTCTGGGGACTACGCTGGAAGCTCAGGTGTTCGACGGCAATGTGCGCATCAGCGACTTGCGGTTGGAAGATCCGTTCGGAAAGTGGCCGCGCTTCTTCTCCAGTATCGAGGCGAGCAATTTGGATTTGGACCTCGTGACCAGCGCCTTTTCATTTGGCCGTATCACAGGCCGTTTATCCGGATCGATTCGTGATCTCGAACTGTTCGCGTGGTCGCCTGTCGCATTCGATGCGAGTTTGTTTACTCCTGAGAATGACCGCACCCGCCATCGCATCAGCCAACGCGCGGTTGAGAATATCGGCAGCATCGGCGGAGGCGGGACCAGCGTGACGGCTGCGTTATCCAGCGGGTTCTTGAGATTTTTCGAAGATTTCAACTACGCGCGCCTGGGCATTTCTTGCAAGTTGCGCAACGAGGTATGCGAGATGAATGGCGTCGGGCCCGCGCCGAGAGGCGGTTACTACTTGGTACAAGGACGAGGTGTACCGCGCATCGATGTGATTGGTAATTCGCGGCGAGTCGATTGGCCGCGCTTGGTTCAGCAGCTGATCGCAGTTACCGAATCCGAAGGACCCGTGGTTCAATGATCTCGTGGCGATGCTTTTGAAAGCATGACGAAGAAGGGTTTAATCTGGCAGCGGTTCTGCCATGAATGGCTTAAGGAGTAAAAACATGTCGCGACTCGCCTCGTTCAAGCTGGTGGCGCTGAGTCTTGCGCTATCCGCGTGCGTGACGATCAACGTCTATTTCCCCGCAGCGGCCGCGGAGAAGGCGGCGGATAAGATCATCGAGGATGTCTGGGGCAGCGAGCCGGCGGCGAAGCCGCGCGCGGAACAGCAGGAGCAGGGCACGTGGTACGTGGAATCTGCGCCTCAGCGCATCTTGTTAGCGGCCGCTGATTCCCTGTTGGATTTGCTGGTGAGTCCGGCACACGCCCAAGCGGATTTGAACGTGTCCACTCCCGCCGTTCGAGCGCTCACACAGTCGATGGAAGCACGCCACCCTCGCTTGAAGAAGTACTACGACTCCGGTGCAGTCGGTTTCACTCAGGACGGTCTGGTCGAGGTTCGCGACCAGAATCTGATACCGCTGCCCGAGCGCAATGCCGCTCGCAAGCTCGTCGCCGAAGAAAACGCCGATCGTGTGAATCTGTATCGCGAGATCGCGACTGCGAACAACCACCCGGAATGGGAGGCGGATATTCGAACCACGTTCGCGGAGCGTTGGATCAGCAGAGCTTCAGCCGGTTGGTACTACCAAGACTCCTCCGGCGCGTGGAAACAGAAGTAGCGAGCAAAAAAAAAGCCCCGCTCTTAGCGGGGCTTCTCGCTTCCGAATCGACGACTTCTTCGAGTTATTTGGGCGCGGCGATTAAATCAGGAAACGTTGCGTTGTCGCTCTAACCCTTCATTAGCGCCGAGCCCGTCCGGATTCGGCGGCATCTTCCATGATGCTTTGTTGTCATCCCAATTCTCCCTTGCGGTGCCATCCCCGCTTTCTCTGCCAATCTCGCTTTGGTCCCGGCTAAAAGAGCACAGGATCAAGCGCGATTGCATACAAGAGAGCAAACGCCATGCCGATTATGCGGATGCCGTTGTTACTTCAAGAGCTTAGCTCGACTGCAGCCCCTCTCAGCGCAGATCTAGAAGAGGGTCTGTAAAACGTTCCGACGCTGCGGCTGACGCGACGTTGCGATGTCATCGGGGCTCTTCTTCGACAAATCTTCCCAGCCTTCATTCTCGCGGCAGTTCTACGCGAATGCGCACGCCGGTGCCGTCGGGCAGGTTTTCCGCTTTGACTGACGCGCCGTGAAACTCGGCAATGAGTCGCACGATATAGAGGCCCAATCCCAGATGTGGCTTGCTGTGCGTGCCCGAGCGGCCACTGACCAAAGACTCGAATAAGCGGTCTCCGAGGCCGGGTGGCAGCTGCGGTCCTTCGTTCTCCACATCCAGCAGGCAGCTGCGCGCGTCCGCTGTAAGACTCAAGGTGATCGGGGCACCTGGCGCAGTAAAGTCGACGGCGTTGTCCATCAGCTTGTCGAGAAGCTGTGCGATCAGATCGGGCGATCCGTTGACATGACAGGCGCTGCTTGCCACTCGCGCTTCGATCCGATGCTGCGCGAACGTCTGTCGATAGGCGAGTGCCATGTTCCGTACGAGCTCCGCGAGATCGAAACGGACGCGCTCGGTGTGCTCGATGCTGTGCTCGACTCGAGTGGCTTCGCTCAGAGAAGTCAGAATGCCGTGCATTCGCGCCGTACCGTTCCTTGCGCGCTCCAGATATTCACTAGCGGTTTCGCCCGGCATCGGCTCGGAGGCTAGATTGTCCAACGAGGAGCTGACAATCGTGAGCGGTGTGCGCAGCTCGTGCGAGAGTTTTGTGCCCAGGGTTTGAAGATAGCTCGTGTATTCCTTCAAGCGGCCGAGCAGATTTCCATAGCTGCGTGCTAAGGCGCCGATTTCATCGCGCGCATTCGTGTCCGGCAATGCCAGCTCGATGCGACCTTCGGGTGTCAGCGCTGTGGACGCGGCGCGACTCAATCGCCGAATACGATGCGACAGGCGTGCAGCGAACACGAGCGTGACGATGATCGTGAACAGCGTGGCGACGATCGTCAGGTTCAACAAGCGCGTCAGTGCGAGCTCACGCACCGATACCAATTGCTCACCCGGTTGCTCGACGATGAGCGCTCCGAATGCCTGACCGTCGAGCTGCACAGGCACAGCCGCACTGATCAGTGAGGGCTCACCTGCCGCCTGTTCGAACCAGATTGCCGTGCGTGCACCGCTTCGCGCCTCATCCACCGGTGTACCCCACATTCCATACGGCAATCCATAGGAATGTGCTGGAGCATCTTTGCTCGAGAACAAGATTCGGTAGATCGATCGAGCAAAGCCTTCCTCGTCGCGGCGAAGCTCAGCATGGTTAGGCTGGCCTATCACGACCGATCCTGCGCGGGCGAGTAGCCAACCATGATTGTCGACGACCGAGACGCGCGTGCCTTCCGGCGAGAAGCGTTGCAGTCGGGCCTTCAACGCCTCCGAGCCTGTGTGGACGGCCGCCAGGCGAGTGCTAGCGACTGCGTTGCCTCGCGCGTCGATTGCATGAACCGCCATCTGCGTGCCGATGAGATTGATCGGGGCAAGCAATTCGATTGCATATCCATCGCTCGTCGAACGCCATACTCCGGAAACATGCGCGATCCGTTCATCGGACGGCGTCCAGGGCATGCCTACCGAACAAGGTCGAATGATGAGCGGCCCAGGTGCTACTGCGCTCAAGGACCATGCGCGCTCCAAACCGAACTCATCGCGCATCAGAAGGATCAGTCGGTCGGAACTCTGGGCCGATAGGTCTTCTTGTGCCGGAGTCTCGTATTGGATCTTGGATGCGCGAACTTGCACATAGATGTGCATTGTTCGACCCGATACACCGAGCCGTATCTTGAGATCCTGCTGCGTGTCGTCCGTGAATCCCGGTACGCTGCGCGCCGGCACGGGCCATTCATCGGCGAACCCGTCGATCAAAGGTGTCGTAGGCAAGAGCGGCGCGAACAGGTCACCATTGCCGGCATCGAATTGCGTCGAAAGCTCGCGGACTCGATAAAGCAATTCGGGCTCGCTCGCAACGACGCGACTCAACACATCCGCAGTCGTGAGCAGCGCAACCTCTTGTCCTTCGCGCAATGTTGTCTCCATCTGCTGCGCGTACCGCCATCCCGCCCAAGGCAGTACCAGCGTAAGCAGGCTGACGAGAAGGAGCTTGGTGCGAAGGGACATAGATTTAGTCTGCAGTCTGTAGTCCGTGGTCCATAGGCCAGAGAAAACATTCTTGCCTGCGGACTATGGACTGCAGACTGTCAGCTCTCTTTCCAGCGATACCCCATCCCGTACATCGTTTCGATGTTGTCGAATGCGGAATCGATGGCTTGGAATTTTCGGCGGATGCGTTTGATGTGCGAAGTAATCGTATTGTCATCGAGTACCACGTTGGCGGCATCCATCAGCTGCTGTCGATTTTTCACGTGACCAGGATTCTTCGCGAGGGCATGCAGGATCCAAAACTCGGTGAGCGTGAGCCCGAGAGGATTGTCGTTCCAGGTCGCGTGGAGTCTGGCTGCATCGATGACCAACGGGCCGCGGGTCAGAATCTGGTCGCGATTCGAGGGCTGCGTCAGCGCATCGATGCGGCGAAATAGCGCGCTTACACGCGCGATCAGATGCGTAAGGCTGATATCTTTGGTGAGGTAATCATCCGCACCGAGCCGCAAGCCCGAAACGGCGTCGAGCTCACTGTCACGTGCGGTGAGAAAGATGATCGGTAACTCGGCCGATAGGGCTCTCAATTCGCGACAAAGCTCAAAGCCGCCTTCGGGTTCGTCCCGAAGCCCAACATCCACGACCGCCAAGTCCGGTAGTCGAACCTTGAACGCGTCCATCGCCTCTTTACGAGAGCCATACGCGCGCACCGCGTATCCCTGCCGCTGAAAAGCAGCTGCATAGTTGTCTCGCAACGCCGGCTCGTCCTCGACAATGGCAATCAGCTTTTTCATGGATATCCGCGACTAAAACGTCGATGCGCGAAGTCTACCGCTACCCGCACCTGGTGTGCGGGGTTGCCAGGATTGATCACAATTTGGCGATGGACGCGTGATGAAAGTGAGGGAGGTGATGGACGTGATGGACGTAAGATTTAGGGACTTCGCCCGGCGCCATCTCAGCGCGTGCGCAAATAGCACGACCAATCTGACAACCATCACTTACATCACTATCATCACCTCCATCACGTTTCGTCAGAACGCACTCATTCCCGTCAGCGCCCGCCCGACTGTCAGTTGATGTACCGTCTCCGTGCCCTCATACGTGATGACACTTTCGAGATTCAGGGCGTGGCGGATCGGAACATATTCGACGCTGATACCCGCGCCGCCGAGCAGGTCGCGTGCGTCTCGAGCGACTTCGATTGCGGCTCGGGTGTTGTTCCATTTGGCGAGCGATACTTGCGTTGGCGACATGCGGTGCTGATCTTTGAGCCTGCCGAGCTGCAGAGAGAGTAGTTGCGAGGTCGTGATCTTGCGAGCCATCTCGGCAAGCCGAATCTGAACCGCCTGAGTTGCGGCGAGGGGTTTACCGAACAAGGTTCGCGTCTTCGTATATTCAATTGCTTCGGCAAGGCACGCCTGTGCCGCACCGGTCACACCCCAGCTAATCCCATAGCGTGCTTGAGTCAGGCATGAAAGCGGGCCTTTGAGCCCTATGACTCCAGGTAGGACGTTCTCCTCGGGTACGCGAACATTGTCGAAGAACAAACTCGAAGTGATCGAAGCGCGCAGACTCATCTTGTGCTTGATGAGATCGGCGGCGAAACCTTTGAAGCTCTTTTCCACCAGAAAGCCCCGGATGCCTTCTTCCGTCTGGGCCCAGACGACTGCTAAATCCGCAATCGACCCATTCGTGATCCACATTTTCGCGCCATTCAATATCCAATCTTTACCATCGCGGCGCGCAGTCGTTTTCATGTTCGCGGGATCCGATCCGCCATGCGGCTCGGTCAATCCGAAGCACGCGATCACTTCTCCTTTCGCCATCTGTGGAAGCCAACGTTGTTTCTGTTCTTCGCTCCCATAGGCAAAAATCGGAAACATGCAAAGGCTCGATTGCACCGAGACAAAGCTGCGCAAACCGGAGTCTCCCCGTTCGAGCTCCTGGCAGATAAGGCCGTAGGACACAGCGTTGAGCCCTGCGCATCCGTAGCCCTCGATCGAGCTTCCGAGCAGGCCGAGGTTTGCTATGCCGCTTACGAGCTCGCGAGGAAAACGTTCGTGTTCGAAGCAGTCCGCGATGATCGGCAAAATTTCTTCGTCGACGAATTTGCCGACGGAATTCTGTACTAACTGCTCTTCCTCGGTGAGGAATGCGCGAACCGAATACAAATCGAGCGGATCGATTGCGCTCGCTGTGGGCGCGTTTCTCGCAACCTTGGGTGTGTTCGACATAGTGTTTTCTCCTTGCCCACATCATAGCTCCGCTGGTTACACTGGTACGCAACGTTGCTGCTTGTCCTCATTTCACGACGCGAGTAGCGTACGCGCGAGTTGCATACAGCGCCTGGAGGTGACATGAAAAGTGTCGATCAATGGCTCGACGAATACGGCGAGAGTCACCAGAACTCGGCGAACAAAACCCTGCATTGGATTTGTGTGCCCATCATCGTCGTAAGTTTGATCGGCCTTCTATGGTCACTGCCGGTTCCGGGGGCAATCGGGGAGATTTCACCCTTGCTGAATTGGGGTACGTTGGTTCTTGCGATGGCGGTGCTTTACTACTTCTCGATGTCGCGCTCACTGGCGTTTGGAATGCTCGCGTTCGTAATCCTCGTAACGTTGTGCATCATGGGCTTGCAGAATTTGCCCTGGTCTTTATGGGTAGTTTGCCTGGCCCTCTTCGTAGTCGCTTGGATTGGGCAATTCATCGGACATCACTACGAGGGTAAGCGTCCGTCGTTTTTCAAAGACGTTCAGTTCCTCATGATAGGACCTCTGTGGTTGTTGAGTTTCATCTACCGTAAGCTGCGCATCCCATATTGAGGGCTCTGGTTAAGGGCTTTGGCGCGTTGACACGTACAGTGGGCCGAACGCCCAGTTCAGGCGAAGTTCAGTCATTTCTCGCAAGGCTGTATGCAAGATGCTATTGCCTAAGCAGGAGCACAGGAGAGGAGAAGGTATGCACAAGTCATTCGTCAGGTTAGTGAGCGTCGGCACGCTCGTCGTTTTTTGCGCAGCTGCTTGCACGACGGTGAATCCGTACACACGCGAGACGCAAACGAGCAAGGCCGTGAAAGGTGCTGGCATCGGTGCTGCCGCGGGTGCCGTGGCTGGTCTGCTCACGAAGGGCGATAAGCTAGAAAATGCCTTGATCGGCGCAGGAGTCGGTGCGCTGGCAGGCGGCGGTGTTGGCTATTACATGGATGTGCAGGAAGCGAAGCTTCGCCAGCGGCTCGATGGCACCGGAGTCAGCGTCACTCGCGTCGGCGATAACATCACCCTGAATATGCCGAGTAATATCACGTTCGCGTTGAACAGCGCTGATCTCAACTCGCAATTCTTCAGCGCACTCGAAGGCGTCGGGGTCGTATTGAAGGAATACAACAAAACTGTCATCGAGGTGGCCGGTCACACCGACAGCTCTGGCAGCGATCAATACAATCAACAGTTGTCGCAACGGCGCGCGCAGGCAGTTGCGAGCTATCTGGCAAGTCAGGGCGTGAAGAACGAGCGTCTCATCACCGTCGGTGCCGGCGAAGCACATCCTGTTGCCGCAAACGACACGGAGCAGGGCAGAGCGGCGAATCGACGCGTCGAATTGACGATCGTGCCGGTGACCAAGGGATAGGAAGTGAGTCGTGACTGGCGGGTCGTGAATTGCAAGGAAGCAGAGCGATGCTTCACGAAGCCAGCCGCTTACTACCGCAGTAAACAAAAAGGCCGGCTATCGCCGGCCTTTTTTCATCTCGCTCTGACTACCCGCGACTCACGAGTGACTAGTCATTTCCGTCTCATGCTGGTTCCGCAATCAGCCCGCGCAGCTTCTTGATCGCGTTTGCTTCGATCTGCCGGATGCGCTCGGCGGACACTCCGTATTCGTCGGCGAGTTCGTGCAGCGTCGCTTTCTCCTCGGTCATCCAGCGGCTTTGAAGAATCTTGCGGCTGCGATCATCCAGCGTTTCCAGTGCCTGGGACAGGCGCTCGGCCGTGTCTTCATCCCACTGCTCGCGTTCCACCGCGACTGAAGGATCGGCCTCAGGATGTGGCAAATACGTCGAAGGCGAGTATGACGAGTCTTCGTCGTCCGCATCCGGAGTCGGATCGAATGACAAGTCGCGCGAGCTCAGCCGCTGCTCCATATCGGTCACTTCGGCAGCGGTGACGCCAAGATCTTCCGCGATGGCGCGTGTCTCGCTATCCGTCAGCCAGCCAAGATTCTTCTTGAATCGCCGCAGATTGAAAAACAACTTACGTTGCGACTTGGTCGTGGCAATCTTCACGAGACGCCAGTTGCGCAACACGTACTCGTGAATCTCGGCACGAATCCAGTGCACTGCGAACGACACCAATCGCACGCCGACCGTTGGGTCAAACCGCTTGACGGCCTTCATCAATCCGACATTGCCTTCTTGGATCAAATCGCCGACTGGCAGGCCATACCCTGTATAGCCGCGGGCGATATGCACCACGAATCTGAGGTGCGACAGCACGAGCTGACGAGCAGCTTCCAGATCGCCGCCGTCACGAAAACGAGTCGCTAGCGCGCTCTCTTCCTCGCGCGATAGCACGGGAATTCGAGAAACGCGGTCGACGTATGCATCAAGGCTCCCGACCGGGCCGGCAAAGACCAGATCAGTGCTTGAACGTACCAGCGCAGTAGTCGCTGTAGTCATTACGAAATCTCCCTCCAGCATATGAACGTGGGATTGAGGTCCCCGCGCCTTTGCGTTGAATCTTAGCACTCGGGCAATTTGAGTGCTAATCACCCAAAAAGTTCACTGGGTAGTCGGAGTGCTGCCGACACAGATTCGAACGCAACCCTTTGTTTTTAAATGGCCTCGGCGGCCCGAAGTTCCGTCTTTCGCTCAGGAAGGTTCGATATTTCGCAAGTGTCGGCTTGCAGCCAAATAGGAGCCCAGCCAGCCCAGGGCTGCTCCTGTGAGGAGGAGTTTCGCAGAAGTCGCCAGATCCATCGGAATGACCTGGAAATTACTGCCGTACAGCAAGGCGATGCGATTGATGGGTTCTCGGAGCGCTGCGACGACAATCGCAGTGATGATCCAGGCGAGAACTGCTCCGCCGACCCCATACCAGATCCCGCTGTAGAGAAAAGGCCGACGTACGAATCCATCGCTTCCACCAACCAACTTGGTGACCTCGATTTCCGCGCGCCGGTTCTGGATGTCGAGCCGAATCGTATTGCCGACGATCACGATCACACCGAAGGCGAGCACCGCTGTCGCAATCACGACGGCTCGTCCAATCGCGGCGAGAATTGCATCGAGCCGGTTTACCCAAGCGGTGTCCAGTTGGACTACATCGACGGAAGCAAGCTCACGCAAGGAGCTCGCCAAGCTCTCGAGATCAGCAGGCGTCGCGTACTTGGGCGAGGGCCGCACGATCAAGGCGTGGGGTAGGGGATTGTCGCTGAGCGCATCGATCGCATCGCCGAAGCCCGAGTCGCGCCTGAATACCTGGAGCGCGGCTTCGGCACTGACGAATTGCACTTCCTCGACGTCTCGCCGCTGTCTGACGCGCTCAACGATTTGGCGTGCTTCATCGAGCGACGTGGGCCGCTTCAGGAATACCGAGATCTCCAAAGCACGGTTCCAATCTCCAGTAACACGTTGAGCGTTCGTGACGAGCACGTGCAAGCACAACGGCAGAGCGAGTGCGATCCCGATCACGAGCATCGTTAGGAGCGTTGCAAGCTTCTGCTGCGAGAGTCGACCCAGCGAGCCAACCATCGTTTGTGCATGACGAGTCAGCCATGCGATCACGAAGGCTCTCCTTGTTCACGATCGAGCAAGGTCGCGGGATCGAGCAACGACGCTTCTTGCGGCTCGGCCGCGGCCGAATCAACGATGCGTCCTGCTTCCAGGCGCACGCGGCGCACGGGAAAATGCTCGAGCAGATAAAGATCGTGGCTCGCGACCAGCACCGTGACGCCCACTTCGTTGAAGCGTCGAAAGATGTTCATAACATCGATAGACAAGTCAGGATCCAGATTTCCGGTCGGTTCATCTGCAATGAGGAGAGGCGGCTTGCTAACGACGGCGCGTGCGATACCGACACGCTGCTGTTCTCCGGTCGATAGCTCCAGCGGCAGGCTTTGTTCGCGGCCTAAGAGGCCGACTTGATCGAGGGCCGCCCGTACTCGTTTGCCGATTTCTTTGGTTCCCACTCCGGCGATGATCAACGGCAAAGCGACGTTGTCGAAGATCGTGCGATCGCTGAGCAGTTTGTGGTCTTGAAAGACGACTCCGATCTGCCGCCGAAAGGCTGGAATCTTCGAGCGCGACACACCCGAGACGTTCTGGCCATTGACGATGAGTTGACCGCGGCTTGGCCGCTCGATCAGCGCGATCAGCTTCAAGAGGCTGGATTTTCCAGCGCCCGAATGGCCGGTGACGAATACGATCTCGCCGCTGCGAATCTCCAGCGATAAGTCGCTAAGAGCCTCGCGGCCATTGGGATATCGCTTATGAACGTGATCGAAAAGGATCATTCTTTGATAGACATCTGCAGCTCAGGTTTGTTTGAGCAACGCATCGACGAACGCTTCTGCTTCGAATTCAGAAAAGTCCTCGGCGCTTTCACCGATGCCGATGTAGCGTAGCGGCAGCTTCAGCTCGCTCGCAATGGCGAACACGATGCCACCTTTTGCCGTGCCGTCCAACTTCGTCAGCGCAATCCCGGTCACGCCGAGCGCTTCGTTGAATAATCGAGCTTGTTGGAGCGCATTCTGACCCTGGCTCGCATCGAGCACGAGCAAGACTTCATGCGGCGCCAGCGGATCGACTCGGCCCATCACGCGCTTCACCTTCTTCAACTCGTCCATGAGATTGGATTGAGTGTGCAGCCTTCCTGCGGTGTCTGCGATCAACACATCAATCCCACGAGCCTTTGCCGCCTGCATCGCGTCGAAAACCACTGCCGCTGGATCCGCACCGCTCGCCTGCGCGATAACGGGCACCTCGTTTCTTTGCCCCCAGACCTGAAGCTGTTCGACGGCCGCAGCTCGAAACGTATCGCCCGCTGCGAGCATGACCTTCATTCCATGCAGCTTCATCTGCCGCGCAAGCTTGCCGATGGTCGTTGTCTTGCCCGCGCCGTTCACGCCGACGACGAGGATCGCGAAGGGAACAATTTGCGGCTCGATGATCAGTGGCTTCTCGGCCGGAGATATGACCTCCAGGAGCGAGCTTCTCAACGCGGCAAGCAGCGCGTTCAGATCGCTCAATTCATTGCGAGCGACCTTCTTGCGCAGTCCGCCCAGGATGCGTTCTGTGGTCTCGACGCCAACGTCGGCCGTGATCAGCCGCGTCTCGAGCTCATCCAATACGGCATCATCGATTCGACCTCCAGGGACCAGATTCGCGAGGTCATACGTAAGCCAGGAGTCGCCACGGTTGAGCTGTTTGCGCAAACGAGTGAATAGGCTTGGCTTCTCAGCAGCAGGCGCGGCGCCAGGATCTTTGGGCGTGGAGTTTTTGGGCTTGGATCTGAAGCCAAACATCTTTTGAAGAAGGTCCTGAAAGGGGCAAGACGCGCGATTCTACTCCGAAGCGCTGCTCACTTCGGGCGCGCGTTATTATCGTGCGCATGAGTCGGGTCATCCGAAATCGCACATCACAGAACGCGCCAGGCGCAAACCGCTTGCGAATCGTGGGCGGCCGGTGGCGCGGCATGCGGATCGATTTCCCTGCAATCGGTGCGATCAGGCCGACGCCGGATCGCGTAAGAGAAACCTTGTTCAACTGGTTGCAAACACGAATCGTCGACGCCCGCTGTTTAGATTTATTCGCCGGCAGCGGTGCATTGGGGCTGGAAGCGTTGTCGCGCGGCGCGAGCCACGTCACGTTGGTCGATCGAGAACCCGAGATCGCGCGGCATCTCAAAGCGACACTCGCGCGCTTTCACGCGACGAACGCGGAAGTGCACACCAGTGACGCTTTGCGTTTTCTCGAGCGACCTTCGCAGCGGTTCGACATCGTTTTTCTCGATCCGCCCTTTGCCTCCGACGTGCTGCCGGCCATTTGCGAATCTCTGAATCGAGGCTGGCTCAACCCGAGCGCCTCCATATACATAGAATGCTCATCGCGCTCCGCCTTGCCGCAGTTGCCAATGGACTGGGTCATATATCGCAGCAAGAGCGCGGGAGAGGTCGGCTATCATCTGCTGCGAGCCGAAGGCCAGATGGCGGAGAAACTTTCATGACAGGTGCGATGTACCCGGGCACGTTCGATCCGATCACGAACGGGCATCATGATCTCGTCCGACGGGCGGCCGACATTTTCGAACACGTCGTGGTGGCTGTCGCGGCGAATCCTGGGAAAGCGCCATTGTTCTCGCTCGATGAGCGCGTCGAGCTCGCGCGCGAAGTGCTGAAAGACATTCCGAATGTGGTGATCACCGGCTACGCAGGATTGACGGTCGATTTTGCTCGTCAACACAACTTGAGAGTAATCGTGCGAGGCCTGCGAGCAGTGTCTGACTTCGAGTTCGAATTTCAGCTCGCGACCATGAGCCGCCATCTATCCGACCAGGTCGACTACGTGTTCATGACGCCCACCGAGCAGTTCAACTTCATTTCATAGACGCTGGTACGCGAGATCGCAAGCTTGGGCGGCGATGTCTCGCAGTTCGTCAATCCCGCTGTGCAAGCAGCGCTGCAGCGCGCGTGGGCGAAACGGCATGCAGAGAAGCGGATGGCGGATAGGGGATAGTCAAAAGAGGAGTAGAGCCCACCCGTCACGCAGAGCCCACCCTGACTATGTCGCACGCAGGATGCAGCAGCACTTCCGACGATCCGCCATCCGCTACCCGCTTCTTCTCACTTCTGACACCCCGGACAGAAATACGTCGAACGTTGTCCTTGTACGAATTGTTTGATTGGCGTTCGGCACACGCGGCAAGGCTCCCCGGAACGTTCGTAGACGAATAGCTTTTGGCTGAAATAGCCCGGCATTCCTTCCGGATTTACGTAATCGCGCAGTGTCGTGCCGCCCGCGCGAATCGCTTCTTCTAAAACGATTTTGATCGCCGAGACCAGCGCGGCGAATTCCTCCTGGCGCAAGCGGCCGGCGGCTCTGCGCGGCCGAATGCCCGCGCGGAACAATGCTTCGCTCGCATAGATATTGCCGACGCCGACAACGAGTCGGCCGTTCATCAGCAATTGTTTGATCGCGACGCGACGACCTCGCGCCGCCTTGGCCAGATATTCACCGTTGAACTCATCCGAGAGGGGTTCAGGCGCAAGAGAAGCGAGCAAAGGATGTTGTAGTGGATCGTGCGCAGTCCATAACACGCTGCCAAAGCGCCGCGGATCGTTGAACCGCAGACACAACTGCGAGTCGAGAACCAAGTCGACATGGTCATGCGTCAGAGGCGGGGTCTCTTTAGCCAGGAGCCGCAAGCTTCCCGACATACCTAGATGCAAGATGATGGCGCCATCGTCGAGGTCGAAAATGAGGTATTTAGCGCGGCGGCGAAGGCTGCGGATCGTCCGGCCTTGCACTCGCGACGCAAATCCGCGCGTGATCGGCCAGCGCAAACGCGAATGGCGCAGCACCGCAGCCACGATGGTGTGATCGACGACTGCCCGTGCTATGCCGCGTCGCGTGGTCTCTACTTCGGGTAATTCTGGCACTGCTGGTTTCTAGGTTTTCCGGGAGAGGGATCGGACAGGAGCAATTTATCCTGTCTGCTCGCTTTCAATTCGCTGTCGAGGCCTCACTTAGCGGATGACCTGGTGCGTCGCTTCGTTCGCATTGAACTGAGAACGAGATCACAAAGGACGGAACAGTTTCGGCGCCTCGTGGATCTACAGTGCGGACCAGGGAATCGCTCATTTGTACGCCCGCAGGGTGTCCGCTATAGTCCCCTCAAGTTTGCTCATTTTCCCTAATCCGTTTGCTCAACGCTGCGTTGAAGGTTTGGCCTGTGAATCTTGATTTTTTATATGGTTTTCTGAACCTTAGCTTCTGGGGCTATGTGCTCGCCGCGTTCCTCATGGTGCAGTTCACGTTCATGGGCGTAACCCTGTACCTGCATCGCGATGCGACGCACCGTAGTCTCGATCTGCACCCCGCATTGCGTCATATCTTCCGCTTCTGGTTATGGATGAGCTCCGGGATCGTCACGCGCGAATGGGTCGCCGTTCATCGTAAGCATCACGCACGCTGCGAGACTCCCGAAGATCCGCATAGCCCGGTTATTTTCGGATTGAAGAAAGTTCTCCTCGAAGGCGCTGAGCTGTATCAGGCGGCCGCCCGAGACCCTGAGTTGGTGGAAAAGTACGCCCGCGGCACGCCAAACGATTGGATGGAGCGCAACGTTTACTTGCGCCACCGCAATTGGGGCATCGTGCTGATGGTGATCGTCGATCTACTGTTGTTCGGCGTCCCCGGCATCATCATCATCGCCGCGCAAATGTTGGCCAACCCGCTGATGGCTGCCGGCGTAATCAACGGTCTCGGCCATCACACCGGCTATCGCAACTTCGAGTGCCCAGATGCCGCGCGTAATGTGTTGCCATGGGGATTCTTGGTTGCCGGAGAAGAGCTGCACAACAACCACCACGCGTTCCCGAGCTCGGCGAAGTTCTCGATTCGGAGCTGGGAATTCGATATCGGCTGGTTGTACATCACCGTGTTCAAGAGCCTGGGGCTTGCGCGCGTTATTCGCGTGGCTCCGACGCCCGCTATCGAGCCGAACCGCAACCACATCGATCTAGAGACCGTTCGTGCCGTGATCGTCAATCGCATGCACGTTCTGCGCGCCTACACGAAGAACGTCATGCTGCCGGTGTTCCGCCAGGAGCTTGCGGCGGCGAGTGGCAACTTGAGCAAGCGGGTCAAGAAGCTGCTGGTGCGCGAGCCGGTCCTGTTGGACAGCCAGGCTCAGTCCAAGCTGAGCGAGGTGCTCGCGAGGAATCAAGCATTGAAGACAGTGCACGACTTCCGCGAACGCTTGAGAGTCCTGTGGAGCGGCGGCGCCAGTATGAGCAACGAGACGTTGCTGCAGCACCTGAAGGAATGGGTGGCCCAGGCCGAAGCGAGCGGCATCAAAGCGCTACAGGATTTCGCAGCGACCTTGCGGAGCTATCAACTGCAGACAGCGTGAGATTTGGATGGTTGGCGGTTGACGGTTGACCGTTGACGGTCGGACAAAGAAAAAGCCCGCCTTTAGGCGGGCTTTTTTCTTGGATACCCTGGAATTAGCGACGCGCGATAGCGACTGAGCGTCTCGATTTCTTGCCGCCAACTGTCAACGGTCAACCGTCAACTACAAAAAACCCGCCTCGAAGGCGGGTTTTTTGGTTACTTGATCTTCGCTTCTTTATAAGCGACGTGCTTGCGCACTTTCGGGTCGAACTTCTTCACTTCCATCTTATCGGGATGGAGGCGCTTGTTCTTGGTGGTCGTGTAGAAGTGACCGGTCCCGGCGGTTGAAACGAGTTTGATTTTCTCGCGCATGATGAGTCTCCTTCAGCTCAGATCTTCACGCCTTCGGCGCGAAGATCGGCGATGACTTTGTCGATACCGCGCTTCTCGATCGTCCGTAGACCGCGCGTGGACACGCGCAGGCTCACGAATCGGCGCTCGCTCTCGACCCAAAAGCGATGGACATGCAGGTTCGGCAAGAATCGGCGGCGCCGCTTGTTGTTAGCGTGCGAAACCCGATTGCCGACGGTCGGCCGCTTGCCAGTGACTTGACACACTCTGGACATTGAAGTCTTCCTCAAGGGTCGGCCACGCCGGCAGACAGCCGCAGGCCGAAAAACGAGTCGCGCTTTATACCAGCGGAAGGGGGTAATGACTAGGGGGTAGGTTTAGGAAGAGGGAAGAAAGGGGGTAATGATTAGGGGGGTAGGGGGTAGTAAGAGAGAAGATCTCGAAAGCTGCGACCAAGTTCGCCTCCGTTTCTTGCTACCCCCTACCCCCTGATCATTACCCCCTACAACAGTCCCCTCTCCGCGAACGACTCGCAAACCCCGTCTCCCACGACTAGGTGGTCGAGGACTCGAATGTCGACCAGGCCGAGGGCCTCTTTCAGGCGCCTCGTGATCAATTCGTCCGCCTGGCTAGGTTCGGCCAGGCCGGAAGGGTGGTTGTGCACGAGAATGAGGGCCGCAGCATTGTGAGCGAGCGCCTCCTTCACGACTTCGCGCGGATGAACGCTCGCGCCGTCGATCGTGCCGCGAAAGAGCTCCTTGAAGGCAATCACGCGGTGCCGGTTATCGAGATAGACGCAGCAAAAAACTTCGTGAGGCAGGTCCCTGAGCTTGGAGCGGAGAAATTCCCGGGTGGCGCGCGGATTCGAGAGGGCCGAGCCGGTCATCATCAGTTCTTGATAGTGTCTGCGCGTCAGCTCCAGTGCTGCTTGCAAAGCGCTATAGCGGGCCGCTCCGAGCCCTTGCGCACGGCAGATCCGCTCGCGATCGGCGGTCAGCAGACTCCGCAGCGAGCCGAACTCCACGAGCAGGTCTCGAGCGACGTCCAGGGCGCTACGGCCCCGGGTGCCGGTTCTGAGCAAGATCGCGAGCAACTCGGCCTCGCTCAAAGCGCCCGCCCCAAGCTCGATCAGCTTCTCGCGAGGCCGCTCATTTTTTGGCCAGTCCCGAATCGACATTTCCGAAGTTCCCTGCTTGCCGGTCGACAGCGGCAGTGTGCGACCTCAATAGACGATCAATTGCGGCCAATTCCGGGCATTTGACGGGAAATGCGTGGGCTCAGAACGAGCCCTATACCCAACTGGAATGCTGGTATGCGACAGGGCGTTTGCCGCTGCCAGCAGCCGCGCCCATAATTCTTCACATGAGCGCGCAGCCTCGAAAAATCATTCTCGGTGTGACTGGCGGTATTGCTGCCTACAAGAGTCCCGATCTCGTTCGGCGCCTGATCGAGCATGGCGCCGACGTGCAAGTCGTGATGTCCCGAGGAGCTCAACAGTTCGTCACGCCTCTCACGTTTCAAGCGGTTTCCGGAAAACCCGTGCGTACGGATCTTTGGGACGAGGCGGCGGAAGCCGCAATGGGCCACATCGAGCTTGCTCGTTGGGCGGATGAAATCGTGATTGCGCCTGCGACCGCAGAATTCATGGCGCGCCTCGCCTACGGATTTGCTGATGACTTGCTCTCGACTCTCTGTCTTGCGAGCTCTGCTCCGATCACGATTGCGCCGGCGATGAATCGGCAGATGTGGGCGAATGCCGCGACGCAGGCGAATGTGAAACTACTGCGTGAGCGTGGCATCCGCTTGTTAGGTCCGGAGAGCGGGGAGCAAGCATGCGGTGAAGTAGGCGTCGGTCGCATGGTCGAACCGGCGCGTATCGCTGAAGAAATTTTTACCCCGCGTGGAGGCGCTGGCGTACTAAGCGGTCTGAAGGTCGTCGTTACAGCCGGACCGACACGCGAACGCATCGATCCGGTGCGATTCATCAGCAATCGAAGCTCAGGAAAGATGGGCTTCGCCGTCGCGCAAGCGGCCAGAGAGGCAGGCGCAGAAGTGATCCTCATCAGCGGGCCGGTGCAAATTTGTACGCCGCTCGGTATCGAACGCATCGAAGTGGAAAGTGCCGAGCAGATGTTGAACGCCGCGCAGAAGCAGGTTGCCGATGCGGATATCTTCGTCGCGGCCGCAGCAGTGTCGGACTATCGTTGCTGTGAGATCAGCTCCGAGAAGATCAAGAAGACCAGCGACACGATGGCACTGTCCTTGTCTCGTGCACCTGATGTGCTGGCGACGATCGGTCGCAGCGAATCGCCGCCGTTCTTGGTTGGCTTCGCGGCAGAGACCGAGAATGTCGAGCGCAACGCATTGACTAAGCTCAACGGCAAGAATCTAGACATGATCGCGGCGAACAAGGTCGGCGATGGTCTTGGCTTCGACAAAGACGACAACGCGCTGACGGTATATTGGCGAGATGGCAAGAAAGAGCTGTCGCTCACGAGTAAAATCGCGCTTGCGCGTCAGCTCGTGGAGTTGATTGCAGAGCGATATCGACTACGAAAACAAGAGCCGAAGGCGCTGCGCAAGTCGGCTGTGAACGTAGGCTAAGACGCTCGATTCGAGCGCTGGTCTTCAACAATAATTTCTATTTGGAGCCGGAGCATTCGATCGCTCCGGAACGACAGCCATGCAGAATTCCACCGCATCCAGCGATTCACGCCACCGCCTGCAGATTCGAATTCTCGATCCGCGGATAGGTAGCGAATATCCGCTGCCGCAGTACGCAACTCCCGGATCGGCCGGCGTCGATCTACGCGCTTGTATCGAGGCTCCAATCGAGATGAAGCCCGGCGATACGCAGCTCATTCCGAGCGGTATCGCCATTCATTTGAGCAACCCGCACTATGCAGCGATCGTGCTGCCTCGTTCGGGATTAGGCCACAAGCATGGCATCGTACTCGGCAATCTAGTGGGTCTCATCGATTCGGACTACCAAGGCCAAGTCTTCGTATCTTGCTGGAACCGCGGTCAAGCTTCCTTCACGATTCAACCCGGCGAGCGCATTGCGCAACTCGTCGTCGTGCCGGTCGTGCAAGTTGAATTCGAGGTCGTCGACGAGTTCGACGCGTCGCAGCGCGGTGCGGGTGGCTTTGGAAGCTCGGGAACGAAGTGACGGGGTGACCAGGTGACGGAGTGACGAAGGCAGATGTTCTTTCCGAACGTCGTCGCCTCATCACTTCAAACCTTTTAGTTCCTTGAACCGCTTGATGTCCGAGTCGAAGGATCTGGTTACTTCGGCTTGTTCGCGTTTGTTGTTCGCCAGCATCTCCTGGTAGGTGCGCAGGCTGTTCACCGTGTTCACCATTTCCTCGGCCAGGTGGTCCGGCAAGGCCGGTGCGTTCGGCTTCTCGCTATAGGGTTTGAACCGAGCGATCTGAGTCTCTAGACGTCGTTGACGCTCACGCAGGTTCGAGATGTTCTGCTCCGTCACGCGATACTGAGCGACGAGCAGATCCAATCGTTGACCCCGCAAGCGTTCGATGTCGGCCACGCTCAGGTACGTTTCGATGAGCATGCGGTCGCGCTGCTCGCGCTGCTCACGTTGTTTACGTGTTTGTGCTTCGGCTTCTTCGCGTTTCAGGCGCGCCGCTCTCGTCGCTTCTCCTTCGATCAGGCGCACGAGCATGCCGCGAGTGTCCAACACTTCCGTGTCGTGTCCCGCACATGCGGGCGGCATGCTATCTCCATAGTGAGTTTGGCCGCTGGCGTCGCGACAGCGATAGAACGCTTCCCGGCCGCCGGAACCGCGGTTCTGAGCCGACACCGGCCCGGCCAGGGCAAGCATCAATGTGCTCAGTAGAGCGAGGCGGCAGGTTGCATGCATGTAGAGCGGTTGGTAAGACAACTTACAGGTATTGTGCCGCACGGCCACGGAAGCGCAACTTCAGTTATCAAAAATGGGCAATAGCCCAATGCTTCGCGGCGTGTTAGGCGGCGCTGATCCCGTATTCGGCGCGATATTGTCGAATCATCTTCAGGCGCTCAGGATCGCCGGCTTGCTCCAGATAGCTAATCAGGTCTTCGAGCTTCAGGATGCTGGTCACCGGAACGTTCAGGACTTGTTCGACCTCTTGTACAGCAGATAACTCGCCTTGACCGCGCTCCTGCCGGTCGAGCGCCAACACCACGCCCGCAGGCTCAGCGCCGGCATTGCGAATGATCTCAACTGCCTCGCGGATCGCCGTTCCCGCGGTGATGACATCGTCGATGATCAAGACGCGACCCTGGAGCGGCGAGCCCACGATCGACCCACCTTCACCGTGATCCTTCGCCTCTTTACGATTGAACGCCCATGGAAGACTACGAGAGTGCGCATCGGCGAGCGCTACAGAGGTCGTCGCTACCAGCGGGATACCTTTGTAGGCCGGCCCGAACAAAACGTCGCACTCGAGATTCGCCGCCTGAATGGCCGATGCGTAATGACGACCTAATTCAGCCAACGCACGCCCCGAGTTGAATAGCCCGGCGTTGAAGAAATAGGGACTCAAGCGTCCGGACTTCAGTTTGAACTCACCGAAGCGAAGCACGCCAAGCTCCAGACAGAGATCGATGAAGTTGTTTTGGGCCATGATCCTTTCTGCAGGATGCGCTGAACGATGTGGGGTTGATGCGTGGAACTTTATACGTTGATGCGCTCGCAGTGGGAATGAAATTGCCGTTCGTTTCTGCCACGATGCGCGCACCTTGAGCCCGGCCGGGATTGCTGGCGCGAAGCTCATACCCTCACTCGCTTAATCTCTTGGGTCGAAAATCGTTTGAGCTCCTCTTCCACGATTCCTGCAACGGGCTGGCGCAGTTTGGTTCCGGAATCCGTGCGCCCTTACACGGAAGCCGCACCGCTTGCTGCTTTATTTCTCGGCATCTCCTCCGGTGCGCCGGCGGCAATGCTTGCCGCCACTTTGACGACGCGACTAGCGCAGGAAGGCATCAACAAGCGCGCCGTCACCGCCTTCGCCTTGGCGTATCTCATGTACAACCTCAAATGGTTGTGGGCCTGGGTCGTCGATGGTGTACGCATTCCACTGCTCGGCCGACTCGGGCAGCGCGTATCGTGGCTGATCGTTGCGGGGCTGCTCGCAATGGCCGCGATCGTGAACCTCGCACTTGCCGAGCCCAAGGTCGATCTCGCGAACGCGGCGCTGGCCGCTATTCTGCTAGGCATCGCCGGCGCCACGTTCGATATCGTCATCGATGCGTATCGCATCGAATTGCTGGAGCCCCGGCAGCTTGGTGTTGGCGCCGGCATGTCGCAGTACGGCTGGCGTATAGGCTCGGTATCCGCGGGTGCTCTCGCGCTGGTAATCGCCGCGCGATGGGGATGGGAGCTCGCGTACATCGCGTGTGCTGCCTTCGCCATCCCGGCCATGGTGGTGGGTCTCATCATGGGCGAACCGGCACGCCATCGCGAAGCCTCGCACCGTCAGGGCTTGAAAGCCGTCCGTGAATCCATCATTGCACCACTGTTGGAATTCTTCCGCCGCCGCGGGGCTTTGCTCGTCCTGCTATTCATCCTGCTGCACAAGATCGGCGACACATTGGCGAACCTCACCTTCCGGTTGTTGTTCGAGGATTTGAACTACAGCAATGATGAGATCGCGATCTACGATGTGGGCTTTGGCTTTTGGGCGTATTTGATCGGCGTCTTCATCGGCGGCGCGCTGTACGCGCGCATGGGCATGAAACGCTCGGTACTCTTGAGCCTCGTGCTCATGGCGATTTCGAATCTGAGTTTCGCAGCTCTCGCTGCAGCGGGACATTCGAACTGGGCGATGGCGGGCGCTATTGGATTTGAGAACATCGCCAGCGGCTTCGGCGGTGTGGCAGTTGTCGCATACTTCTCTGCGCTATGCGATCTGCGGTACACCGCGAGTCAGTACGCGCTCATCAGTGCTTCAGCGAGTGTGTTCGGTCGCCTGCTTACAGGATCGAGCGCCGGATGGCTCATCGAGCAATTGGGCTACGTGAACTTCTACATCTTGACGACCTTTATCGCTCTACCTGGAGTCGTATTGTTCTGGTGGATGATGCGATCGGGTTTCATAGATTCCTCGGTAGGTACGGCGGCCACCGTTTCATCGAGCGATGCCGCGCGGTGACCTCGTTCGATTTATCGTGAACGAAATCGTCCTCTGCTACCTATCCGATCTCAACGATCCCGGCACACGTGCGTTCACGGTCGGCGAAGGCGATTGGCCGCTGCGCGGTTTTCTCGTACGCCAAGGCGGTGAAGTTCGCGCGTACGTGAATCGATGTCCGCACGCCGGTCATCCGTTGAATTTGCGTCCTGACGAATTCCTCGCGCCCGACCACTCACTGATCGTGTGTAATTCCCATGGCGCAATGTTTGAAATTCAAAGTGGACGTTGCGTCGCGGGTCCTTGCGTGGGAGCGAGCCTGGAAAGAGTGCCCATTCGAGTCGAAGCGGGCGCCGTATTGCTCGACGGCGATCCTGAGGCGCTCGCTCGCCTCTACGCGTGAGCAGCGTATTCGGCTGTCTTACATGTGGGAGTATCGCGGATGCGTTCTGACATCCGCACGTCTGCACCTCTGCGCCTACACGCAACCGCGCGCTAGAAGTCTCGCGGCGCCGGCCACTCCGAATAGCCAGAGGTTTCGCTGCGGTCCAGGCACATGAGTGGATCGTTCCACGAAGACGACGCGTTCACTTCTCGTTCGTTGTCGTAATCTTCGGGCTCGACATCGACCGATCCGGTCCAATCCTCCGGAGGTTGAGCCTCCTCGAATTCTTGTTCTCCCCAAGAATCCAAATCGAACTCTTCCAAAGTGCCATCAAAGTGTTGGACTTCCACGGTGGCGTCATCGCGATCGATCGCGACAACTTCCAACAGCGCACCATGGTGGCGATACCACTCACCGACGATGGGACTTGGCGAGGTCATGACATCCTCCATTTGCTATGACGTGCACTCCTTGCACTCGAGCCATCCTTGCGAGCTCCAAGAGACTTATTCTCTAAACTCTCCGGTCTGTTTTAGTCCCGCAAGCTAAATGATTCAAGAGGAGAATTTGCCGCATAGCGGCAAAGCGATCAGTGATCGCGGTGAGGAAGTGACGAAGTGACGAAGCCAGAGTGTCACTGCAGATTCCGGATCTGACGTCGTCACTTTGTCACCTCGTCACTCCGTCACCCTTTTCTCTCATATTCCAGATCCCACACGGAATGCCCCAACTTTTGGCCTCGGCGTTCAAAGCGGGTGAGCGAGCGTTCGTCGAAGCGAGAGACGAAACCATTTGTGCCTGCGCGATTAGCGAACTCGCCTGAGGCGTCCAACACTTCGCGCATGTGCATTGCGTAATGTTCCCAATCCGTCGCGAGTCGCAATATGGCGTCAGCCCGCAGAACGCGAGCGAGCAGTGCGACGAAATCCGGTTGGATGATTCTTCTTTTGTGGTGGCGCTTCTTCGGCCATGGATCGGGAAAGAAGATATGCGCGAGATTCAGCGATGCCGGTGCAATCTGCTGGTCGAGCACTTCGACTGCGTCGTGCATGATGATCCGCACATTCGACAAACGGGCGGCATCCAGCCCTAACATCAGATGCCCGACGCCAGGTGGGTGCACCTCGATCCCGATGCAGTTCATCTCGGGATGAGCCTGAGCGAATGCGAGCAGCGCTTCACCGGCGCCGAAACCGATCTCAATCATCGTCGGTGCCGATCGGCCGAATAGTGAGCTGAGATCGAGCTCCTCGTTCTGAAACCGTACGCCATATCGCGGCCAGAGCTCCTCGAGTGCTCGTTCTTGTGCGGCGGTCGAGCGCCCCCGCCGAATCACAAAACTTCGAATGGTGCGCCGTGAAGGTGCGTCTGGCGATTTCGGTTCGTCGTCTGTCGTCATCTCGCCATGATAGCCAACTCATGCATCAGCCGAGGAATGATGTGTCTTCGCCGATAAAATCTGTCGTCGTCACTTCGTCACTGCGTCGGAGCTCTGATGCAGATGCTCGAACAGCAGTTGCGCTGCTCCGTGCAGCGGCTTATTGGCGGGTGCGCAGAGAAATAGTTGGCGCGCAGCCCATGCGTCAGTAAGCGGAATCACTGCCAAAGACAACGAGCGAATGTAGGGTGTTGTCGCCGCACGCGGGATCACAGCTACTCCCAAGCCCGCAGCTACCATTGCGCATACGGCATCGAAGCTCGTGACGTGGATTCTAAAGTTCAATGCCTTGCCAGCATCGATCGCCGCACGCGTCAGAAGTTGATGCAGCGAGCTGCTCGTATGCAGGCCGATCAGCGGTAAGTCCATCGCCTCCACAAAGGCAATGGAGGTGCGCTTTGCCAGCCCATGCTGAGGCTTGGTGACGAGCACCAGCTCATCATTTCTAAATGGAAGCGTTCTCAATCCATCGATCAGCGGAAGCTCGCTTACGATGCCGAAGTCAGCCGAATTATCCGCCACCGCGAGCGCAATGGTGGAGCTGGTCTGTTCCTCCAAGTGCACGTGAATGTCGGGATGCTTCTCGGCGAATGCGGCCAATGCACCCGGAAGGAACTCGACGATCGCCGAGATGTTTGCGAACACACGGACAAAGCCGCGCTGGCCCAGAGCGTGACGACGAATCTCATCCTCTAGTTGATGCGCCTGCTGCAGCAATACTCGTGCGCGCACCAACAGCGCATGTCCGGAAGAGGTAAGCTCCACACCTTTGCCGCCGCGAACGACGAGCTCCACCGAGAAGCGCTCTTCCAAGTCCGAGATGCGCTTGCTCACTGCAGAAGGCACGGTGTGGCAACGTTCCGCCGCGCGTGAAATGCTGCCCGTTTCCGCTACTGCGACGAACAGCTCCAGATCTCTGAAATCGAATCTCAATTTCGCCGCCTCGCACACCGATTGGTGAGCGCACAGGTTGCCCCATCGCGAGAGCTGTGCATAGAGCAGGCGGATTGATCCATCGTGAAGCCTGAGAGGCTTCTCTTCTTCGGGATCTGGAGATGGGTGTTTATGTGAGCGGGAAGATCACGTTCCCGCTCCAAGCGTTCAAGGCTCGATCAGGCGATCATCAATGCTTCGCTAAACTCGCTGGCAAAAACTTGATTCACCGGCATCGGCTTCTGCACGACACCGAGCGTCGCAAGCTCTTCTTCCAGCATCTGCGCATCGAACGGTTTACTCAACACGCGCACGCGAGTTGCGCCTAGGTATCGTTGTTCAACTTCGTGCCTGTCCTGTCCTGTCGTGAGCACGATGCGAAATTTTGGATCGCGCTCCAGCAGTGCTCTGACGATCTGATCGCCCGAAATGTCTGGCAGGCCGAGATCGAGCACGGCTGCTGAATACGTAGTGCAGTCGATTGCTGCGAGCGCCGGCTTGCCTTCCGTGAAGACATGCGGCTTGAGGCCCATATCACTCAGGGCTTCACGCAAATGAAGCGCAATCAGACACTCATCCTCTACCACGAGTACGCGATGAGCCGAGTTATCGTTTGTCATGCTGATCCCCAGATCTCAACTTTCCATAACCATGTACTAGTCTGGAAACGAAAGCAAAATGTTTACGCTACCTTTTCTGCTGACCTGAAATGTTCACGCTAACGTTGCAAACCGTTCTCAATAAGTGGCTTCAGACGAGCAATTAGATAAGCATTTTTTCAATTGGAAGCCGTTCGACTTTGCTCCAAACCCAACGACGCACGGGTTGCGAAATGGCGAAACTAAATTCGACGAGGATGCCGATGTCGCAATGCGCAGACGTTCGCGACGAGTTCGAGGTCGGGCGTGTCGACCGCCGATTGTTGTTGCGATTGGATGTCGCGAGAGAAGGGGGGCTCCATGTGAAAGGCCAGGGTCTTCTCAAGCCTAGCTCGCGCTAGGTATGATCAAACGGCGCGGGTGTAGTTCAATGGTAGAACTGTAGCTTCCCAAGCTACTAACGTGGGTTCGATTCCCATCACCCGCTCCATTTTTATTGGCGCATTGGACATCCTGTCGCAAGCGCCGATGCTCGCATCAAAAGGCGTGACTTTTGCTGCTCGCTCGCCACCTGCGGCGGCGGGCACATCCATGTGCCTAGTAGAGCAGTGATCGTCGCTTCGCTCGATCATTGGTCGCTATCGGCGCGTCCTAACGGACAGGTGATAGCTGATGGGCGGAGCTGCTATCGTGTGCTTGCGAATTTAGATCCGCGGGGTAGCCGGATCGAGATTCGAATTCACGCAAGCTTTCGAAAAAAGAACAATTCCATGATCGCCAGACTCAGTCTCTTGTTTGCGATGTGCTGTTCCGCCGCGTTCGCCGGGCCGTCGGTGGATGGGCCTGCGAGTGCGAAGATCGGGTCTGAAGTGCCGGTGACGGTGACGGGCTCAACGAATCAGCGAGATTTCGTCACTATTGTGCCGGTGGGGAGCCGGGAGGGAGCGTATGAGGCATACCAATACGTCAACAAACCTAACCCGCTGAAGTTGCAAGCACCGCCGAAGCCGGGTGACTACGAGATTCGTGTGCTGGGTGCGATGACGCCGTACCCCACTCTCGCAAGCAAGGCGATCAAGATCGAAGGCGTGACGGCTACTCTGGATGCGCCGGCGCAAGTTGCAGCGGGCGCGCAATTTCAAGTGAATTGGAGCGGGCCGAACAACGTTCGCGACTACGTTGGAATTGGCGATGTGGATCCGAAGAAGCGGGCTTACATCAGCTACGTGTACACGAGTCGCGGCACGCCCATCACGCTCGCGGCTCCGGATGAACCCGGTGAATATGAATTGCGCTATTTCTTGGCCGTGGGCAATGAGGTCATTGCCCGCAAACGCATCACAGTCGGCAGCGTCAGTGCTTCAGTCAGCGTTCCGGATAAAGTGGTTGCAGGCGCCTTTTTCGATGTGAAATGGCAAGGACCGAACAATCCCAGAGACTTCATCACGATTGTCAGAGCAGGTACGCCAGCCAAGCGCTATGACTATTACGCATACACTGCGAAGGGAAATCCGCTGAAGTTGCGCGCGCCTGATCAGGGCGGCGACTACGAGGTTCGTTATCTAACGGCGCAAACCTACGCGACGCTAGCAAGCGCGAAGCTCACGATCACGCAGATGACCGCTTCGCTCGAGGGTCCGGCAGAAGCAGCGGCAGGTACGGCATTTCCGATCAAGTGGAGCGGTCCAGACAATCCCCAAGACTACATCACCATCGTGGCGAAGAATGCGCGCGAAGGTGACAGCGGCAATTACACGTACACGGCGAAAGGCAATCCGCTAAAGCTGCTGGCGCCGCTCCAGGCTGGAGAGTACGAGTTGCGCTACTCCACGGGTCAATCGCATGCGTCGCTAGCGCGCCAAGCGATTCGCGTCACCCCAGCCAAGCTAGAACCTGGGTTTGTGCAGGTAACGCGTCGGCAAGCTGACACGCTGAGTGCAGTGGAGATCATCCTCGATGCGTCGGGCAGCATGCTGCAGCGGCTGGGATCACAGCGGCGCATCGATATAGCCAAGCAAACGCTTGCTCGGTTGACCTCAGAAGCGATCCCGCCGAATACGCCATTTGCGTTGCGCGTCTTTGGGCGCGAAGAGGAGTCATGTCAGACGGATCTAGAAATTGCCCTGAGTCCGCTGGACCCGGCGGCAGTGAACGCGAAGATCCGCGCACTCGAGGCCAAGAACAATGCGAAAACTCCAATCGGCGCCTCGCTTGAAAAAGTAAGCGAAGATCTGAAGAACGCGAAAGGCGAGCGCCTCGTCATTCTGTTGACGGACGGCGAAGAAACCTGTGGCGCAGATCCCGCAGTATCGATCGAGCGATTACGCTCAGGCGCGATTCCAACGCGCGTCAATATCGTGGGATTCGCGATCGAGGATCCGAAATTGGCAGCAACATTTCGCCATTGGGCGGATCTCGGCGCGGGCAGCTATTTCAACGCGAAGGATGCTGCCGGACTAGAGCAATCGATGACTCACGCGCTGCAACCTGCGTTCGAAGTTATCACGAGCACGGGTCAAGTCATTGGTGAGGGGCTTGTCGGCGGTGAAGCTGTGCGGGTGCCTGCGGGTCCCGCCAGTGTGCGTATCAAGGGATCGGCGGGAAAAGCATCCAGTGTCCTCGTCAAACCGAAAGAGATCTCTACGCTGCAGCTTTAACGATGTGGATCACCGGCTACGGCTCGATCGGTAAATAACCTTCCCGGTAATATCTAACTAGAGCGTGCCAATTGATGCCATCGCTTCCAGAAGACGAGCCTGGATAACCCAACTTCGCCCAGGGTTCTTGTGTCACCTCGTTTGACTCTCGCTGAAACTCCAGGAAGTCTTCCTCCGATTTGCCGCGCCACGCGATCTCGCAGAACGAAGTGCGGCAATCGATCTTGATGTGCTCGATCTGATGCGGCGAAAGTGTGCGTGCCAAGTGTTGCCCAAGAAGTTGTTCCATCGAATACGCCCAGGCAGCATCCTTTGGTTCAGCATCGCGCGCTGCTTGTGCGCGTCGTTCCTTTTCGTTGTGCCGCTCGGCCCATAGTTCAGAGAGTTCTCTATCACTGAGCGTTGCGATGTACCGTCGCGCGATCGCAGTCGTGTCGATCGCTGCCGACATCGGTTCTGACACTCCGCCGCTTTCGTGAGACCTCGTCGGGCTTGCGAATGTTGTCTCGCTCCGGCGCACTTCTTCTGTTGGGAGTCGCGAGGGTGCGGGAATTTGTGTCGCTCGTGGGGGAGTTGAGCCTTTGGCCTGCGCTGAGGGCGGAGGCAATGTTTCGGATTCGGGCGAACGATGGAAAATCAAACGTTCTGCGGCCACGGCCATCGCACCTCCGACGACGAGCCCAATGATGAGAGCCTTCATGCCTCTTTCTCCTGCTTGGCTTTTCTCAAGGATACTTTGGAGATGACAGGCTAGGGATAGCCAAGCTCCACAGGCGTATCTCCATAGCAGTTCGCCCAGTCTGTCGCACGGAAGGTGTGATGGCTATTCTGAAGCGCAACCTCGTGCGTAGTGCAGCTAAATCGCCCGGTAGGTGGCGCGGACAACCGTTCCCGACTCGCCCGTTCGCGCATTCCGGCCGAGGACGCATCCATCGGCAATCGTAAACAACGATCGTACGAGCCTCTGGCTGTATGCATCGTCCTTGCATGTAGGCCAACGAATTGCCAGCGCGCCTCAATCCTTGCTCCAGTTCGTCAGACATGTATTCAAGCACAGGTGCGTGCGTAAATCGTACATGCAGAAAGTGCGTCGTGGTTTAGCGTAATGGTTACGGTCGGGGTTCCGCTAATAGAGTGTCGCCGCCGACCGCGCGTGCTGAAGTTCTCTGGCTTGCTGCGGACGGCGCAAGAAGAAGGAGATACTCATGCCTGTCACGCCGAACCAAACCTCAATTTCAAACTTTCAGATTGCCTCCGCCGTCTGCACATCGATCTTTTTCTCTTCGCACGCGAGCGCTCAGGACACCGCGCAGCAAGATGATGCCCAGATGACCGAGGTCATCGTGATCGGCACGCCTGGCGGCAGCGGCGTCGATAGGCAAGAAGCGAGTTTCGCTGTCACGACCATAGAGCCCGAAGAGATCACCAGGCTTGCGCCCACGAGTACCGCGGAGTTGATGGAGTCCATTCCCGGCGTCTGGGTGGAAAGCTCGGGTGGTATCGCGGGCGCGAATATCGACGTGCGCGGCTTGCCGGGGGGCGGCGATGCGCCGTTCGTAACGCTAGCTATCAACGGCTCGCCTTTGTACGGCACTGAGATGCTTTCGTTCTTCGAGCAGAGCGCGATCTTTCGTATCGATGAGACGATTGGCAGTGTCGAAGGCTTGCGTGGTGGACCGAACGCGGTGTTCGGTAAGGGAGAGCCAGGACTCACGGTCAACTTCAATCTGATGGAAGGAGGAGAGGAGACGGAGGGACGCATCAAGTACTCGACTTCCGATTACGACTTGCAACGATTGGACGCGAGGATGAGCGGTCCGATCAGTGAAGATTTCTTCTACATGATCGGCGGATACATCCAATCCTCTCCGGGAATCCGCGATGCGCAATTCACCGCTGAGGAGGGCAATCAGTTCACGATCAATCTGACGAAAATTTTCGATACTGGCAAGATAAACGTGTTCACGCGCGTCACTGACGATCACGGTCAGTGGGTACTGCCGATGGCGCTCAACTCCGGGAACGACCTGGGCACCTTTGCGCAAATAGGCAATGCGACTCGCTTCCGAGAGCTGCAAACAAATACGGCGGGCGATACGCAAATATTCGACTTCGGGCAGGGCCGCGGCTGGGACGGTTCGGTTAGCGGTGGAAGTGCCCAGTTCGAGCTCGGTGGCGGTTTCACGTTCCGCGACCAATTCACGTACATGAATGGAGACGCGGACACGTATGGGTTCGTGCCTGCGGGCGGCGCTGTGTCCGCAACCGCTCTGAGCGCTGCTGCCGGCGCGCCGGTCTCAACAGTGAGTGGAAGGACACTGGGTGCAAACGATTTCGTGCAGACCTATGGTCATTGGGTCGTGCAGAAGGATTTGAAAGCGTTGATCAACGATCTCAGCATCAACAAGGTTTTTGGCGACACTCATGATGTGACCTTCGGCTACTACCGAGCGAGCTGGTCTTCGAACGATTTCTGGACGATCGGCAATCCCATTCTGGTGCACAACACTCGCAACGGCGAACCGCTGGATCCTTCGGTTACGCTGGAAGATATGGCGGCCGCGGGCGGCGATCCAGGATTCATGTTCGGTCTGCAATCCGCCGGCGACGCACGGGCGGAAGCGCTTTACCTGGCAGACTCTTGGCAAATTACGGATGCGATCCGTCTTGATCTCGGTGTGCGGCGCGAGGACCTGACGATCGACTATGTCTTGGATTCCGGAACTGGGTTCGCGGATGGCACCATCGATCAGACGACACATTTGGAAGGTAGTGAGACGGCATATACGGGAGCCGTCAATTACGACTTCAACGACGACTTCGGTGTATTCGTTCGCTACACCAGCGGGTTCCTGTTCCCGCACTTCGACGACATCCGAGAAAACCGCAACACCGTGGATGAGGTGAAGCAACTCGAAGCAGGTGTGAAATTCTCCGGCGAGTGGCTCGACCTGTACGCAACCGGCTTTTTCAACGAGAACGATGCGTTCTCATCGACCGTCGGTGGTGTGCTGCCACCTACTGCATTTACGACGGAAGCTTTGGGGGTGGAGTTGGATGGCTCGTTCCGCTGGAATGAGATCGCAATCTCATTCATCGGCACGCTTCAAGAGACTGAGATAACCGATTCGACCACTCCCACTGACGTCGGCAACCAAGTGCTGCGGCAGCCTGATTGGCAGTTCCGAGTTTCTCCCTCCTATACATTGGAAGCAGCCGACTTCGAAGCGACCTTCTATGTTGGAGCCACGTTCGTCGGCAGCCGGTATGGTGACAATGCCAACACCGTGCGACTTGATTCATACGAGAAAATCGACGTTGGCGTGATGGCGGAATTCGCCGGCGGATTGTTCCTCCAGCTACATGGAGACAACGTGAACGATTCGGACGGTATCACTGAAGGCGATCCACGCAATCCGGCGGCGCCGAACGGAAGGCCGATATTCGGCCGCTCGTTCATGTTCAGCCTCGGGTACGACTTCTAAAGCCGCAGCCACACGACATAACAGCCGCGACCGTAAGCGGAAAGCGACTGGTTGGAGCAGCGCGCTTTCGCCTGTGGGTTCGGCGAGTCCATAATCAGCGTCACCGCTGAGCGTTGCTCGCGGCTGGCATCACCGGCCGTCGCAGTGTCTTTGCTTCAGCCCCTTCTAATCTCGCTGGTGATGATCGTTGAGCATGACTTTGTCCTTTCGTTTCGTGGCGGTCGTTCTGTTCTGCTTCATTGGCGGAGCGGCGAGTGCATTGGAGGAGTTTCCGAAGCGGCCCGTAAACCTCGAAGGACGTTGGGTGCTCAATAGCGCTCAAAGCGACGATGCGGAACAGCTGCTGATGGATCGGCTCGAGCGTCAGCGGTTGGAAGATCGCAAACGAATGGAGCGTTGGCTGCGAAGACGAGAACCCACCGGCGCGCGTCCACTGCCACCGATCGGCGAAGAAGGCGTCGAAATCCCGGCTGCCACGCGCGATGCGATGGCGCGAGTCAAGCGACGGCGTGAGCGAGAAGAGGATCTATATCGCCGAATGCTCGGTATTGCTCGTACGCTGAACATTCGCCAAGAAGGCCGGAGCATCGAAATGCGCTCCTCGATCGAAACTCGGAGATTCACCGCAGGAAGCGAAAGCCAAGTCTCGATGCCGGAAGGCCAGCTTGCGGATCTCAAAGCCGGTTGGGAAGGTCAGTGGTTTGTCGTGCAGCGACGCGCTCGCGGCGGGCCACGAGTTACGGAGAAATTTCGGCTACTCAAAACCGATCAACTTGAATATCAGATGGCCTGGAGCGGTGACACGGAGCTAGCAGGAATGAAAGTGAACCGCATCTTCGATCGCGCTCAAGGAGAACCGCCCGTCCGGGACCCGGACTTGGGGCCGGTGAGGTAAGTGAGGTGAGGATGAGTAACGCGGTCTGCGAGCAGTGAGTCGTGATCCGTGATTCGCGGGTAGTCAGATCCGATCTCCTGCGGCCCGCGACCCGCTAGTCACGACCCGCTTAGCGCATAGCGCTGCGCCTCACCCGTTCGGCTCGTACCCCATCACCGCTTTCACTTCCAAAAACTCTTTCAATCCCTCGCGGCCCCATTCGCGGCCATTGCCGGATTGTTTGTAGCCGCCGAACGGGGCATTCGCGTCGGTCGATGCACCGTTGAGATGGACCATGCCTGTTCTAAGTCGGCGAGCGACGCGGCGCGCGCGATCCAGATTGCCTGAATAAACGTAGCCCGATAGGCCGTAGACGGTGTCATTCGCGATGCGGATCGCTTCTTCCTCATCTTTGTATGGAATCATCGTCAGCACCGGGCCGAAAATTTCCTCCCGTGCAATCGTCATGGAATTGTTCACGTTTGCGAACACCGTGGGGCGCACGAAGTATCCCTTGGCGATGCCCTCGGGGCGTCTGGGCCCACCTGCGACGAGAGTTGCACCTTCGGCTATTCCGGTTTCGATCAGGTGTTGGATTTTCTCGAACTGCGCCTTGTTGGCGACCGGACCCATCGTGACGCCATCGGATTTCGGATCGCCGACCACCGGTTTTGCTGCGATTTCTTTCGCGATCTGAACCGCTTGATCGTAGAGCTTCTCGGGTACAAGCATGCGCGAGGGAGCGTTACACGACTGGCCGGTATTGGACATCATCGACAGCACGCCGCGCTTAACCGCCGTATGAAGGTCGGCATCTTCAAGAATGATGTTGGCCGACTTGCCGCCTAATTCTTGAGAAACCCGCTTGACGCTCTCTGCTGCTGCTTTCGCTACGAGCACACCGGCGCGAGTCGAGCCGGTGAAAGAAACCATGTCGATGTCGGGATGGCGCGAGATCGCTTCACCCACAGTTGGGCCGTCGCCGTCGACGAGATTGAATACGCCCTTCGGAACACCTGCTTCTTCCATGACCTCTGCGAAGACATGAGCGCTGAGTGGTGCGATCTCACTGGGCTTCAAGATCATGGTGCAGCCTGCAGCGAGCGCGGGTGCAACCTTGCAGGCGATCTGATTCATCGGCCAGTTCCACGGGGTGATCAAACCACACACGCCGACCGGTTCACGTCGGATCTGGGTGGAGCCAATCATCTCTTCGAATTCGAATTCTTTGAGCACGGCCAGAGTTGTCCTCAGGTGCTCGAGTCCACTGTCGGCTTGTGCACGAAGCGCAAAGTTCATCGGTGCACCCATTTCATCGGAAATCGCCGTCGCGACATCCTCCATGCGCCGCTCGTACACCGCGACGATGCGTTCTAGCAATGCAATACGTTCGGGCCTTGAGGTTTCGCTGAAGGACTCGAAAGCTCGCCGCGCCGCCTTCACGGCCGCATCGACGTCCTCGCCCGTGCCCAGCAGGATTCTCCCGACCGGCTGCTCGGTTGCCGGGTTGATGACATCGATCTCGCGGCGGCCCGAGGGCTGAACCCACGCTCCGTCGATGAAAAATCGCCTGAAGTCGTACATGAATCCTCCGGAAATCTCGCCGCGCTGTCCGACGGGCGATGCAAGCGATAATACGTTAAGGCTTCGAAAGCCAGAATCGCCTCGAATTTTGCTGTAAAGCAACAGGCAGGACCTGCAAGTCCGGCCGATGAGTACAGCTGTTGCGTAGTCACCGCAATGGCGGACTAACGCGCGGCAGGCTCTTGCCGGGCTGCGTATCGCTCTGCTAGCCTCCGGATTGTCACCGGTGTCATTTCAGAAATGCTACCGGTGTCATTAAGGGGTTCGAACAGGGCGAGGCCTGATCGATAGGCGAGCGTCGCAATAAGCGGCCGCCATGAAAGATCGTAAGCAAGTAACAGGGGGGATTAAACATGTCGGCAGCCGAGCGTCATCGCATTCGATTTGCAGTACGGGCGATTTTGGGACTGGCCTCGACCACATTCATGGGGTCCGCAGCGCTCGCGCAAAACGCGGAGCCGCAAGACGGCTCGATCGAAGAGGTCATCGTTACCGGTTTTCGCGAGAGCTTGGACGCCGCCTTGGACGTCAAGCGATCCAGCATTGGCGCGGTCGATGCGATCGTCGCCGAAGACATCGCCGACTTTCCGGATTTGAACCTCGCGGAATCCATTCAACGTATTCCGGGCGTAGCGATTGCACGCCAGGGCGGTGAGGGCCGACAGATCTCCGTCCGCGGGCTTGGTCCGCAGTTCACGCGCGTTCGGATCAATGGCATGGAGGCGCTCACGACGACGGGCGGCACCGACGCCACAGGTGGCACGAATCGCCAGCGGTCGTTCGACTTCAATATCTTTGCATCCGAGCTCTTCAATTCGATCAAGGTCAACAAATCCTCCTCCGCCGATATGGAAGAAGGTTCACTGGGCGCAACGGTCGATCTCCAAGTTGCGCGACCCTTCGACTATGAGGGTCTGACGTTCGTAGTAGGCGGTCAGCTCGGATACAACGACTTGCAGGAAGACGTCGATCCGCGCGGCACGATGCTGATCAGCAACACGTTTGCCGACGGCACCTTCGGCGCATTGCTGTCGGTTGCGTATTCCGACCGCGAATTCCGTGACGATGGTGCGAGCGCCGTGCGCTGGCAGAGCGGCGGGTGGGGAGATGCCAATCTCGCCAGCTACACCGGCGGTATCACGCTCGATCAATTCAACGACTCGTTCCGCCCGCGCATTCCTCGTTACGACCTGTATGAGAACACTCAGGAACGCCTCGGTATTACCGCTTCGTTCCAATTCAGCCCATCGGATGCAACCGTACTGACACTCGATGCTCTGTATGCAGACTTGCAGTCCACGCGCACCGAACAATTCCTGGAGATTCCCAACTTCAGCTCTGGGTTGGGCGATGTAGATATTCTCGATGCCGAGATTCGCGGCGCGAACATGGTTTATGGCGTCTTCAACGACGTCGATGTCCGTTCGGAGCAGCGCTATGACGAACTGCAAACCGAGTTCACTCAGTTCACGTTGAGCTTGGAGCACAGCTTCACGGACGCTCTGCATCTCACCGCCTTGCTCGGCACGGCGGAATCCAAACACGACAATCCGATTCAAACGACCATGCTCTGGGACATTCCCGATGCGGACGGCGTTTCGTTCGACTATCGCGGCGGTTCACGCCTGCCGGTGCTGAACTATGGAAGCGCGGATGTAGACAATCCAGAAGCCTGGACCCTCTCGCAGATTCGGCTCAGACCGCAAAGCGCCGACAACACCTTCGACAATCTCGCGGCGGATCTGAAGTGGGATCTGTCGGAGAACACTGCGCTGAAATTCGGCGTGCAGCTCAAACAGTATGAGTTCGCGACGACCAGCCGGCGCCGGCAGAATGAAGGTGTCACGCCCGAGCAAGCGGCGGTGGCGCGCTCTCAGTATGCTCGATCGCTCGATTTGAACGACAGCGGATTGGATCTGCCGAGCGGTAACACCAACCGATGGGTGGTGCCCGATGTGCGTTCCGCGACCGACCTATTCGACACTACGAATTACGCCGCGTACAACGTCAGCACGGAGTTCGATCTCAACAACAACTTCTCGGTCGAGGAGGAAGATCAAGGCGCTTATGTGCAGTTCGAATTCGGCGCGGATCTAGGCAATGTTCCGGTTCGCGGTAACGTCGGCGTGCGGTACGTCGAGACGACCCAGGAAACCACCGGTTGGGCGCGCAGCGCGAGCGGCAATGAATTGCTCGTCATCGAGAATGAATACGACAACACGCTGCCTTCGTTGAACCTGGTCGCAGATATCACCGAAGATTTCTTGATCCGATTTGGCGCGGCTAAAGCAATGACCCGAGCGGGTCTCGGCCAACTCAACCCAGGTCTGACGCTCAGCATCGCCGGCAACAACAAGACAGTGAACGCCGGCAATCCGTTCCTGGAACCGTTCGAGGCCGATACCTACGATCTTTCATTCGAGTGGTATTTCGCCGAAGAATCGCTGTTGTCGCTGGCCTTCTTCTACAAGGATATCGGCTCTTTCGTACAGACAATCCGCGCCACCGGCGACTTCTCCGACAATCCGTTCGGCCTGCCCGACAGCGATGCTGTCGCTCAA